>JAISET010000231.1 GCA_031264015.1 Deltaproteobacteria bacterium | reverse complement strand
CCGTCCGCCCCCCGCCCCCCCCCGCAAAAAGCCCCGCGGGACCGCTGGCCCCCCCGGCCCCGCGTACGCCCGCGCCCCCCTCATTAAAAAAAACGCCGGGAGAAGCCTCGCAGGGCCCTTCCCGGCGTCATATTTTTTTATTGCCGACCGACCGACCGACCAACCGACCAACCGACCGACCGACCAACCGACCAACCGACCAACCGACCAACCGACCAACCGACCAACCGACAGACCGACAGACCGGCAGACCGGCCGACAGGCTAATTTATAGCTCTTTCGGACGTCCCTCGCACCATTGAAGCCGCCGCCCTCGCCGCCGCCGCCGTCAGTCCCTGGGCACGGCCATCATCAGCTCGACGGCCCGAAGAGCCGGGCCCCTGATTTCCTCGGGGACCTTGACGACGGGGCTCAGGGTCTCCAGGGCGTCGACGATGTTTTGCAGGGTGTTCTTTTTCATGTTGGGGCAGATCATCGGAGTCTTCGGGGTCAGGAAGATCTTCCCGGGGTTGTTTTTGCGCATGGGGTGCAGGACCCCCTCCTCGGTCAGAACGACGAACTTCCGCCGGTCGCTCCGGGCCGCGTGTTTGATGATCCCGCTGGTGGAGCCGATGAAGTCGACCTCCCGCAAAATCTTGGCCTGGCACTCGGGGTGGGCCAGGACCAGGGCGTCGGGGTTTCGCTCCTTTAATTCCAGGATCTCGGCCAGGTTGAGCCTATGGTGGGTGGGGCAGAAGCCCGGCCAGGTCAGGACCTCCTTCTCGGGGGTCAGCTTCTGGGCGTAGCCGGCCAGGTTCCTGTCGGGGGTCATGAGGATCTTTCGGGAGCCCAGAGACCGCAGCACCGCCACCACGTTGGCCGAGGTGCAGCAGATGTCGCTCAGGGCCTTGACGGCCGCCGGAGAGTTGACGTAGGTCAGAACCGGCACCCCGGGCAGCTCCTTTTTCCTGGCCGCCAGAGCCTCCGGCTCCACCATGTCGGCCATGGGGCAGCCGGCCTCGGCGTTGGCCAGGACCACCGTCTTCCCGGGGCACAACAAAGACGCCGTCTCGGCCATGAAGTGCACCCCGCAGAAAATAATGACCCGGGCCGAAGTCTTGGCGGCCTCCTGGGAGAGCCCCAGGGAGTCCCCGACGAAGTGGGCCACCTCGTGGATCTCCGGCCTGCAGTAATAATGGGCCAGAACGACGGCCCCGCGCTCCCTGACCAGCGTCTCGATCCTGGTCCTGATTTCCTCCGGCACGACCGGGGGGCTGCAGCCCGGCATGGTCATCCCTCCGTCTCCTCTATGACCGCCGTCCCGCCGGGCGGCGTGAAGACAAAGCGCTCCCCGGGGAAGCCGGGGTTCACCCGCTGGTTTTTTAGAAAAAAGTCCGTCTTCTCGCCGGTCATGCTGACCAGCCGGAAGCCCGAGAGCTCGTGGCCCCCCCCGCAGTAGACGACCACGTAGTCGCCCCCCCCGGGGTCGCTCTTGTCCCGCAAGACCAGGCCCGTCGTCCCCTCCCTGACGTCGGCGGCCTCGGGGGAGCCGATCAGGTATTTCTCCCGCAGGGCGTCCAGGCCCGACAAAAAAGAGAGCAGGGGCGACAGGCCGCCGGTGAGGTCGAGATCCCGGTAGACATGGACCTGGTTCTGTTTTTTCAGGTACCACCAGGCCGTCGTCCCGTCCGTGCTCATGACCTCGACCGCGGGCTTTTTTTGATCGAGCCGCAGGCTGGTCGCGGCCAGGTACTCCAGCACCCCCTCGGCCGTCTGGGTGGCCTGGGCCTTGAAGACGCCGTCCGAGGCCGGCGAGAAAGTGGTGCGCACGTAGTCCGCGCTGAAGCTCCCCATGCCCTGGTAGCGCTCGGCGAGCCCCGCCAGCGCCTCCTCCACGGCCCGGGAACCGCCGGCGGCCGGGGCGGGCCGCGCGGCCGGAAGAACAAGCCCGGCCGACAGCAGGCAGAATAAAATCACCGCTCGTAAAAGCGGGCCCGCGGCCCGGGGGCCGGGGGCCGGTCGGAAAAGTTGTCTGAGCTCACGCATAAGGCGCCTTTTGATCAGCGGGCTGACTTGAAAAAATTTTCGCCCGGCCCGGCCCGGACCCGACCCGTCCCGTCCCGTCCCCGGCCGGCCGCCAAAAAGACCCGGCCGCTAAAGCTGCTCCACGGTCAGGCCCAGGGCGCGCAGCTGGGCCAGGATGCCCCGCGGCCCCACCAGGTGGCTGGCGCCGACCACCACGAAGACGGGCCCGTCCCCCTGGAGGTAGGGGGCCAGGCGGCTGGTCATGGTGTTGTTGCGGCGGATGATCAGCCGGTCCAGGACGTCGGAGAGCTCCGGATGCTCGCGGTAGACCTGGAAATAGATCTCCTCGAAGGCCCCGGCGTCCCCGGTCTTCCAAGCCTCGAAAATCTTGGCCATGTCGGACTCCAGGCTGTCGATCTCCATCAAAGTGGCCGTCAGAAGCCCGACCCCGTCGTCGGGGCCAAACTCCGAGAAGACCGCCATCTGCTCCTCGGCCGTCTCCAACTCGCCGATGGGCATCCCGGCCCCCGCGGCCTTGCCGACGAAGTAGGAGTCCAGGCCCTGGTCGCCCACGTAGCCCATGGAGGTCAGGATCTCCACCTCCAGGGTCAGGGCCGCCAGCCAGGGGCGCATCCCGGCGACCAGGGCCTCGGGGAGCCTGCTTTTGGCCAGGGCCGCCCTCAAAAGGCCGGCGGCGGCGGCGTCGAGATGGTCGAACAGCGTCTCGCCGCCGGCCTGGTAGGTGCCCCTGGACATCATGGACATGGCCAGGGAGACCTCGTCGGCCTCCCGCATGTTGACCTCGACCACCAGCCTCCGGGAGCCCGCGAAGGCCTCCTCGATGGCCGGGTTCAGGGGGTAGAGATCCTCCCTGGCCAGGTGCACCGAGCCCAGCACGTACAATTTGACCCCGGAGGCGTCGGAGACGGACCAGACGAAATTCTTGGGCGCCCGCGCCGGGGCCGGGGCCGGGAAAACCAGGGCCAGGACCAGCAGCAGGGCCGCCAAAAGCGCGGGGAGCCCGACTGCGGCGCCCCGGCCGAAAACTAAGGCGGGCGGACGGGAGCCCGCCCGGCGGCCGCGAGGACCACGAACCATGACTTGTCACCTCGGTTGAGCTTCGGGCCGCCGGCCCGCGGCCGCCCGCCCGGCGAGCGGGCCGGCCCCGCCCGGGGGGACGCCCCCCGGCGCGCCTTGGGGCAGCGACCCAGGAGTTTGGGACCGGCAAAAGTATATCAGCCCCCGGCGGGGAAGACAAACGGGCGGAAAACAAGCGCTGGCGGCCCTTTTTCCCGGCTTCCCGGCCGGCTTCTTGGCCGGCCCGGGGGCCTGTGGTAACATGGGGGCACTCTAGCGCCCAGCGTCGGTTTTCCAGGCGGGGCCCGCCCCCGGCGGGGGCCGGGACGGGGGGGCTTGCCGCCGGGCAAGCCGAACGGCGGGGGGGCCGGACGACGGCCCGTCCGGTCGACGGTCCGCCCGGACGACGGACGGGGCGGACTGGCGCCGACATAATCATCTCGGGGGAGACATCGTGCGGATCGACGACTATAAAAACGCCATGGCCCTGGCGGCCAAGGACTTGGGCGGCAGACGGGCCTCCGAGGTGGCGTCCCTGGCCGGGGCCTCCCTGGTCGGCGACGACCTGCGCTTCGCGTTCATGAACAGGGAGGTGGTCGTCTCGACGCCCTCCTACCGGGTGGCCTGGGCCGACCAGAAGCCGGGGGAGGAGTTCGCCCTGACCGACGCGGTCATGGTCCTCCACTACCTCCAGCTGGCCAGGGGCGCGGGCCCGGTCGGGGAGCTGGTGGCCTACCGGCAGATCCCCGGGGGCGAGTTCTACGCGGCGGCCTTCAGAAAAAGGGCCGAGCTGCCTTTGATCGACGCCTTCGGCCAGAAACCGGGCCTTTTGACCAAGGCCGCGCGGGCCATGGGCGGCAAAATTCTCCCCGGCCTGGGCGACGAGGCCGCCTCCTTCCGGGCGGCCCCCAACCTGGAGGTGGTCGCGCTCATCCATCTCGGCGACGAGGAGTTCCCCGCCGACGGCCAGGTCCTCTTCGACAAGTCCATAGCCGCCGCCCTGTCCATCGAGGACGCGGCCTGGGTGGGCTCGGCCGTGGTCTACCGCCTGATGTCGGCGGCCAGGAAGATCGGCTGAGGGCCGCGAGTCCCCGTCCGGTCTCGTTTCGGCTTCCCGGGGCCGGCCGGCGCGCGCAATGTCTGGCGGGACGGCTCCTCCGGGACGTGAAAGCATTCCGGCAGCCGGCCAAAAGGCTGTGAAATCATCCGGGCGGGCGGCGGCCCGGCTCCCGGCGGCCACTCCGGGCGGCCCGGGCGGGCGTCCCGGGGCGGGCCCGGCGGGGGCGTCCCGGCCGGCCCCTTGACTGTCGGGGCCCGGGGTCTTATCTTTCAAATACCTGGCCCCGGAGGGGAATTTTTCCCCCGGGAACCTCAAGGCCAAGGAAGCCCGGCCGGGGGCGAGCTCCGGGCGGGCGGCCGTCCTCCCGGACGAGCCGGGGCCGGACGGAGGAAGGGAACGCCATCATGAAAATAGCCATATCCGGAAAAGGCGGCGTGGGCAAGACAACTTTGTCGGCCTGCCTCGCCTATCTTTTTAAAGAGAACGGCAGCAAGGTCCTGGCCATCGACGCCGACCCGGACGCCAACCTGGCCGGGGCCCTGGGCTTCAAGGACGTCAGGGGCATAGTCCCGATATCGGAAATGAAGGACCTGGTGGCCGAGAGGACCGGGAGCGACCCCGGGACCTACGGGACCTTCTTCGCCATCAACCCCAAGGTGGACGACCTGCCGGACACCATGGCCAAGACCGTCAACGGCCTCAAGTTCATGACCCTGGGCGGGGTCAAGAAGGGCGGGGGCGGCTGCATCTGCCCGGAGAGCGTCCTGTTGAAAAGCCTGGTCATGAACCTGGTCCTCTCCCGCGACGAGGCGGTCATCCTGGACATGGAGGCGGGCCTCGAGCATCTGGGCCGGGCCACCAGCACCGGCGTCGACTGCCTGATCGTCGTCTGCGAGCCGGGGCAGAGGTCCCTGGAGACGGCCCGGGTCGTCAAGAAGCTCAGCGCCGACCTGCGCATCAGGCGCGTGGCCGTGGTCGGCAACAAGGTCCGCAACCAGGGCGACCGCGACTTCATCGCCCGGCACGTCGACGGCCTGGAGGTCCTGGGCCACATCCCCTACGCCGACTCCATCGTCGAGTCGGACCGCGAGGGCGTCTCCGTCTTCGAACGCTCCCCCGAGGCGGCCGAGGCCTGCCGGGCCATCTACAAGAACCTGGTCGGATGACCGTCCCCCCGGACGCCATGGCCGCCGCCCCGCCCGCCCCCGGCAGATCGGGGGCGGCGGGGGCGGCGGGCGTCCCGGGGGCCGGCGGGGCGGCCGCGACAGTTTCCCCGACGGTCTCCCCGGAGGCTTTTCGACGGCGCCGGGAGCCCCTGGGCGGGCGCCAGCAAAACGACCTCAGACCGGCCCACGCCATCGACGTCGACCGCATCCTGCACTCCAGGGCCTACACCCGCTACATCGACAAGACCCAGGTCTTCTATCTGCTCCGCAACGACCACATCACCCACCGGGTCATCCACGTCCAGCTCCTCTCCCGCATCGCCAGGACCGTCGGACAAAAGCTGGGCCTCGACCTCGACCTGATCGAGGCGGCGGCCCTGGGCCACGACCTGGGGCACCCGCCCTTCGGACACGACGGGGAGAAATACCTTTCCGAGCTGACCGAGGCGGCCGGGCTGGGGAAGTTTTCCCACGCCGTCATGAGCCTGCGGTTTCTGGAGAGGCTGGAGAGAAACGGCCGGGGACTCAACCTGACCCTGGGGGTGCTGGACGCCATCCTCTGCCACGACGGGGAGTCGGACTTCGCCAACCTCTCCCCGGACCCCGGCGGGGCGGACTTCGCCGAGCTCGACCGCAGACGGGTTTTGAGGTCCTCCGACCCCGGGGCCATGGTCCGCCCCATGACCAGGGAGGGCTGCCTGGTCAGGCTCTGCGACACGGTCAGCTACATCGGCCGGGACTTCGAGGACGCCATCATCTTAAAACTGGTGGCCAGAGACGACCTCCCGGCGGGCGTCAGAAGGGTTTTGGGCTCCACCAACGGGACCATCGTCTACCGGCTGGTGGACGACCTGATCCGCCAGGCCCTGGCCGGCCCGCCGCTTGTCGCCTTCTCCCCCGGGATAGCCGGGGCGCTCCAGGAGTTCAAGGACTTCAACCGGGAGCGCATCTATTTCAACAAGCGCATCAAGGAGGACGCCCCGAAAATCCGGCGCCTCTACAAGATCCTGTTCGAGACCTACGCCGAGGACTTCGCCGCCGGCCCCTCCCTCAAGGCCAGCCGCGAGTTCGTCAAAGGCCTCGACGACCGCTACCTCTCCGGCACCTCCCCCGCCGAGAAGGCCAGGGACCTCATAGCCGGCATGACCGACGAGTACTTCCTGCGCCAGGCCGAGGAGATCGTCATGCCCAGCTGGCACAGCGACTCCTACTGACCGCGCCCCCCCCGGCGCCCGCCGCCCCCGTCCGACGCCCCGCCGCCGAGGCCCCGGCCCCCCGGGGGGCCCCGCCGGGAAAAGCCGGCCGGCCGCCGGCCCCGCCGCCGAGGCCACGCCCCCCGGGTCCCCGCCGACGGGCCGCCCGGGCGCCCCGGTTTCCTCGGACGGATCGGAATGTAGTATAATTGACGTCGGCCGAAAGTGTTCGGCCGGTCTTTTTTCGCCTTTTTAATTTTTAATTATAATTTCACCTTTCCCCCCCCTCCCCCCTCTTTCGACAAGAGGAAAAACGGCCGGGGGACGGCGGGACGCGGCCGCCCTAGGAAAAAGCTCGAGGAGAGACGCGGTCATGAGCCCGACAGTCACCATAGACGACGTCGCCATAGGCGGCCGGGGCGGGCTGGCCGTCATCGCCGGGCCCTGCGTGGTCGAGTCCATGGAGACCATGCGCCGGACGGCGGGGACGCTCAAGGAAATAACGGCGAGGCTCGGTTTGGGGCTCGTCTTCAAGTCCAGCTTCGACAAGGCCAACCGCTCCGGCGCCGGGTCGGGCCGCGGCCCCGGCTTCGAGAACGGCCTGGACGTCCTGGCCAGGATCAAAGACGAGTTCCGGGTCCCGGTCATCAGCGACGTCCACGAATGCTGGCAGGTCGAGGGGGCCTCGAAGGTCCTGAGCGCCCTGCAGATCCCCGCCTTTCTGGCCAGGCAGACGGATCTTTTAATCGCCGCGGCCGAGAGCGGCCTGCCCGTCAACGTCAAAAAAGGCCAGTTCATGGCCCCGGAGGACATGGCCCTGGTCGCCGGCAAAATGACCGGGCGGCCCAACTTCCGCGGCCTGTGCCTCTGCGAGCGCGGCACCACCTTCGGCTACCACAACCTGGTGGTGGACATGCGGTCGCTCGCGATCATGCGGCAGACCGGCTGGCCGGTGGTCTTCGACGCCACCCACAGCGTCCAGCTCCCCTCGGCGGGGGCCGGCCGCAGTCTGGGCGACCGCCGGTTCGTCCCCCACCTGGCCAGGGCGGCCGTCGCGGTCGGAGTCGACGGGGTGTTTGTCGAGACCCACCCGGACCCGGAGCGGGCCCTCTGCGACGCCGCCAACCAGTGGCCTTTGGCCGGGATGGAAAAGCTCTTGAGCGACCTCAAGGCCGTCCACGAGCTCGCCGGCAGGCTGGCCGCCGACTGACGCCGGCTCAAATGTTCGAAACGACCTGTTGTTTAAATGTTTAAATGTTTAAATGTTCATGAAAACCGACAAATTGGCGGGCTGATCGCCCGGCATGTTTCCCGCGGTTTTTCCGACCAATCTGACGGCCCCCGGTTTCGACGGGGGCGGGGGAGAGCATGACCAGAGCGCTGACCAAGTTTCCCGACCTCAAGTGGATCGGCTTCGACATCGACGGAGTCATGACGGACGGGGGCATCATCATCAACGACCAGGGTTCGGAGAGCAAGCGATTCAACAGCCGGGACGGGCACGGCGTCAAGATGCTCGTCCGCTCCGGCCTGCGCGTGGCCATCGTCACCGGCAGGCGCAGCAACGTCGTGGAGCTGCGGGCCAGGGAGATCGGCATCACCGAGGTCCACCAGAAGGTCCAGGACAAGCTGGTTCTCTACAAGGAGATCCTGGCCTCCTCCGGCCTCAGGCCCGAGGAGACGGCCTTCGCCGGGGACGACATCGTCGACCTGCCCATCCTCGTCCGCTGCGGCCTGGCCATGTGCCCCGCCGACGCCGTCCCCGAAGTCCTGGACGTCGCCCACTTCGTCAGCCGGTCCGCGGGCGGCCATGGCGCCGCCAGGGAGATGGTCGAACACATTCTCAAAGGCCTGGGCTTCTGGCCCGACATAATGGCCAGATACCTGGAAAAGTAACGGCCCGGGCCGCGCCCGCCGCCGTCCGCGTCTTTTCGGCGGTCAGCAACCATGACGGACCCACTCGCCCAGCAGCCGCCCCCGCCCGGGGAGCGGACCGACACCGCCGCCGGCCGGACGCCTCAAGGCAGCCGGCCGGCGGACGAGGGGGGCTCCCTTCCCAACACCGCCGCCTCTGAAACCGCCAACACCGCCGCCTCCGAAACCGCCGCCACTTCCGACGCCCCTGCCCCCTCCGGCGCCCCGTCTCCGGCCGTCCAATCCGACGGTTTAAATTTGGCGAACACTTCTTTAAATCCTGACAAATCTTCAGATATTTCCATCAGCCCCGCTAATCTTGCCTCTTTGAATAATGGCGCGGTCGACGGCGACGCCGTTGTCGCCGCCGGCGACGCGACTGCCTCCGCCGTCGACAACGACGCCGTTGTCGCTGATGACGATGATGATGACGACGACGACGACGAGATTTGCATCGACGACGACGAATATGACGAATATGACGAATATGACGACCATGACGACGACAGCGACGGCGGCAAGGAAAATGACGACGCGGGCGAGGGCGGCGACGATTCGAGACCGGCGAGTTCTTCCGACGACGCGGCCGGCCGGAACAAAAAGCTCGAGCCCATCCTCAGTTTCGAGCCGGGCAGCGAGCAGGCCTTAAAGTCGTTGTTGCGGCAGGCCATGGCCCTCCCCATGCAGCCGGGGGTCTACCTGATGAAGGACGCCCTGGGCGAGATAATCTACGTGGGCAAGGCCAAGGCGCTGCCCAAAAGGGTCTCCAGCTATTTTTTCTCCAAGCGCCTCTCCGCCCGCATAGGCCTGATGGTGGCCAAGGTCCTCTCTTTCGACTTCGTGGTCACCGGGACGGAGAAAGAGGCCCTGCTCCTGGAGAACACCCTCATCAAGAAGCACCGCCCCCGCTTCAACGTCATCCTGCGGGACGACAAGACCTACCCGTCCTTAAGGCTGAGTCTGACCGACCCCTTCCCGAGGCTCGAGGTGGTCCGCAGGCCTCTGCGGGACGGGAGCATCATCTTCGGTCCCTTTCCCTCGGCCGCCTCGCTCAGGGGGACGCTGAAGCTGGTCAACAAGCTCTTCCCGCTGCGCAAGTGCGCCCGGCCCGACGTCAGGAAGACCAGCCGGCCGTGCCTGAACTTCCAGATCGGCATGTGCTGCGGCCCCTGCCGGCCGGAGTACACCAAGGAGGAATACAAGGAGCTGACCGACCAGGTGCGGCGGTTCTTTCAGAGCGAGCGGGGGGCCTTCGTCGGCTCCCTGGAAAACCAGATGAGGGACGCCGCCCGGGCCTACGACTTCGAGAAGGCGGCGGCCTTGAGGGACCGTCTGGCCGACGTCAGGGCCACCCTGGAGAACCAGGTGGTCAGCCTGGGCGACAACGTCGACATGGACGTCTGGGGCCTGGCCTCCAAGGACGGCCTCACCCAGGCCGCGGTCATCCCCCTGCGCTCGGGCGTGGTCTCGGGCTGCCGGCCGCTCGTCGCCGAGGGGGCCGGGGACGACGTCCCGGAGACGCTGGCCAGCCTGATGGAGCAGTTTTATCGGGAGGGGGACCTCATCCCCGAGGAGATCTGCCTGCCGCGGGCCCCCTCCGCCGGCCGGCTGGCCTTCCTCAGGGAGTTTCTGACCGGGCTCAGGGGCTCCCCGGTCAAGATCCACGCCCCCAGGGAGGGCAGGAGGCTCAAGCTGCTGCAGATGGCCGCCGAGAACGCCCAGGCGACCATGGAGGAGCGCATGGAGCACCTGACCAGGACAAGGGGCGCCCTGGCCGAAATCATGGCCCGCCTGAGCCTGAAGTCGATTCCCAGGCGCCTCGAATGCTTCGATTTGGCCCACCTGCAGGGGGAGGCCAACGTGGCGGGCATGGTGGTCATGGAGGACGGGGAGTGGAAGAAGGCGCACTACCGCAAGTTTAAGATCAGGGAGGCCAAGCCCGGGGACGACTACGCCGGCATGCGCGAGGCCGTGGGCAGACGCTTTCGCGCCGACAGGCCGGGGCCCCCCTGGCCGACGCCGGATCTGCTGCTGATAGACGGGGGCCTGGGCCAGCTCTCGGCCGTCATGAGGGCCTTCGCCGATCTGGAGCTGAACCCCCCGCCCGTGGCCGGCATCGCCAAGGACCGTCCCGAGGGCGGCCCCGACAGAATCTTCATCCCCGGCCGCAAAAACCCCGTCGACCTCAAGCCGGGCTCGGCGGGTCTTCTGCTGCTCTCCAAGCTCCGCGACGAGGCCCACCGCTTCTGCCGCGGCTACCACCACGACCTGCGCTCCAAGCAGATGCTCACGGAGTCCCTGGCCGACGTCGGGGGCCTGGGCCCCAAACGTCTCAAGGCCCTGAAAAGCCGCTACCCGACCATGGGCCAGCTCCTGGAGGCCGACGACCTGGAGATCCTCAAGGTGGTCCGCCTCTCCAAGGCCCAGCTGCTGGCCGTGCGCGCCCGGGCCCGGGAGCTGGTCGAGGCCCGCCGCCCCAATCTCGGGGACCCCGCCCCGGCCGCCCCCGCCGACCCGGCCCCCGCCGGGGGCGCGGAACCGGGATCCGGGAAGACGGAACAAATAGGATGACGGCTGAAAACAAGCCGGGACGCCCGGCGCCGGAACTTATGCCGGAACTGGAACTGAAGCTTGGGCTGATTTGGAACTGGAGCTTGGGCTGATTTGGAGCCGGAACCGGATCCGGGACCGGGTTAAAGAGGCGGGAGGCCGGGGGTTAAAAGCGGGAGGCCGGGTTTCGAGGACGCGGGCCGGATAATCAGGCCGGCCTCAGACGTAGCGGGGGGCCATCAGACCCAGGCCGGCGACGTTGTGGGGGGCCTGGTTGAGGCCGCCGGGGGACAGTCCGGCGATGGCCGCGGCGGTCGTCTCGGTCAGGGTTTTGGCGCCGGCCAGGTTGAGCCTGCCCTCGGCCGCCGCCGGGGCCTGGACGGGGACGACCTTGCGGGCCTTCTCGCCGCTCCGGCCGCCGGCGTTGGTCGAGACGTCGACTTTGTCCCGGCCGCCCTGCCCGCCGGTCTCCTCCGGGGTCTGCCCGGGCCTGGGCCCGGGCCGGTATTCCGGGCGGGGATAGACAGGCCCCATTCTGCCCATGGTGTTGTAATTGTTGTTTGACTCGACCTGCATGTCCCTTTGTTTTTAAACCGTCCTTTTCTTAGCGTTTCAAACGAAGTCGCCCCTCTTGAACTTCAGCGCCTCGACGGCGGCCAGGGCGGCGGTCTCGTTGGTCAGGCCCTTCAGGGGGTCGCCCTCGCCCAGGCCCGCGGCCAGCTTGTCGAGCCGCAGGGCCCCGCGGTCGAGATCCCCCACCATGGGGGCGATCTCTTTCAAGGTCACCTGGGGGTCGCCCAGGGCGGACATGTATTTCTCCAGCATCTCCAGGACGCCTCCGACCTCGCTCTCGGCCTGGTCGGACAAGGTCGGGGCGGAGACCAGGCCCGAGGCCCCCGCGGCCTGGTCGGGCATGGATATGGCGGAGGCCCGGCCCGAGTCCCCCGCGGCCTGGCCGGCCTGGATCCTGCCCAGCAGGGACGCGGCCCACAAGGCGGCCGAGCTCTCGGACAGGGAGCCGGTCTGGGACGGGAGGGCGCTTTTTTCCTCGCCTTCGAGCAACATGGCGGCAAAATTCTCCGCCTGGCCGGGGACGACGCCCTTGCCGGAGAGGCCCTGGTCCTTCTGGGGCCTGAGGAACACGCTCTCGAGGGTCTGCTGGTCGACTTTCATATGGATCTCCAAATTGGCGGGCCGCCCGCCCGGACCGGGCTTTCCGGGCTCCCGGCGGGCGCGGGCGTCAAGGTTTTCGGGCGCGCGCTCGGGCGGGCTTTTTTGCCGCCCCCGGCCCTCGGGAAGAATATAAGCAATATCCGGGCCAAAATAGGGCGCGGGAGGCGGGCCCGCCGGGCAAGACGGAGGGTCCCCGGGGCTTTCCCGGACCGGGGGGGGCGGACCCCGCCCGGCCCGCCCCCCCCCGGGAGCCCCCCGCGGGGCGCCCTTCCCCGGGAGGCCCTTCCCCGGGGCGCCCGTCAGGAATCTCGCAAATTTTAGGCCGTCTTTTCGGAGACTTGGACCCGTCCCCCGGAAGTCAAAAATCCGCCCCCGCCCGAGTCCGAACCCGCGCCGCCGCGCCGCCCGGCCCCCGGCGAGACCCGGGGCCCCCCCGGAGACAAGAAAGCCCCGTCCGACTGGCGCCGAACGGGGCTTTCACCTGAAGCGAAGTCAATGTCCAATGCAAGGGCGGCGACCGGGCTTTTTGGCCGAAAAAAGCGGCCGCCAAACTGGCGGGGTGCGGCGTCAGGCGACACACCCAATCCACGCCGTTTAAAAAAAATGGTCGGGACAACTGGATTTGAACCAGCGGCCCCTGCGTCCCGAACGCAGTGCTCTACCAGGCTGAGCTATGTCCCGATTAACAGTTTCAGGCCTTTTTAGACCTAATTGGGTATTATACCCCGAAAGGACCGGACAAGCAAGAGTTAAAAAAACCCAAGCCTGACGCCGACTTGCGGTCCGAGGGCCTCGTCCCGGCGTCCCGGGGACAAGCCGGCCCGCGGGGAGGCGACCCCGGCGGGCCGGGCGTCGGCCGGCGGTCCCGGGGGCGCCCGGTCAGCCGCCGACGTTGGAGGGCAGCTGCCAGGGCTTGGGGCCGAAATGCTTGAGCCAGGGCCTGATGTGCGGGAGGCGGTGGGCCGGGTGGTGGTCCGGCTCCTTGGGGTCGTGGGGGGTCAGACGCCTGACGCCGACGGCGGAGGCCTCCCCCAGGTCGATGGCGGCGGGGCTCTCCCAGACGGCCGGGTTCTGCTTGACCGGGGTCTCCATGAACTTGAAGCGGCGCATGCAGACGTTTAAAACCAGGGCCACGCACATGATGTTCATCAGGGTCGAGGTCCCGCCGTAGCTGACGAAGGGGAGCGGGATGCCCACCACCGGCAGCAGGCCCGTGACCATGCCCACGTTGATGGCGACCTGGAAAAAGAGCAGCCCGGCGATGCCCACGCTCAAAAGCGACCCGAACAGGTCCCCCGAGCGGCCCACCCCCTTGAGGGAGAACCAGATCAGGGCGAAATAGAAGGCCAGGGTGGCCGCGGCCCCGGCGAAGCCCCACTCCTCGGCCAAGGCGGAGAAGGCGAAGTCGGTCTCGGAGGCGGGCAGAAAGCCGTTTTTCTGCTGGGTGCCCTCCATGTAGCCGCGCCCGAACAGCTGGCCGCTGCCGATGGCGCTCTTGGACTGGGTGATCTGCCAGCCCTTGTCGTTGGGGTCGCTCTCGGGGTCCAGAAACGTCTGGTACCTGGCCACGTGGTAGGTCTTGATGACCTCGTGCTTCAAAAGGTAGTCGACGCCGCCGAAAAAGAAGAGCCAGCTGCCGCAGGTGAGCCCCGCGGTGAGCAGGGTGGCGATGACCCAGAGCCTGACCCGGCGGATCAGAAAGACGGGGACGGAGGACAAAAGCAGGTGCAGGGCCGTGCCCATGTCGGGCTGCTTCAAAATAATGGCGAAGGGGAGGCCCACCACGGCCAGCGGGAACAGAAGATCCCTGACGCCCAGCTCCCCGCGGCTGTCGCGGCCGCTGAAGTGGGCGGCCAGGGCCACCACCAGGGCGATCTTCATGAACTCGGAGGGCTGGAAGCGGAAGGCATCGTGGCCCAGGGCCAGCCAGCGGGTGGAGCCGTTGACGGAGACGCCCCAGAACCTGACGGCTATGACCAGGAGGATCGAGACGCCGTAGACGGGCCAGGCCGCGTATTTTAAGATTTTATAATCGAAGAAGAGACTGAGGACGAGAACGAGAAAACCGGCCGCGGCGAAGGCGGCCTGCTTGCCGAAGCTGTTGAAAGCGCGGGGCCAGCCCCCGGAGGTGGAGAACAGGTTGACCAGGCCGGCCGCCAGCAGGACCAGCAGGCAGCCCAAAAGGGGCCAGTTGAAATTCTCCAGGTGCCGGAAATATAGCGAAGGCTTTTTCAAAGCTCCCCCTTCCAGCCACCGGGCTTGTCGGGCTGGACCTGGTAGGGCGGCATGAGGTTGGTGTCGACGGACTTGTCGAAGTAGGCCGCCATCATCTTGGAGGCCACCGGGGCCGCCTTGGCCCCGCCCCCCCCGCTATGCTCCAACAAGACCGTCACCACCACCTCCGGGTTGTCCGCCGGGGCGTACGAGGTGAACCAGGCGTGGTCCCTGAGCCTGTACGGGCGGTTGGAGGAGGTGAAGCCCTGGTAGCGCTCGAGGCTGACGGTCTGGGTGGTCCCGGTCTTGCCGGCCACCCTGACGTCGGGCAGCTGGCCGCGGCGGCCGGTGCCCCCCGGGTCGTTGACGACGGCCTCCAGGCCCCGCCTGACGACCTCGATCTGCTCGGGCTTGAGGGACATGCGATTAATAATCTCCGGCGTGCTATTATGCACTATTCTGCCGTCAAAATCAATAACTTCTTTCACTAAATGAGGTCTGTAAAGTGTGCCCCCGTTGGCCACGACCGCGGTATATTGGGCCACCTGCAGCGGGGTGGTCAAAAGGTAGCCCTGGCCGATGGCCACGGGCAGGGTCTCCCCCGGGTTCCAGGCCCGGTTGTAGCGGCGCATCTTCCAGGCCTGGTCCGGGACCAGCCCCGCCTTCTCGGTGGTCAGCTCCAAACCCAAAGTCCGGCCCAGGCCGAAAAACTCCCTGACCCTGGCGGCCAGACGGTCCACGCCCAGACGCCTGCCCACCTCGTAGTAGTAGACGTCGCAGCTGTACTTCAGCGAGTTGTGGAGGCTGACGGCCCCGTGGCCGCCCCGGTTCCAGCAGTGGAACAGATGGTTCCCGAACTTCAGGGCCCCGGAGCAGCTGACCGTGGTCTCCGGGGTGACGACCCCGTCGGCCAGGGCGGCCAGGGCCACGGCCATCTTGAAGGTGGAGCCCGGCGAGTACTGGCCGTTGACGGCCCTGTTCTGCATGGGGGTGAAGGGGTCCTCGTTCAGCGACCTCCAGCGGTCGGCCGAGATGCCCCCCACGAAGTCGGTCAGATCGAACATGGGGCTCGAGGCCAGGGCCAGGATCTCGAAGTTCCTGGGGTCCATGACCACGACGGCCCCCGCCTGCTCCCCCAGGAGGGACTGGGCCACCCGCTGGAGCCTGCTGTCGATGGTCAGCCTGATGTCGTGGCCCGGGCGGGGGTTGTCGACCTTCAGCTCCTGGAGCATGCGCCCCTTGGAGTCGACGGTCATCTGCCTGAGGCCCTTGTCCCCGTGCAGCAGACTTTCCAGGCCCTGCTCGAGGCCGCTCTGGCCGACGAGCTCGCCCTGCCGGTACCCCCGGAAGGCCTCGTCCTCCAGCTGCGCCTGGCTGATCTCGCCCATGTAGCCGACCAGGTGCGGGGCGAAGTCGCCTCTGAAAGGCCGCCGGACGGAATTGATCTGCACCGAGAGCCCGTCGAAGAGATGCTTGCGGCTCTCGATGACGGCCAGGTCGGCCCTGGTGAGCCCCGAGATCCAGACGCCCGCGGCGTAGGGGGCCCGCTTGGCCAGGGCGTTGAACTTGGCCAGAAGCTCGTCCTCGGAGTAGCCGGTCAGCCGGGATATCTGGGCGGACAGCCACCCCGGGTCCTCCACGTTCCTGGGGGTGACCGAGATCTCGAAGACGACCTCGTTGTCCACCAGGGGCCTGCCGTGGCGGTCCATGATCAGCCCCCTGGAGGTGGGTATCTCCGCCCGGCCGAACTGGTTGGACAGGGTCTTCTCCAGATAGCCGGGGCCGTCGACTATCTGCAGGAACCACAGCCGGATGGCCAGGACCGAGAAGACGACGATCATGATTATCTTGCAGGCCAAAAGCCAGCCGGACTGGTTCTGACCGGGCTCGTAGTCTTGTTTGATGGACTCGGTCACCAGGGGGTCACCCGCGGGAGGGGAATGGCCGGCGGAACGCCGCGGACAGGCGGCGTCCGGCGCCCAAACCATGGCGGCGGAGAGCCGCCTGACGGAATTCTTTTTGAAAAGCCGGCTTGTTCAATTGACAGTTGGGCGGCGGATGTTATTCAGGCTGAAAATTAGACAATTCCTGCCCCAATTCCTGCCCCAATTTCTGCCCCATGTCCAGCCAAATGTCCAGCCCAATGCCATGAACATAATACAACGGTTAATTTTAGAAGTCAAATTATAATTATTATTCAGGATTTTTTGTCAGTCTGTCAATTAATTCAAGCGCGGGTATGGCCGCCAGCCCCGTTATTATAGCCTTGATAATCCAGTGGAAAAGAATCACGCCTGAAAAAGCGCTATACATGCCAATGACACTTAAAAAAATAGGTATGATTATAATATTTTTTAACAAAGATGTGGCGGAGACAAATATAATTAAGAGGACAAAACTATTAATTTTTATCCATTCAGACGCAATATGCAGTGTAACAACCCCTAAAATTAGGCCGACGGACTCGATGCCCTCGGGGGTGACGTTGACGCCGTCCTGGACGCAGCCCAGGAAAAAAGCGGCCAGGCAGCCCTGGGACATGCCCGCCCGGTAACAGACGAAGAGGGCCAGCATCAGGGACCACTCCGGGCAGATCCAGCCGAACCGCCTGGAGGCCGCGGGCAGGGCGGAGACGACCGCCAGCACCACCCCCAGGAGCAGGACGAGCAGAAAGTCCCGCCGGCGAAAGGAGGCGGCGGGACTGGAGCTGATGGTGAGCAAGCTGC
>JAISET010000071.1 GCA_031264015.1 Deltaproteobacteria bacterium | reverse complement strand
CGCCCGTTAGCTCAGACAACTTATGACAGCGCACCGGCCCCGCTAAGAAAAAAACAGGCTGTCGCTGATTGGCAATTATGACATACTTTTCCCCGGAAAAGTATATTTTTTCAAGCAATAAGCTAAGTTAGCCAGTATATTCAAAAAGTTCAAAACTGACGACACTCTACGCCTCAGTATAGTGTAATCAAACACAGTTTGATTGTCTAGTTTCAAATTGTGTTTTCGCACCCTCCCCGCCGCCACCCGGCCGACCCTCCCAGGCCCTTTTTCAAGTCGGCCTGGCGGGGGCGCCCTCCCTCCCGGCGGACACCTACAAACGATCTAAATTAATAGCCAAAGCCTATATTAGATTTCTAATATTACCCCTTAATATATTAATAATCATTCGTCTATATGTCTTTCCTTAAAATTTCAAGCCGCGGCGGGCCGTCTGGGCGGAAATCCGGCCGGCAACTTCTTTACATTAAAATCCTCCTGATGTAGAATCTTTCCAACCATTCAGGGTCGCGGTCAGTAGAACTGCCAAACCCGGCCGCCACGTCGGCAGCCCTCAGGGAGGCCCGCGGAACGCGTCCTGTGGTCCTTGGCCCGTTCCACAAAACCCTTCTTCCGCCGGGTGCGTCGGAGACTGGGACAAGCAGATCTCGAACTGCGGGAAGGAAGATTCTGGCTGGCCTTTCAGAGACAACGCCTCGGCCCCTCCGGGGTGACGGGAACTAAAAGACAAAAAAATTCCAACAATTT
This sequence comes from Deltaproteobacteria bacterium, assembly GCA_031264015.1. Taxonomy (GTDB): domain Bacteria; phylum Desulfobacterota; class Desulfarculia; order Adiutricales; family Adiutricaceae; genus JAIRNQ01. Next base: position 11,584 of record JAISET010000071.1, on the reverse strand, counting down.
CTCCAGCATCGGGCCTTAAAGATGGTCCTTTAATGGTGAAGAGACAAGGAGACGTAATGGCTGGAGTCAACAAGGCCATTTTAGTAGGCAACCTGGGCAAGGACCCAGACTTGAAGTACACACAAACAGGAAAGGCCATGGTCAATTTCTCCCTGGCCACCACCGAGCGCTGGGGAGGCGAGGACCGCACGGAATGGCATAACGTGGTCATGTTCGACCGTCTCGCCGAAATCGCCAACGACTACCTGCGCAAGGGGAGAACCGTCTACATCGAGGGCCGCATCCAGACCAGGTCCTGGGAGGACCCGAGCGGCAACAAGAGGCACATCACCGAGGTCGTCGCCTCCAACATGCAGATGCTGGGCACCCCCAGAAGCGAGTCCGAGCGCCGGGACGACGGCGGCGGCTACCGGGGCAACAAGTCCCAGTACGACAACTTCAAGGGCGACCAGCAGAGGTCCCACGGCGGCCAGTCCGGCGAGCAGACCTCCTCTCTGAGCCAGCACAACGATTTCACCGAATCCGGCGACCAGCCCCTGCCCACCGACGACGACCTGCCCTTCTAAGATCGTCCCGGCCGCAATCCGGTTGCGATCCGAAGGCGCCCGGTCCCCGTCGAACGGCTGGCCAGAACTTTTAAATTTATCTTTTTCTTTTAAATTTTAACGAGAAAGGCCCCTTGGCGGGGCCTTTTTTATTGGACTGATCATTGGACTTGTCATATGTCACAGAACTTTTCTACCTTTTAGAACTTTTTATCAGAAAATTTTCTATAAAAAGTAAAAAAGCACTCCAGTAAAGCTATTTAGCCTCAATTCCCTCTCATTCTTCCTGTCTTCACACCCTTTGACCTTCCGACCTTCCCGCCCTTCAGCCTCTCTGCCCTTCGACCTCCCTGACCTCCGACTTCCCTGCCCTTCGACCTCCCTGCCCTCCAGCCTCCCGGCCTTCCGGCCTTGAAGTCAACCAGCTTTCAGCCCATGCGGCCCCCGGCCATCAAGACTCCCAGCCTGCCTCAGGCCGAGGCGACGGCCTCCCACAGGTCCCAGGCCGCCTGAAACTTGGGGGCGGGCCCGATGGTGACGGCGGGGGAGGTTTTGGAGATCAAGAGCAGCCTGGTCGTCTCGGAGCCGAAGGCGCTGTCGGGGCCCCCGGCCCGGTTGGCGGCGATGAAGTCGAGGTTCTTGCGGAGGAGCTTCCCCCGGGCCTTTTCCTCCAGGTCGGCCTCCTCGGCGGCGAAGCCCAGAAAAAGGCAGCTCCCCTTGACGGGGCCCAGGCCGGTCAGGATGTCGGGGGTCCTGGCGAGCTTGATCTCAGTCACCGGCTCCCCGGACTTGCTGATCTTGCCCCTGACTCTTTCGGCCGGGGCGTAGTCGGCGGGGGCGGCGTTCATGGCCAGGGCCCAGGGGGCGGCGTCGGAGATAATTTCGGTCAAAAGATCCAGAAGGCTTTGGGTCGTCTCGAAGCGGGCCACCTTCAGGCCCTCCAGGGGAACGGCGGGAACCAGAGCGGCGGGACCGGCCAGATAGACCACCTCGGCCCCCATCAGCCAGGCGGACATGGCCAGGGAGAGACCCATCTTGCCGCTGGAACGGTTGGAGAGGAACCTAATGTCGTCCCAGCCCTCCCTGGAGGCCCCGCCGGTCACGACGACCTTTTTGCCCCTGAGTCTTCCCCCGCCCAACGCTCTGGCGGCCTCCAAGGCTATGGCCGGGGGCTCGGCCATCCGTCCCGGGCCCGAGGTCCCGCAGGCGAGCAAACCCTCGGGGCTGTCCAGGACGCGGTGGCCCCGGCTATTAAGCGTCTCCAAGTTGGCCCGGGTGGCCGGGTTCAGATACATGCCCGCGTTCATGGCCGGGGCGGTCACCCTGGGGCCGGCATAGGCGAGACTAATGGTCGAGGCCAGGTCGCCTGCCAGGCCGTGGGCCAGCTTGGCCAGAAAGTCGGCGGTGGCCGGGGCGGTGACCAGGAGCTCCGCCCACTCGGCCCAGGCCACGTGGCGGACGTGTCCCCCGCCGCCCCCGGTTACCTCCCGGGCCCACATGTCCAGGCAGACGTCCTCCCCGGTCAAAGACGAGAAAGTCAGGGAGGCGACAAACCTGGCCGCGGCCTCCGTCATGACCACCCGGACCAGGGCCCCCGCCCTGGTCATCAGGCGGGCCAGCTCGGCCGCCTTGTAGGCCGCCACCCCGCCGGTGACCGCGAGTAGAATCCGGCGCCCCCGCAGGATGTCCAGGGGGTCGGAGAGGTGTCGTCCGCGGCCGTCGCCCCCGGGAACGTCATCCGAGGGGCCGGCTCCCGGGACGGGGGCCCCGCGGTCGTCTGTTGGTTTTTTCACTGTCGCCCACCGCCTGGTTGAAAAATAAGGAGCCGAAAAGCGGCCTTTTTCGGCGTTTCGGCTCCAGTTTTAACTGTTGTCCGTCATTTTGACTTTTCGTCCAAATCGCCGGCCCGCGTCGGTCGTCCCGGACTCCGTCTTCCCCTCCCCCAATTTTCCGCCTTCGACTTGCCTCAAAGTTCTCTTCCATGGGGCGTTCTCTTCCGCGGGACGTTTTCTTTCGGGGGGGCCGTCGGGCCATGGGGGACGATCCCGCCTCCCCTCAGATGTCCTCCTCCTGGTAGGAGCCGCCGCTGCTGTTACTGCCGCTCCCCCGGGGCGCGCGGATGGGGGTCGTCTCCAGGATGGGCTTGCCGCTGGCGCCGGTGTTGTCGTAGACGACCCTCCGGCCCAGGTCCTCCCTGGTGTGGGGGGCGGCCACCCAGAGCTCCAGGCGGGTGTCGCTGGTGATGGAGAGGCTCAGGGGGTTGGTGATGACGGTCAGCACGACCTTGCCCTTGGTCCAGGTGGAGACCAGCTTGCCGCTCTGGGCCTCGGCCAGGGGAGTCCAGCCATAGGACGGCAGATGGCTGTCGTAATAGGCGCCTATCTCGTCGGCGGAGAGGTCGCCGACCGCCGTGACCACCCCGGCCCTGACGCCCTTGCGCTCGTAGCTGAAGGTGTTGCGGCCCTCCAGTTTCATGACCGACGGGTAGGGCACGTCCATGAACTCGGCGAAGCTCTCCCCCTCGTGCGACGGGGGCGGCGGCGGGGGGTCGCCGGCGTCTCTGACGGAGATGCTCAGGCAGCCCGGAAGAACCGTCAGCAGGCATCCGAGAGCCAGGGCCAAAAGAAAATAAAAATATTTGCGACCGCCGCCACCCGCGGCTTTATTTTCCCCAACAAATGACGGCATGATTTCCTCTCGGTTGTTCGGCCGGGCGGCCTGAAGTCGGACGTCCCGCGGCGGGCGTCACGTTGTCAAGCAGTCTTGCGGCTGACTGTTTCTCGTCGCTCGTCAAACGGGCCGGCGTCAGCCCATTTTTAAAATACCATCGCGCCGCGCGGACTTGGGCCATGCGCGCCGCATATTCACGCACATGGTATTACGCGAAAGTTTCGGAGTCAACAATATTCTGACAAAGTCGTTGCCTTATGCGGACTTGAGCTTAAACCATAATAGGCCGACGCCAGACTTTACTCAAGCCAAGCCAAGCCCAGCCCAGCCCGGCCCGGCCCGGCCCAAGCCAAGCAGAGCCTGCCCAATCCAAGCCAGGCCGGCCAAATTCAGGACCGGCCCGATCCGACATGTCGGACGGGTCAGATCCTCAAAACCACCGCGGCCCGAACTTCCCAATAGTCCCGCCAAAACCTTTTTTTCGGTCCCGCCCGATTGTCTCAATTGTCCCGGCCGTCGCGCCCGGTCTTCCCGGCCGTCGCGCCCGGTCCTCCTAGCGGTCCCGCCTGACCGTGTAGTCGGCCAGCTTGGCGAGCAGCTCCTTCTCGGGGGTCTCGGGGAGGGCGCCCAGGTCCTCGACGGCCTGGTCGATCAGCCGCCCGGCCGCGGCCAGGGACTTTTGCAGGCCGCCCGCCTTCTCGACCAGAAACCCGGCCTCCAGCTTGTCGCCCGCGGTCGGGTCGGTCTTTTCGCCGATGGAGACAAGCCGGGCCCGCTCGGAGCCGTTCAGGGTATCCCGGGCGATGATGAAGGGGAGCGTGATCCGGCCCTCCTCGAGGTCCTGGCCCACGGGCTTGCCGAGCTTGGAGGTGTCGGCCCGGTAGTCCAGGACGTCGTCCATGACCTGGAAGGCCAGTCCCAGGCGGCGGCCGTAGGCCCTGAGGCTGTTTAACACGTCCGGCTCCGCGCCCGTCAGGACGCCCGCCGACCAGGAGACCGACTCGATGAGCACGGCGGTCTTTTTCAAGATGATGTCGAAGTAGGCGGCCTCGGTCAAGTCCGTTTTGTTGCGGGCCTTAAGCTCCCAGAGCTCCCCCAGGCTCAGGTTGGAGACGACCTCGGCCATGATGCGCGCCAGGGCGAAGTTTTCCTTGGCCAGGGCCAGAAGCGACGCCTTGGCCAGCAGGTAGTCGGCGGCCATGACCGTCTCGGGGATCCCGTAGACGCGGTGGGCGGCGGGCCTCCCCCTCCTGGTGTCCGCCTGGTCGACGATGTCGTCGTGCATCAGGGAGGCCATGTGCAGAAACTCGAAGGCGGAGGCGAGGCGCAGGGTCTCGGCGTCCTCCAGGCCGCCCAGGGCCCCGTGGGCCAGGCAGAAGATCAGGGGCCGGAGCCTCTTGCCCCCGCCCAGCAGATTGTAGACGGCGATCTCGCCCAAAACGTTGGCGTCCTCGTCGAGGATGGCCTTCATGGTCTCGTTGATCCGCCCGGTCAGGGGAGCCAGCTTGCTCAAAGGGTCGTCGGTCATTTTTTTCAGCCGGTGACGGCGGGGCCGTCGGGGTCAAAGGAGGCCGCGAGGTCGTAGGGGCCGGCCTTCAATAACCTGGCCCTGACCATCCGGCCGGGGAGGGGCTGGTGCCCGTCGAAAATTATCAGCCCGTCGACCTCGGGGGCCTGGAAGTCCGCCCGCCCGGTCATGACCAGGTCGCTGTCCGCCGAGGGGCCCTCGACCAGGACCAAAACCTCCCGTCCCACCCGGGCCCTGTTGGCGGCGAGGGAGATCTTTTTCTGCAGGCTCATGAGCCCCCGCCGGCGGGAGCGCCCGACGCCCCCGGGGACCCGGCCGGGCATGAGGGCGGCCCTGGTCCCCTCCTCGGGGCTGAAGACGAAGACCCCCGCCTGGTCGAAGCGGGCCCTCTCCATAAACTCCCTCAAAAGCTGGTAGTCCCTCTCCGTCTCCCCCGGAAAGCCGACCATCAGGGTCGTGCGCAGGGCCACCCCGGGCCACCACTCCCTGAGATTCTCGACCAGCGGCAGGGGGGCGGCGGCCCCGCGCCCCATGGCCCCGAGGACGTCGGGGGAGGCGTGCTGAATGGGCACGTCCAGATAGGCCGCCACCTTGGGGACGGCCGCCAGTCTTTTGACCAGCTTTTTGCCCAGCCTCTCCGGGTAGGCGTACATGAGGCGGATCCAGACCAGCCCCTCGATCTCGCCCAGCCTCTCGACCAGGTCGGCCAGGTTGTTTTTGCCCTCGCGCCAGGCGGTCAGGTCCTGGGCCACCAGGGTCAGCTCCCTGACCCCGGAGCGGGCCAGCGACTCGGCCTCGGCCGCGAGCTCGCTTAAGGGTCGGACTTTCAGTCTCCCCCGCAGCCGGGGGATCAGGCAGTAGGCGCAGCTGTTGTCGCAGCCCTCGGCGATCTTCAGCCAGGCGCGCCAGGGCGGGGTGCCCCCCCTGTCCCGCTCCCAAGTCTCGAAATCCCCGGGAAAAAGCGCGCCGGCGCCCGCGACCCCGTTCAAGACATCGCCCGAGACCCCGCCCAAGGCGTCGCCCGAGACGCCGCCGGAAACAACTCCCGCCGCCCGCGCCGGCGACTCCGGAAAGAAGGCGCCCACGGCGGAGACGAAGCCCCGGTAGTCCTTGGGCGGCATGACCAGGTCGGCCTCGGGCAGGTTTTTGGCCAGCTCCTCGCCGTAGCGGGAGGCCAGGCAGCCGACGACGGCCAGCCTGGCCCCGGGCTTGCGCCTCCCCGCCGCGTCCAGGATGACGTCCACGGCCTCGGTGGCCGCGGGGAGGATAAAGGCGCAGGTGTTGACCACCAGAAGGTCGGCCAGAGACGGGTCCTCCGTCGGCCTGAACCCCAGCCTCCGGGTGGCGGCCAGCAGCCTCTCGCTGTCGACCATGTTTTTCGCGCAGCCCAGGGAGACGAAGTTGACCAGCAGGTCGTCCTTCCGCCCGGCGCGGGGGGCGTCGTCGCCGGGGCTGGTCTGGGACCCTGGGTTGTCGATGTCGCTTGAAGAAATGATGCTGGGCCTCGTCAGGGTTGTCGGCGGGATGATAAATTCTTGACTGGCTTGATTTTTTTAGGGACCTGCTCGTCCGCGGGTAATATGCGTCCGTCCGCGGTTAAGTTGCGAAATTGCCGGCCGGTTTGTTTGGTCGCTTGAACGGCTTGCCTGACCGGCCTGTCGATTCGTTGGTTGGCCGACGCTCTAAAATTTTGATTTCTTGATTTCTTGATTTCCTGATTTCTTGGTCGGGCGTCCCGTTCCCGGTTCGCGCGTCATTTGTCCCGGCCCAGGCTCCTCTTGGCGTCGGCCCAGAGACGGTCCAGCTCCTCCATGCCGGCGTCCTCGGGCCTGGAGCCCTTTTCGGCCAGGCGCGCCTCCATGTGACGGAAGCGGTCCAGGAAGCGGCGGTTGTAGGCGTCCAGACACTTCTCGGCGGAGAGGCCGTTTTTTCTGGCCAGGTTGACCACGGTGGCCAGGACGTCGCCGATCTCGTGGGCCAGGCGGCCTTTGAGCGGCTCCTCGGCCGCGGCCTCCTCGGAGCCCCCGCCTCCCCTGACGCCGCCGGAGTTGTCGACGGCCAGCCCGGCCAGCCCGGCGATCTCATGGTCCAGCTCGGCCAGCTCCTTGTCCAGGGTCTCGCGGACCTGGGCGGCCGAGGAAAAGTCGAAGCCGGACCTGGAGGCCTTCTGGGCCAGACGGTGGCAGCGGGTCAGGGCGGGCAGGTCCGGGGGGACCGTGTCCAGCACCCCGCCCGAGGGTCTCGCGGCCCTTTTCAGGGCGTGCCACTTTTTCAGGAACGCGTCCATGTCCCGGATGGCCGGGTCGTCCCCGAAGACGTGGGGGTGCCTGGCCAGCATCTTGTCGACGGCCGCGTCCAGGATCTCGCTAATGCCGAAGCCGTGCTCCTTTTGTGTCAGCCGCCCCAAAAACACCAAAAGGAAGGCCACGTCCCCGGCCTCCTCCATGACGTGGGGTCCGTCGTTCTCGTTGAGGGCCTGACGGAGCTCGTAGACCTCCTCCAAAAAATCTTCCGTGACGGTCCGGGTGGTCTGCCTCCTATCCCAGGGGCAGCCGAAGACCGGGTCCAGGAGCCCGTCCAGCATGGCCTCCAGGCGGACAAGAGCCCGGGCCGGATCATTGCTGGGACCCTCCGGGGGAAGGGGGGCCGACCGGCGCGCGCCCGGCTCCCCGGCGGCGGTTTTTTTTTCCTCGGCCACGTTCTACTCCCGGGCCGGGCTGGGCCAGGAGGGAGGGGTCCCCCCGGCCGGGGGCCCGCCGGAAAAGAGGTCGGGGTTGCCCTCGACGAAGGACCTGATGAAATTCGTGTCGACGGTCTCGGGGGAGACGGAGTAGACGCGGTCCCGCCACTCGGGCTTGACGAGCTCCGGGTACCGCCGGGCCAGGGCGACCACCTCCTGGTAGTTGGTGGGCAGGGTCGGGCGTCTGGTCTGGTTGGGGTTGGAGGCGTCGGGGGGGGCCGGGACGGGGGCGGGGGGCGCGGACCCCCTGAGGTCGCCCGAGACCGTCTGCCTGGGGGCGGAGATGTTCAGCTTCAGCTCGTCGGGCATCCATTCCTTGACCTTCTGGCACAGGGGCTCCATGACGGTCCAGGAGTGGGAGTTGGTGTAGAAGGTGTTGTCGGGGTCCAAAAAGGCCGTGGACGCCGTCAAGACGACCAGGCACAAAATGGCGCCCTTCATGAGCCCCAGGACGGCCCCGAAGATGCCGCTGCAGACCGGGGTGATGGTCATCTTGACTATCTTGTCCACGAAGACCGACATGAGGCCCACGAAGAAATAGACGACCAGATAGATGATGACGAAGCTCAAAACCGAGCGGTAGAGCTCGCTGTTGAAAATCGGCTTCAGCTGGTCCGCGCCCGGCCGCCAGTAGACCCCCGCGGCCCAGAGGGCGACGAACAGGCCCAGGACGCCCACGACCTCCTTGACCAGGCCCCGGAAGATGCCCCGGACGAGAAAGTAGGCCAGGATAACGATGATGGCGATGTCAAGCGGACTCATTAAAAACAAGCTCCAAAGGCCAAAGCGAGCGGAAAAGGAGGGGTGGGGCGCCGGAAAATCTGCCCGGCCGCGCTAAAACCTGGTCATGCTATCATTTAGCCCGCATGTTTACAAATTTAACTTGATTTTTTGGTTTTTTCCCCACAAAGGGCCGCAAAAGGAAAGGCCGGAATTAAGTGGACCGAGCCCGCCCCCCCGCCGCCCCGACACGTCGCCCGCCCCGGGAAAAGCGCCACGGCGGGAGGCCGGATTTTTAGGAAAACCGCGGCCCGTCCGCGGGGGCCACCGCCGTCAAAAGCCGGGCCGTTGGCGGCCGGTTTATTTGAAGTCGGGTTTGGCCCTGGTGATGGAGACCCTGGGGGGAGCCTCCCCGTCGGCGGCCAGCTCGTCGGAGTAGTCCTTCAGGGCGGCCTCGGCGGCCACCTGCTCGACGTCGGAGGAGACCTCCAGCACGAAGGCCCCGCCGACCAGGCGGCCCATGTATTGGTCCCTGAGCCTGCCCAGGGCCTTGAGGACCCTCAGGGATCCTTTCTCGGGGTTGCCCAGGGCGTTTCTAGCCTCGTCCATGGTGATGGAGGAGGAGTCAAAGTTTTGTTCCGACATCTCGGCCCGCCTGACAGTCGCCGGCCGAAGCCGGGTTGATGGTTTGCTGGTTTGATCTTGACAAAATATGAAGCCGGGACGGCCGCCGGTCATTTTGCGGCCCGGACGACGTCTCGCGCCGTCCGGGCGTCGGAAAAATTATCGGCGACATGAGTTAATTAGCTTTTATTGGACAAAATCATAAACAAGACGATCAATTGGAGTCTTCATCATAGCCTGAGAGCTTATCTTTAGCATTTTCGTCAGTGGCTATTATATAGTTAAAAGTCAGTTCTGCCAAGGGAGCGGCGACGAATTTCCGGACCAGCTCCTCCTCGGCCCGGCCCAGCCCCAGGGGCCTGGGCAGCCTGACGGCCCCGCCCCCCGTCCTGTCCACCTCCTCGGCGGCGAAGAGGGGCTCGTCCAGGTCGGCCCACATGAGGTTGCCGGTCGCGAAGACCCCCGGGGAGGAGGAGGAGTCGGCCGCCGGCCCGTTCCCGGCCGGCCCGTTCCCGCCGTCCGGGGAGTCCGGGTAGGGCAGGACGTAGAGGACGTACCAGGGGCCGGCCGAAAACAAACCGGGCCCGGCCCCCCCTCCCCTGACCAGGGCCAGCCCGACGAAACCCGCGAACCTTTTCTCGGTCCAGTAGCGGTACCTGAGCCTGTTGGGCCCGGGGGCCCGCAGGAACAGGACTTTCAAATCCCCGGCCCCGAACTCGGCCGCCAGGGCCCCGTAGGTCCGCCCGGCCCAGTCGGCGGGCGGGACGGCCTCCGACCCGGGCCGGCCGGAACCGGACGCGGCGGGGACTCCCGGGCCGCCCGCGGAACCCGCGGGCTCCCCTCCCCGGGGGCCGCCGACGGCCGGGCAGCCCGGGACGACGAAAACCGTCAGCAGCAGCAGGGCCGCGGCCAGCCGGGAGACAGTTCGCCGGGAGACGACGCGCCCGGGGACGCGGGGCCCCTCCCGACCAGGCGCTCCCCCCGGCCCGGCAAGTCCGCCCAAACCCGCGCTTTTCCTCCTCATGCCCATGCCCCCCCCGCCCGGCCCCAAACCGTCGCCCCGGCCGGTGTCGTCCATAAGTCCGTTTAAACTTTTCATTTTTCCGGGGCGGGGTCCCTAGGCCGGCTTTCCCCGGCCATTTTCCCGGGGCGGACAAAAGCCCGCCCGGCAGGACGGTCCCGCCCGCGGCCTTGTCCTGGCGACCGACGCTTTCACGGCGGTTTTTACCACGGGGGCCGCCGATAAATCAAGGCCCGGCGCGGGGATCAGGGCGCCGGGGCCCAGGGCCTCGGGCGGCCGGGAAAGCGGGGGGCCGACGCGGCTCGAACATGCGCGCAAACGCGGCTAATTTGACAGATCTTAGACGCCTGTCGCCCTTAATTGGCGTCAGTTTTTTTCCAAAGGAAAATTATGAGCCCGGGCGGCGTCGTCTGGACATTGACAACCGACTGGGGTAAACTTAGCTGGAGTTTTGGTCGGGGCTTGTCGGCGGACCTTGCCGGGGACGCCGGAAAACAGCCCGGGGCGCCTCCTTCCGGGCGGGCCCCGAGGAAGGGATCTCGCGGGCTGAGACCGTCAGCCAGTCGGAGGCCAGCGGCTTCGTTTAATGAAAAACAAAGGAAAAAAGCCGTCCAAATCAGGCGACGCCGGCAAGCGGGGGGGCAAAGTGGGCGAGATCGCCGGGATGGCGGCATGGAAGGCGCATGTCTGGGAGTACGGCAAGACGCTTGTCCTCGCCGTCCTGCTGGCCCTGGTCATCAGGACCTTCGTCGTCCAGGCCTTCCACATACCCTCCGGCTCCATGATCCCCACCTTCCTGGAGGGCGACAGGGTCCTGGTCAGCAAATTCGCCTACGGCCTGCGCAACCCCTTCACCAACGAGGTCATCTTCGGCCGGGGGCGTCCCGAGCGGGGCGACGTGGTCATCTTCAAATTTCCCGAGAACCCCAAGGTCGACTTCGTCAAAAGAGTCGTCGGCCTGCCCGGCGACCGGCTGCAGGTCGCCGACGGCCGGATCCTCATCAACGGCGTCCCGATCCCCGACCCCCACGGGCACTACGACAACCCCCACCCCCTTGGCTCCCGCAACTTCGGCCCCGTCACCGTCCCCGACAACCAATATTTCATGATGGGCGACAACCGGGACTTCTCCAACGACTCCCGGTCCTGGGGCTTCGTCGACGCCTCGCTTTTGCGCGGCAAGGCCTGGCGGCTCTATTTTTCCTGGGACTCCACCCGCGGCCTGCCCCTGACCAAGCGCGTCAGGCTCGACCGGCTGTGGCTCAAGATCCGATGAGCGGGCCCGCCGACAACTTTTTCGAACCCCTTGGCCGCCGCGGCCAGCCGCGAGGCGTTTTTTTCCCCGACCCCTTTTTTAAGGGGCGTTTTTTTGTCCGCGTATAGGCCGCCGGGCCGCCCGGACGAAAAATATTTTTTCGGCCGTTTTTTTTCCCGGCGATTTTTTTCCCGGCGATTTTTCTCGGCGGTTTTTCCCGGCCGGCGGCCTGGACGACTTTCGCGACTCCGGCGGCCCCGGCTGCTTTCGCGGCCCCGGCGACTTTCGCGGCTTTCGACCCGGCAGGCTTTTCCGGCAAAAAATTCTTTTCGCGGCCTTTTCCATCGTCTGTTATTGTTTCAGCTCTCATTTTTTCCCCGTACCCCGCCGAGGTGGACCATGTCCTACGAGCATTTAAACTGGCCCAAGGATCTGCTGGACCTGGACCAGTTCTCCGCCGAGCACCTGGAGGCGATCCTGG
>JAISET010000031.1 GCA_031264015.1 Deltaproteobacteria bacterium | reverse complement strand
GCGCTCCCTCCGCCGCCCGCTTTTCCTCCTCCTCGCGCATGGCCGAGAGGCGCGCCCACAAGTCCGGCCGGGCGAGCTTCAGGCCCCAGAGGCCCAGGGCCAGGACGCTGATGTTTCTGACCCCGCGCTTTCTCAGGCTCCAGCCGATTATGGGGGCGTCGTAGCCGACCTCGCAGGTGAGCAAAAGCTTGCGGGGGACCTCGAGATCGTCCCAGGCCTTGCGGTCGCCCAGGGCCACGACCCTGCTGCCCGGCAGAGGCGTCGGGCCCGGCAGCCTGGGGAAGCGCTTGATGTGGACGACGGCAAGATCCTTTTGGGAGAGGAAGGCGTCGGTCAGCTCGGCCGGGCGGACCACGCCGATCTCGTTTTTCTCGTCGCCTTTGAGGACGATTTTAAAGACTTGCAAAAGATAGTCGAGATCCCTGACGGAGAAGTCATGGCCGAAAGAAAGGCGCAGGGTCGAGCGGGCCTCCACGGGCGAGAGGCCCATGGCCAGAAGAACGTGGGAGGGCTCGTTGGCGCCCGTCGCGCAGGCCGACCCGGCGGCGACGCTGATCCCGTGGAAGTCCAGCTGGCCCAGAAGAAAGGCGTTGTCATGGCCGGGGAGGGTCAGGCTGACCGTCCCGGGCTGGCAGTCCGTCCCGAGGGGCGAGTTGACCGCCGCCTCGGGCATGATCTCGCGAAGGCCCCTGACGAACAGGTCCCTGAGCTCCCGGAGCCTCCCCCCGCCCGCGAGCATCCCGGGGACCTCCCGCGCGGCCGCCGCGAAGCCGGCGATGTTGTGGAGGGCCTCGGTCCCGGCCCGGCGTCCGTCCTCCTGGCCCCCGCCCGCCATGAACGGCGCGTACGGGGCGCCGTCGCGGACGTAGAGGGCCCCGACGCCCTTGGGCCCGCGGATCTTGTGGGCGGAGAAGGAGGCGTAGTCGACGCCCAGGGCGCGGAGGTCCACCGGCGTCTTGCCCAGGGCCTGGACCATGTCCGAAAACAAAAGCGCCCCGCGGGCGCGGGCGAATTTGGCGAAGCCGGCCACGTCGTAGAGGGTCCCGGTCTCGTTGTTGGCGGCCATCATGACCAGGAGCCCGACCCGGTCGTCCCAGACCTCCCTGATATCTGGCACCCCGATCCGCCCCTGGCGGTCCGGTTTGGCGGCGACGAGAACGAAGCCCTCTTTCTCCAGCAGCCTCAGGGGCTCCAGCATGGCCGGATGCTCCATGGGGCTGTGGACGATCAACCTTTTGTCCGGGGGCAGGAGGGGGGCTATGGCTCTGACGTGGTTGTTGGACTCCGTGGCCCCGGAGGTGAAGACGATCGTCCCGGGAGGAACGTTGAGGACCGCCCCCAGGTCCCGTCTGGCCGCGTCCAGGACCTCGGCCGCCAGCCTCCCGTCCCTGTAGGGCGTGGAGGGGTTGGCCTGCAGCCCGGTCAGAACGGCCGTCATGGCTTTTCTGGCCTGTTTGCCGACCGGCGTGGTGGCGTTGTTGTCGGCGTAAATTTTGCGCCCGAAATGGAACATGGCTTTCTTGTCCCGCGACTCCCTGTTTATGTTTCCCGGCCGCCGTCTCCCGGCCGCTGTTTCCAGGCCGCCGCCCCCCGGCCGACGATCGGGGACTCCGGAAAATTTATCCGTTGTCTTCCGGACTTAACCCGTCCGGATTTGAGTTGGAAAAATTTGTTTCCGGCCGCCTGGTTCCCAATGCTCACAATGTTCCCAATGTTTCTAATGTTTCCAATGTCTTTAATGTTTTCGGAGATTTGCCGGCCAGTTTCAGGCCTCTTTCCTCCCGACGGCCTCCGCCACCATGTTCATGAAGGTGCGCACCTGGAAGAGGCTGCCCAGTTCGGAGACGGGGAGGCCCGGCTGGAGGTCGCTCTCGGGCACGCAGGGCATGGCCTTTCGGAACTCGGCCACGGCTTGGGCGGTGTATTTGCCGTCCTCGGCGAGAGGCGCGTCCCCGAGGATCTTTTTCACCCTGTTCTCGTATTCCCTGGGGCTGAGGCGCACCCCGAACATCCGCTCCAGCCTGAAGACCAGGTCCAGCATGTCCAGGGAGTCCAGGCCGAGGTCCGGAATCAGGCGGTCGGACTGGCGCAGATCCGGGAGCTGGCGCCCCAGGCCATCCTCGAGACTTTTTTTCAGGCCCTCGAAAATCTGGCCCTCGTCGCAGACGGTCATGCTTGCCCTCCTGTCTCCGGGCTTGGCGATAATTTGGCCGGATCGGAAAAAGTCCGGCCGTCAAATCGGATCGGAAAAAATACGGCCGTCAAACCGGATCGGAAAAAGTCAGGTCGCTCGGCCGACGGACGGGCGCGGCCGTCCGGGCGGACGGCCGGCCCATAGAATGAACGGGAGAGCGGGCTTGCAGGACGACCGGCCCAAATAAACGGACGGACGGACGGGCCCGGGGGGCTTTTTCTAGGCTTTGCGCCGCTCGGCCGGCTCGCCCACGGCCGCCAAAAGGGAGAGCTCCTCCCTGTGGTCGAGGCCCAGCAGCTTGCCGATCTCCTCGGCCTGCAGCATCGGGCCCCCCAGGCAGCAGCCCCCGAGGCCCAGGGTCTGGGCGGCCAGCAGGGCGTTGTGGACGGCCATGGCGGCGGAGAGGTGCCCGCCGAAGACCAGGTTGGCGTTGATGTCGGGGATCTCCTGGAAATAGAGGGGCGGGCGCCTGACCACGGCCACCAGCAGGAACGGGGCGTTGAAGAACCAGAAAAAATCCTCCCCGTACTCGGCGTGGCGCGAGCGGACCTCCTCGTCCCCGATCTTGGCCAGCCGCTCCCCGTAGGCCAGCCTGCCCGTCTCGGCCATGGCCCGGATCATGCTCTCGTCGGTGACCGGGAAGCATCTCAGGCCCCGGTTGCCTCCGGCCTGGGGGGCCAGCATGAAGGCCCTCTCCAGGACGGAGGCCTCCTCGGGCGTCACTCGGCGCGGGCTAAATTTCCTGACGGAGCGTCTGGCCTCCAGCAGGCGGAGGAAATTGTCGCTTTCGGGGGTGGCCATGCTTGTCCTTTCACCGGCGGCGGGCGGCCGGATGGTTTGTCGCGGGCGGGGGGCCGGCCCGCCTCCGCGGCGGGCCCGTCCCGGGCCCGTCATGAGCCTCGGTCATGAGCCTATTATAAACCCGTCCCGGGCCCGACGGTAAACTCCCCGGACCCTCCCCGGACCCTTCCCGGACCCGCCTCCGACCCGCCGTCCCCTACCAGCACCCCCCGTCCACGGCGACGACGGAGCCGGTGACATAGGCCGAGTCCGGGCCCGCCAGGAAGCCGACGACGGAGGCCACCTCCTCGGGGAGTCCGAAGCGCCCCAAAGAGACCCGCTCCAGGATCCTGGGCCCGTGTTGCTCGATGATTCTTCGCGACATGGGGGTATGGATGATCCCGGGGGCGACGGCGTTGACGAGGATGTTCCGGGCGCCCACCTCCATGGCGAAGCCTTTGACCAGCCGCTCCAGGGCCGCCTTGGAGCAGGCGTAGTTGAGCTGGCCCCTGCCCCCGGCCCGGGCCGACAAAGACGAGAGATGGATGATCCGGCCTCCCCCGGGGATTTGGCGGCTGTCGGGCAGCATTATTTTGACGGCCGAGCGGGTCAGCCTGGCCGCCCAGTTGAAGTTGACCTCCATGACCCGGTCCCACTCCGACTGCTCCAGGCCCAGGGCGTGCCCCTCGATGTTGACGCCGGAGGCGTTGACCAGGACCCGCATCCCGGAGACTTTCTCGTGGTGGGGCTCCAGGGGGTCCGGGGCGGAGAGGTCGCTCGAGAGCAGGATGGCCTCGCCCCCGTGCTCGCGGGCCAGCTCCGCCGCCGCGTCCGCCGAGGAATGGTAGCCGCAGAAGACCTTGAAGCCCTTCGCGGCCAGGTTTTTGACGACGGCCCGGCCCAGGGCCCCCGCGCCGCCGGCCACCACCGCTATGGGACGCTCGGTGGGCATCCGTCATCCTCCTGTTACTGCTGCTGCTGCTGCTGCTGCTGCTGCCGTTGCCGCCGCCGCTAAGACATGGTTGGCGTCGTCGGGCGGGGGCGGCGAACAAAAAGGACCCGGCCCGCCCGCCGGCAGGAAGCGGCGCGGCGGTCCCGCCCGCCTAGCCCAAGCCTCGAAAAATCATGGTGGCGTTCTGGCCCCCGAAGCCGAAGGAGTTGGTGGCGACGATATTCCCCTCGAACTTCCTGGCCTCGCCCGTGACGTGGTCCAGCTCGCAGCCGGCCCCGACGTTTCGGAGGCCGATGTTGGGGGGGACGAGACGCTCCCCCAGGGTCATCAGGCAGGCGGCGGCCTCCAGGGCCCCGGCGGCGGCGATGGCGTGTCCGGTCATGGACTTGACGGCGGCCGCGGGCATCTTCTGCCAGTTGGGGAAGAGCCGTCTGACGGCCGCGGCCTCCGCCGGGTCGTTTAAGAGCGTCCCCGTGCCGTGGGCGCTTAAATGACCCACCTCCTCGGGCCTCAGGCCCGCCTGTCTTAAAGCCGCCTCCATCGACCTGTAGGCCCCCGAGCCGGCCGGGTCCGGGGCGGAGAGCGAGGCGGCGTCCAGGCTGGCCCCGTAGCCGAGTATCTCGCCGTATATTTTGCGTCCCTCCGCCAGGGCCTTGTCCAGGGGCTCCAGGACCATGACCGCCGCCCCCTCGCCCATGACCAGCCCCCGGCGGTCCTTGTCGAAGGGTCGGCAAAGGGGCGGGCCGGGCTCCGGTTCGTCCGGGGCCAGGGCGCCCAGGAGCTGGAAGCCCCCCACCCCCAGGGGGTTGATCAGCGAGTCGAAGGCCCCGGCCAGGGCCCTCTCGAACCCGCCGCGGGCCACGGCCCTAAACGCCTGGCCCAGGGCCTGGAGGCCGGCCGCGCAGGCGGAGCAGTTGGTCAGGCTGAGCCCCGCCCGGCCATGTTTCAATTCTATCAGCGCGCAGGCCCGGTCCAGGGGGGTCCGCAAAGACGCCCGGGTCATCAGCCTCTCGATCTCCGGCAGACTTTTCCCCTTGACCGGCCCCACGGAGCCCAAAGAGAACGTCTCCAGACTGGCCCCCAGGTGCAGGAGCGTCCCCGCGCCCAGCGACAGGACCCCGCCGTCCTCCATGGCCTCGTCCGCCGCGGCCAGGGCGAAGGCGATCTTGGCGTCCCGGTCCAGAGTCTCCCGCAAGGTCGACCCCCCTACGGGCGGCAGGTGCCCGCGGGTTTCGACCAGCCGGCCCTTGAGCTCCTCCAGCCCCGGGACCTCGCCCGCGCGAGTGGCCGCGAGCCCCCCGGCGTTGAAGCGGCGGATCGGCCCGAGCCCGCTTCTGCCCTCCCGCAGGCCCCGGAAAAACGTCTCCCTCCCCGCGCCCATGGGGGAGACCACCCCCAGCCCCGTGACCGCCACCCGCCTCACCCGGGCGCCTCGAAGCTCAGGCGGCGGCCCAGGGACCCGGTGATCGTCCGGGGGAGGCCCAGGCCGGGGCAGAGGGCCGAGAGGACGACCAGGATCAGCGGGGCCGCCGTCATGGTCCTGCCCAAAAGCGGGGCCAGGGGGTCGCCGCCGGCCGGGCCCGCCACCCGGCTCGTCTGAAAATTCCCCAGGATCGGCGCGGACTTGTCCCCGGCGTCCCCCGGGCGGGCGAGCACCAGGGCCGCCGCCGCCTCGGAGGCCACGTCGTCGTCGCCCAGGTGTCCCAGCAGGGTCAGCTCGGCGAGGTTGGAGGGGGCGTGGGGGCTGTCCGTGGCCAGGACCAGGGCCAGGTCGACCAGACCAAAGTCCAGGGCCTCCGCCGCCTCGCACAAGGCCTGCATGCCCGCGTCCTCGTGGGGGGCGTAGACGGCGCTCTCGCCCTTGACGCCCTCCAGGACCGAGACTATGCAGGCGGGCATGTTGGCCAGGGACTCGAAGGCCCACAGGGGGTTCAGGGAGCCGAGGCCGCCGGCCGAGAAGCGCTCCGGGTCGAAGGCCCCGCCGGCGTCCAGGGAGGCCGACAGTATCTCCGCCCCGGCCAGGTGGTCCACGCTGGCCAGACCCACCCCGGCGAAGAGCCCGACCCTCTCCATGGGAAAGCCGAGCCTGCCGATGTCCGCCGCCTCCAGGGCCGCCCTGGACGCCACCGCGGCCAGAAGCGACTGGCCGGACATGTACTTGCGCATCCTGCGAAACTTGGGCGACTCCGGCAGCTCCCTGGGGAAGGCCCGGGCCGTCGGGCGTCCGCGGCCGGCGGGGTCTTCCCGGAGGCCCGGCGCGCCCGGGTCCCCGGGCTCGCCGTTGAAAGCCCCGCCCCGGACCCCGGCGACTCTTCGGCCGGCCCGGAGGGCTTCGATCGTCTCCCCCAGGCTCCCCAGGGGGCAGCAGAGCCCGGCCCCCAGGAGGGCGACGCGGCCCGCGCCGTCCGGCGGTCCGGCCGCGGGCGCCCCCCAGCCTTCAGGAGGTCCGGACATTTCGCAGCCAAGTCGACAGGACGGCCTCCCGGCGGGTCTCCTGCTCGGGGGCGCCCATCTCGTGGAAGGTGAAGAGCAGCTCGGCCTCGGCCACCCTGACCCGGTCGACCGCGGCCTCCCCTTTGGAGTTGCCGCCCAGCTCGTTGAGCTGTCCCGCCAGGCAGCGGTAGCGGATCTGCGCGCCGGGGTAGACGGGCCTGCGGAACTTGGCGCGCTGGACGGCGCTCATCAGGGCCTTGATCTTGACGCCCTTTCGGAGCATCGTCTCCTCCAGGAGAAGCCCGGCCAGCTGGGCCATGCCCTCGACGATCAGGGTGCCGGGCATGATCGGCTTCAGGGGGAAATGGTCCTCGAAAAAGTCCTCGGAGAGGGAGACGTTTTTCAGGCCCTCGGCCTCGACCCCGGGAACCCATTTGGTGATGCAGTCTAGGAGGAGATAGCGCATGAATGACGATCCCGCGACGAGTGAATTTAAATAAGCCAAATAATTAAATAATCAACAAATCAACTGCTTGGAAATAAACAACCAACCAACAAACCAACCAACCAACAAACCAACCAACAAACAAACCAATTAACAAAGAACCAGGCGACAATTTCGACAATTCAGAGAATATCCGCAATTTCGGCAATTTTGAAAAATGGCGGCCGCCGAATAAGGCCGACGTCGGCCGGAACACCGTCGTCGGCAATAAGGCTGATTATAACTGACCTTTCGCAAGACAGGTTGTGAGAATACCAACTTGACCAGATTACTTCGGGCCTGTCCGGATCACGTTCGGTTTGCGTCGGGCTCGCGTCCGGCCCGCCTCCGGCTTCCGTTCGAGCCCGCTCATCCCGCCGCGACTTTCAGGTAGCGGTGGGTGGGCTTGGGGTAGCCGGGGACCAGGCTGTGGACCTCGCTGACGGCCAGGCCCTCCTGGTTCTCGGACAGGGTTTCCGCCAGGGCGGTTCTGATCAGGCCCTCCAGGCGGGAGGGCGGGCACTCGACCCTGGCGTTGACCAGGACGGGCCCCCGGCGGTTGTCGTCGGGCTCCGGGGCGGTGACGACGGGGTCCTTGTCGCCGCCGGTCAGACTGCCCATGAACAGGCCACCGGGGGAGGGCCAGAGGACCTTGACGTGGCCGATGCGGACGCCCTTCAGGGCGTCGTCGAGTTTCCCGAGGAACAAGGCCAGCGTCTTGGCGTCGCCCCTGGCGGCAAACGGCGGGGAGGCCTTCAGGTTGACCCAGCCCAGGACCGCCTCGCCGTTGGCGTAGCGCTCGTAGTCGACCGCGACGAGCTTCCGGCCGGCCCCGCCCGAGGCGGCCAGCTGGTCGTCCAGCCAGAGCTTGACCCCGTCGCCGGACTTGGCGGAGAGGCTCGAGACCAGGGCCTCGGGGAAGGCCGCGGCCAGCTCTTTCTCCAGGTCCTCCCTGGCGCCGGGGGCCAGGAGGTCCGTCTTGGTCAGCAGAATTCTGTCCGCCTCCTCCAGCTGGCGCCCCAGGATGTAGAAGGCGTCGGGGTGCAGGGTGGCGGGCTTCCGGCCCAGGATCTCGCCCGCCCTCCCGGGGTCCAGGAGCACCGTGAGGGGGGCTGGTTTGAAGTCGGCCCGGTGGAGCTCCTTCAAGGGCTGCATGACGGTGGCGCTCAGATCCGCGCAGCTGCCCACGGGCTCGGCGAGTATGACGTCGGCCCCCCGGGAGGCGAGGCGGGCCAGGGCCCCCTCGAAGGCCGGGAAGTCGCAGCAGAAGCAGCTGCCCGCCACCTCCTCGACCCCGGGCCCCCCGCCCGCCAGGAACTCGGTGTCCACCAGGCCCGGCGCCTGGTCGTTGGTGACGACGCCGACCCGGTGTCCCCCGGCCTCGAGCAGCGTTCTCGCGGCTCGGAGCAGGGTGCTTTTTCCGGCGCCCAGGAAACCCCCTACGATGATGACCCTGGGGGCCGCGGATCCTCCGCTCATAATTTCCTCCTCCTCGTTTTCCGTCCGCAGGTCGTAGCGGGTCATGACGCCGTAAAGAAAGCCCCCCGCTATGGCGCCCAGGCACGGGGAGAGGATGTAGACGGTGAAGAAGCCGCCGGAGGGGCCGGGGATGGCCACGGCCCCCCAGCCCGCCAGAAAGGCCACCACCCGGGGCCCGAAGTCCCTGGCCGGGTTGAGGCCCGCCTGGGTGACGGGGGCGAGTATGGAGATGACGGCCGCGACGGTCAGACCGATGAGGGCCGGGGTCAGACGCGGCCCGGCGCCGCCCTTGTTGTGCCGGTCCGTCAG
This sequence comes from Deltaproteobacteria bacterium, assembly GCA_031264015.1. Lineage (GTDB taxonomy): Bacteria > Desulfobacterota > Desulfarculia > Adiutricales > Adiutricaceae > JAIRNQ01. The sequence continues at coordinate 23,920 of JAISET010000031.1, read as the reverse complement.
CGCGAAGACCATGGCCGCCAGGATGCCGGTCCCGACAAACTCGGCCAGCATGGCCAGGGGCTCGCTGACCACGCCGGGTGCCCAGCCCAGGGCGTTCCGGACGCCCGGGTGCGGAAAATATTCCCCGAAGACCATGGCCGCCAGCTCGCTGCCCGGGGCGCCCCGGACTAATCCGCGCGCCGCCTCGAAGTGCAGGATGGCCCCCCGGAACTGGAGATACAAGAAAGCCGCCGCGGCGACGGCCCCCAGAAACTGGGCCAGCAGATAGACCGGCACCTTCCTCCAGGAAAAGCCCCGCAGGCAGGCCATGGCGATGGTGACGGCCGGGTTGATGTGGGCCCCCGAGCCCATGCCGAAGGCGTAGATGGCCAGGGCCACCGCCACCCCCCAGACCACGGCCACCTGCCAGATCCCCGCCTGGGCCCCGGCCAGGGTCGCCGCCTGCACGGAGCCGACCCCGAAAAAGACCATCAGGGCGGTCCCCCCGAACTCGGCCAAAAACTCCCGCTTATACTTCATGTCGTCTCCCGTCCGGCAAAACCGACCCCCCGTCCCGCCGGGGCCGAAAGTCCGCCCGGCCCGGTCCGGGCGGAGGTCAATAGACCCCCGGAATGAATTTCCAGGGGACTTTCTTTTGGTACTCGACGTAGTCCTCCTTCTCGCTTAAAAATTTTTCCTCGTGCCCGGCCCTGAGTCCGTAGAGGCCGACGGACAAGACCGCCAGGGCCGCGACGGCCGCCCCCGGCCTGGCCATGGCGAAGCCCAGGCGCAGCAGGATGTCGGAGAGGTACATGGGGTGCCTGACCACGGCGTAGAGCCCGCCCGTCTTCAGTTTCCTGCGGCCGATCAGGATCCCGAAGTCGCGCCCCAGGTTGAGCATGGCGGCCGCGGCCAGGAGGTTGGCCGAGACGACGACGACCAGGCCCGCCCGGGCCAGGCCGCCCGCCGGGCCGGAGTCCGGGGGGACGATGAAGGCCAGCCCGGAGAGGAAGGCCGCCAGGGCGAAAAACTGGCCGGCGACGGACGGCGAGGTCTCGCTGTCGGCGCGGCGAAACAAGACGACCAGGCAGAAGACGACGTTCTGGGCGGTCATGGAGACGTCCAGGGGCCCCATCCCCCCGGCGACTCTCCCCGGCAGGGCCAGGACCAGCCCCCAGGCGAAGAAAAGAAAGAGCAGCACGTTTAGCAGACGCCCCTCGGTCCCGGTCAGCCTGATCATTATTCGAGCCTCTTTCGTCGTTTGTTGTCTTTTGTCGTTGTCTTTTGTCGTTGTCGTCTGTCGTCGGCGCTGTCGCCGGCGCTGTCGCCGGCGTTTGTCTGACCGGCGTTTGCCTGGCGGTCGAAAATTGAAGTGATTTTCCCCATGGCGCTTCGCTTAAATATTGTTCGCTCGAATCTTCTTTACTCGACGGCGCCCCGCTCCAATACTTCGTCGGGGCGGCGGTCCCCGGCCAGCGGCTCCGCCCTGGTGGCCCTCATGTAATAGAAAATGTTTTTCAGCCGGCCCGGTCCGTAAAGCAGGGGCTCCACTACGCCCCGGCAGCTGGTCCAGCACTCGTCGCAGGGATCCGGGTCGCTTTTCTCCCGGAGCTTTTTGAAAAGAACGTCGACGCTCTCGTCCATGACGCTCCCCGCGGGCTCCTCCTGTCGGTCCAGGCAGCGCAGGATTCTGCCCTCGGAGTCGAAGGCCGCCAGGTTGAGGCCGTTTTTGCAGTTTCCCCGGCCCCGGCCCGCGAACCCCTCCAAAAATCCGGGGAGGATTAAAAGCTCCGGGCGCCGGCTCTGGATCTCCTTGATCCTCGCGACCGTCCTCTCGAGGTCGGCGGGTCCTCTGGCCTGCCCGCGCCCGCGGACGCAGAGGGTCAGGTTGTGTTTGACGCCCAGCCTGCCCGCCAGGACGCTCAAAGGCTCTATGTGGTCGAGGTTGTCATCCATGACCACGGTCGTCAGGCGCACCCGCTGGGCCGGTCTCAGGCGCGCGGACATCAGGTTCTCAAGGGCGGCCGCGGCTTTGTCGAACAGGCCCTCGAGGCCCCTCTGGGCGTCGTGCTCCCGGGCGTCGGCGTAGTCCAGGGAGACGCCGATCTCGCTAAACCCCGCCCGAAAGAGATCCCGGGCCGTCTCCCGGGTCACCAGCCGGCCGTTGGTGACCAGGTCCAGAAAATGGGCCCTGGCCAGGGGGCCGGCTATGTCCAGCAAGTCGGGGTTTAAAAGCGGCTCGCCCCCCACCAGGCACAGGGCCAGCGGGGCGACTTTTTTGAGCTTCGCGGCCAGGACCAGCCCGACCTCCCGGGTCATCCGGGGCCTCGCGGCGTACGGCTCCCGCCAGTAGTCGCAGATGCGGCAGCGGCAGTCGCAGTCGTAGTTGACCATGACGTTGGCCTGGATCATGGACCTGCCCCAGATCTTGGCGGTCATGAGCAGTTTTTTCCAGATTAAGGCGCTCAAATTCGCCCCCGGCCATGGGCGGGCATGGGTGGGATGGCCGCCCCTAGTCGACGACGCCGGCCGGCACGCCCGCCAGGCTCCGGGAGGCCGGGGCGTCGCTCAGGAGGACGCTGCCCGGGTAGAGGACCGAGCCGGGCCCCAGGGAGGCGGCGACCACGGCCCTCACGCCCACCACGGCGTCCCGGCTGACGACGATCTTTCTGGCGACCAGCTTTCCCTGGTAGTAGAGGTGGGCGCAGACCACGGCCTCGTAGCCGACCGCGCAGCCGTCCTCCAGGGTGACCAGCCAGGGGGCCAGCCAGTCGAAGCGGGCCCCGTGGGAGACGTGGACGTTTTTCCCGATGGTCATGCCCGCCCGCCTGCCCCAGAAGACCTTCCAGGATTCCCCGAGGCCCAGGTTGATGCAGAGGGCCAGGCAGAGGCGCCGCCAGTAGGACTTCAGCCTGTCCAGCCCCCGGCCCGTGACGACGGAGCAGACGTCGACGCCGCCGTCCTCCGTCAGATGCAGCCTGCCCCTCGCCCCGCCCGCCAGCCAGGCCAGGTAGTCCGCCCGGGCCCGCTCCCAGGCGCCCGGGGCGCTTTTCGGCCCGCCGCCCGCGTCTTCCGTCGTCCCAGTCAAGGGCGTCTCCGTCATGATGTTTCTCGGCCGGGTCCGGGGGGCTGGCCCGAGAGCTCGTTCCACAGCGTCCGCCGCCGGGCCGGGACGTCCAGGTCGGCCAGGGGGACCAGGGAGCCCGTCAGGAGCATGGGAAAGTAGAGGGCCCGGCTTTTTCTAATAACGAGCGCCGGGGGCGGGGGGGCCGCCTCCGCCTCGTCCGCGGTCGGCGGGACCCGGTCCTGGCCGGGATTCGGCAGATGGTATTCCCTGATCCTCAGGTCGAGCTCCCCGGGGCTGTCCCCCGGGGCGAGCAGGCGGGAGAAGGCGAGAATGTCGACCCGGTCCTTTTGGCGGCGCTCGACCCTGAGCAGCCAGACGACCCCCTCGGAGGGGGCCAGGCCCAGGTCGGGACGGAGGGGCCCGCCGTCCGGTCCGTTCCCCGGGCCGAAGCCGCCGAGGCGGTCCGCCTCGAAAGGGCGGGCCTCCCCGGGGCTGAAGGTCAGCTCGAAGTCGCTGCTGCCCTCGGCCAGCCAGCGGGCGGCCTGGAAGGCGCTCTCGAGGACCAGGAGGGCCGGGACTCTGGGCGGGCCCCCGAAGCGGGCCATGAGGTTTTGCTCCTCAAAAGTCCCCAGCTTGAGGGCGACCAGGTGTCCCCAGGCCGAAAAATTCAGCAGGCGGTCGACCAGCTGCCAGCGCACGGTCAGATCCCCCCGTCGACATGGATGAGCTGGGCGTTGACGAACGACGAGCGCTCCCCCGCCAGAAACTCGACCACCTCGGCCACCTCCTCGCAGCGGCCCGGGCGTCCGGCCAGGCAGTAGCGCAGGTACTCCTGCTTCTCGGCCTGGGGGACCAGCGACGAGACCCCGGCCTCCAAAAGACCCGGGACCACGGCGTTGACCCGGACGGAGTGGCGGGCCAGCTCCCGGGCCAGGGACAAGGTGAAGCCCCGGACGGCGCTCTTGCTGGCGGCGTAGGTCACCGGGACGGCCAGAAGCCTCTCCCCGGCGATGGAGCCCAGGTTGACCACGGAGCCGCTTTTTCTTCTGACCATGCCTCGGACCAGGGCGTGGGTGGCGTGGAACATGGTCCGCATGTTGGCCCTCATGGCCTCCTCCCAGTCGGAGGTCTCCAGGAGGGCGAAGGGCATGACCGAGCTGCGGCCCGCGTTGTTGACCAGGGCGTCCGGCGCTCCGAACTCGTCCTCGAGTTTGGCGGCCATTTTTTCCGTCGAGTCCCGGTCCTCCAGGTCGGCCCGGTAGGCCGCGGCCCCGGTTTCGGCCGCCAGCTCCAGGGCCGCCCCCTCGTTCGACAGGTAGCCGAAGGCCGTCCCCCAGCCCCGCTCGGCGAACTTTCTGACCAGGGCCCGCCCCAGGGCGCCGCTGCCGCCGGTGATGAAAACTTTGCCCATGGTCGCCGCCTGGTCCTCCGGAGCCGTCCGAAGGCGGATTGAAGGCCGCCGGGGACGCGTCCCGGCGGAGGGGAAAAACCGGCCGCCACGCCGCGGGGCGTCGGTCGGATTGGTCGGACTGGTCGGACTGCTTGAAAAGTGGCCGCAAGTATTCTTTCGGGCGTAAAATATTCAAACTTGGTCAAATTGATTTGGCCGACCAGGGGTCCGGGGCCGGCCGGCGGGGGGAGAAAACGCCGACAATCGGCATGAGGAGACTTTTAAGCCGGCTTCTCCCTTGCTAAAATCAATTTCGAGGTCTAAAATTCAATAATCGGTCCTGTCACTTTTTGTCTGGTTTCAATGATTTTTGTTTTTAGCGTCCTCCCTCCCCGGCCGGCTCGTTTTTAGGCCGGCGTCTTTTTGTCGAAGCGGGCGGATGTTCAAGCGGAGGCGGTCAGGTGGAGTTTCTGGCGGTCGGACTGGGCGGGCTCGCGGGCAGCTGTCTGAGGCATCTGGTCAACCTGCTGTGCCGCGTCCCCAACCAGGTCTTCCCGGCCAGCACCCTGATCGTCAACATCCTGGCCTCCTTTCTCGTCGGCCTGGTCTTCGGCCTGGAGTTCGGGGGCCTCGGCGTCCCGCCCAGGCTGAGGCTTTTTGTGGTCACCGGATTCCTGGGGGGCTTCAGCACCATGTCGGCCTTCGGCATCGAGACGGTGTTGATCTGGGAGAAAAACGTCCCCCTGGCCTGCCTGAACGTCCTCCTGAACTTCGCCCCCTGCCTGCTGGCCGTGGCCGGGGGCCTGGCCCTGGGTCGGCGCTGGTGAGCGCCGGTCGTCCGGCGGCCCGCCGTTCTTGATTATCCTTCTTCTCTCCTATCCTATCCAAAATTGTGATTCCGGCCCTTCGTTCGGGGCCGACGCGCTTTCTTATGTCCGCCGTCTGTTGGTTTTTTGGGGAGGCTGTGACATAAGCGGGAACACGACATATTATGTAAGACGTATCCTAACATTTTCATACGGGCCTGTCCAGGATTTGGAGTCCGCCGGGGGGACCGTCCCGTCCCCCGGCCCGGGGTCTTTCGGCCTAGTCCCTGAGGATGGGCAGGACGTCCCCCTCCGCCTGGGGAAAGTCCAGGCCGGCCAGGGCGGCCAGGGTGGGGCAGATGTCGATTACGCGGCCCCGCTCGACGACGGCGCCCTCCCTGACGCCGGGGCCGAAGGCTATGAGCGGCGGCTTCTCGCCCTTGTCGGGGTGGTGGCCGTGGTTGCCTAAAAGGGCCCGGAAGTCCGGCGACGACCTGGGGACGACCGGGGGTTCGGAAAACTCGTTCATGAAGACCGTCCCCTCCGTCCCCTCCAGGACGAACCAAAAATCTCCCGCCAGCCGCTCCTCTTTTTCCGCCTCCTCCTTGGTGTAAATTCTCTCGACGAGCAGCGGGTATTCCCGCTGAATCCCGCTTAAAATCCGGCCGACTTTTTCCCTGGAGTCCCGGTCGCCGGGGTTTTTGGGGTTGATCTGGGTGGAGAAGCCGGAGGAGAAGCTGTAGGCCTCGTAGTCGAGGACCCGGTTGTCGGGGCCGGTTTTGATCAGCCCCTTGTCCCTAAAAATTGTGTTCAAATAGAAGGCGTTTTCCACGTCGATCTGCCCGTGGTCGCCGAAGACGACGAAGTTGGTCCGGTCCCTGCCGCGGAGACGGTCGGCGGCGTCGACGAAGGCCCCGAAGATCATGTCCAGAAATTTCAGGCACTCAGGGACCAGCCGGCTGCGGACGCCCTCGACGTGCCGCAGATGGTCGAGATGGAAGGCGTAGCCGAAAAAGACGTCGGGGTCGAGCCCGGCCAGGACTTCGGGGCCTGTCCTGGCGCCGTGGTCCATGACCCCGCGGGGGTCCGCGAGGGGGTCGGCACGCAAAAAGTCCCGGAGATACCCGTCCACCATGGCCCCGGGCGTCACCGACAGGTAGAGCTCCAGGAGATCCCGCTCGCCGTCCCGGGCCGGCCAGATCTGGGGGATGTTATGGTAGCGAAAGTCCCCGGCCGTCGAGGGCCAGAGGATCGAGGCGACGGAGAGACCTTTGGCCAGGGCGGCGTCCAGCAGGGTGGGGACCCGGACGTCGGTCTTTTGAAAGTACCATTCGGCGCCCAGGAGGCTCCAGTCGGGTTTGGCGGGGTTGAAGGACGGCTTTTGGTTGTGGAAGAGGCCGTGCCTGTCGGGGTGGACCCCGGTCAGCACCGTCGAGTGGACCGGGTAGGTGAGGGTCGGGTAGATTTCCCGGTTGGCTTTGACGACGGCGAGCCTGCCCGAAAGCTTTCGGAAATTGGGCATGCCCAGGAGCGTCTCCAAGTCGCCGGACTGGAGGGAGTCGAAGGACAGGACGACAAGTTTGTGGTTCAATCAGGCACCTCGGAGTCATGAGGCGCCCGGCCGCCGGACCTGGGGACCGGGCGGCCGGGCGGGAAAAGCGGGGGCGGGGGCCCCCCGCCGGGCCCGGTTTACTTGATGAGATTCTGCACCTGCCGGGCGGCGTTGTCCAGCGCCTGCCGCGGCGTGACGGAGGTGTCGACCATGGCGGCCTTCAGCTCCTCCTGGATGATGATGGACATTTCCCGAAAACCGACGATCGGGGGGATGTCCTGGGTGTATTGGAGCTGGTCGTAGGCCACCTGGTACTGGGGGTGCCTGGCGTAGAGCTCCTTTAAAACCGGCTCGTCCAGGGCGTCCTTGACCACGGGCAGATAGCCCGTCGCCTTGCTGAACTGGGCGTCGTTGTCGGCCCTGGTCAAAAATTTAATGAAGTCGACCGCGGCCGCCTTCTGCTCGTCCGAGGACTTGTCGAAGACGGTCAGGAAGGCCCCGCCGGTGGGGGAGGCGCGCTTCTCGCCCGCGGGCAGAAAGGCCGCGGCCAGGGCGAAATGACCGTCGGTCGCCTCGATCAGACCGGTCAGGTCGGCCGTGGAGGAGAATATCATGGCCACTTTCTGGGTCACCAGGTCGTCCATGGCGACGTCCCAGGAGTTGTAGTCCTGGCCCAGGGGCGCCTTCATGGAGCCCTCCTTGACCATGTCCTGCCAGAAGGCGACCAATTTGACCCCGGCCTCGAGCTGGAAGGCCGTCCGCCTCATGTCGGAGGTGAAGACGGAGCCGTTCTGCTGGAAGATGCCCGCCTGGATGAACCAGATGTCGACGGGGCACTCGAAGCCGTAAATGTTTCGCGGGGGGTCGCTGATCTTTTGCGAGAATGACCTGAGCTCGTCCCAGGTCTTGGGGCCGCTCTCGTCGAGCCCGGCCGCCCTGAGCATGTCCTTGTTATAAAAAAGGATCGGGGTGCTTCTGTTGTAGGGGACGGCCACGAACTTGCCGTCCATGACGCCCTGTTTGACCAGACCGTCGACGAAGCGGGCCCTCTCGACCGCCGTGAAATAGGGGGCCAGGTCGGCCAGGGCGCCCCTGAGCCCGAACTCGCCCACCTGGGAGACCTCCAGCATGGTCATGACCGGGTAGGTGTCGGAGACTAGGGCCGCCTGGAGCTTGGTGCCGTTCTCCCAATAGTTGCCCTGGGAGACGGCCTGGACGCGGATCTTGTCCTGGGACGAGTTGTACTTGTCCACCAGCTCCTGCAGGGCCTCGGCGTTCTTGCCGGTCAGGGCCGTCCAGAAGGTGATCTCGAAGGGCCGGGCCGCGCCGGCCGCCGGGGTCGCGGCGGAAGGCGAGGCCGCCGGGGCGGCGGGCGTCGTCGTCGAGCCGGTCGAGCCCGCCGCCGGCGCGGGATCCCGGGAGTTGTCGCAGGCGGCGAAAAAGAGGAGGCAGGCGACCAGGAGCCCGAGGGAACAAACTAATTTTTTCATGGCTAAAATCATCCTCCAAAACGAAGAAGTTTGACGCATGGGAGCAAGCGAAAGAAAAATATGTTGAAAAGTAGGCGGAAGAGAATATTTGCTAAAAATAAGAAAAGTAAAATATAGAAAAATAAATATAATTATAAAATAAATGAATAAATGAATAAAAGTAAAAATTTGTAATAAAGATGGTGGCAGCCGGGTCGTTCGGGCAAAAAAGTCGTTCGAGCAAGAAAATAGCGGGAAGACCGCGTCTATATTTTCTCCCGAAAGGTCCGGGAGCCTACTTGACTCCGTTGTAGGCGAAGGCTCGCTTGATCCACTTGCTGCACGGCAGGTAGACCAGCAGCAGGGGCAGGATCAGCATGGTGTTGCCGGCCATGATGACGTGCCACTGCTTGACGGAGTCGACCGAGGAGAGCTTGGCCACGGCCATGGGCAGAGTGCGCAGGGACTCCTGGTTGGTCATGGCGAAGGGCCAGAAATAGTCGTTCCAGTGGGTTATGCAGGAAAACAGGGCGAAGCAGATGATGGTCGGCCGGATGGAGGGGAGCAGAATTTTCCAGATGGTCTTCAAAGAGCTTGATTTGTCCAGCTTGGCGGCCTCGATGACGTCCTTGGGGATCTGCCTGAAACTCTGGGTGACCATGAAGATCCCGAAGGCCGAGGCGGCGAAGGGGACGATCAGGGGGACGTAGGTGTTGATGAGCTTTAGTTTGGAAAACAAGAGATAGACCGGCAGAAAGGTCACCTGGTCGGGGACCATCAGGCCGATTAATATCAGGGCGAACAGGGGTTTTTCCAGCCTGGACTTTTTGAAGGCCAGGGCGTAGGAGGCCGGCAGGATGACCGCCATCTGCAGAACCAGGATGGCCAGGACGATAAACAAACTGTTGAGGCCCGCCCGGGGGAAATTGTTGGAGGCGAAGGCCGCGGCGTAATTTATCGGGTTGAAATTCTCCGGCAAAAGCGACGGCGGGTACCGGGCCGTCTCCATCAGGGTCTTGAAGGAGGTGGAGACGATCCAGAAGAAGGGGAAGACGAAGACGCAGGCCAGGGCCATGAGCCCCAGCATCTCCAGGCCGCGCCGGGCAAGGGCGAATTTATGATTGTTCATGCGGGCCGCTCCCGTGGTTGACGATGACGACGATGACGATGACGACGACGATGACGACGACGATGACGACGATGACGACGAGGACGACGATGACGACGATGACGACGGACATGACGTCGTCGAAATTGCTTTATTTTTGGGTCCCGACGGACGTCGATTTGTCGAACGGGGACTTTGTCTTATTGATAATGGACTTTGTTGGACAAAAGTCTGAAGTTGGAGTAGGTGGCCAGACCGATGATTAAAAGCAAAAGGACGCTCCCCACCGAGGAGTCGCTGATGCGGTAGAACTCGAAGCCGGTCTGATAGATCCAGTGGACCATCATGTTGGTGGAGTTTAGCGGGCCCCCCTTGGAGATGACGTTCACCGACTCGAAGGTCTGGAAGGAGCTGGTGACGTTGACGATGAGCAGAAAAAACAAGGACGGCGACAGCAGCGGCACGGTGATCTTGTAAAATTTCCTCAGGCTCGAGGCCTTGTCCAGGGCCGCCCCCTCGTAAATCTGCCCGGGGATGCTCTGCATGCCCGCCAAAAGGACCAGGGTGTTGTAGCCCAGGGTCTTCCAGACGCCGATGACGATGAAGGAGAACAGGGCGGTGGTCCGGCTCTCCAGCCACATCATTTTTTTGATGCCGAACAGGGCCAGGAGCCTGTCGACGCCCATTTTTTCCATCACGTAGTTCAGGAGGCCTATGTCGGGGTTCATCACCCACATCCACAGGAGGACCACCGAGATGGTGGAGACGATGTGCGGGGTGAAGATGGCCGTCTGGGCCAGGTTGTGGACTAGACTGGACTTGTTGAGCCAGGCGGCCAGAAAGAGGGCCAGCGCGACCGTGACCGCGACCATGGAGAACATGTAGACGACCGTGTTGACGATGACCTGGATAAACTTGGGGTCCCCCAGCAGATGCTCGTAGCGGCCGAAACCCACGAAAGTCTTTTTGCCGCTGATCATGTCCCAGTCAAAAAAACTGATGTGGAAACTGTATGCTATGGGATATATTATAAAAATTAGTATCCCGGCCAGGGCCGGCAGCAAAAACAGCAGGGCGGCGTGGGAACGAAAGAATCTCATGCGCCCAGACGCCCCCCGGCCAGCCGCCTGATCTCGTTCTCGTCGCGCACCCTGTCCTCGTTTTGGTCAAAAAAGACGAGATTTTTCCGGGGCACGCTGACGGTCGCCAGGTCGTCCATGCCGCGCCCGGCCGACGAGGTTTTCAGCATGACGTCGCCGAGTTTGGTCTTGACGCAGTAGAGGACCTCGGAGCCCAGGATCTCCTTGGCGGCCACCCGTCCGGGCCAGGAGACCGCGTCGTCCCCGGAGGCGTTGTCAGCCGGCCCGTCGTCCCCCGAGGCGTCGACCCCGGCGCCGTTGTCCCCGGAGCCGGCGAAGCCGACCTTCCGGGGCCGGAAGCCGAAGAAACCCCCGCCCTCCATGGGATAGACGTTCATGCCGGGGTCGCCGATGAACCTGGCCACGAAGACGTTGTCGGGGTCGTTGTAGACGCGCTGGGGGGCGCCTTTCTGGCGGATGCGGCCGTCGCACATGATGACGATGCAGTCGCCCATGGTCATGGCCTCGATCTGGTCGTGGGTGACGAAAACGAAGGTTGTTTTCAGCTTGTTGTGCAGCTCGACGAGCTCCCGGCGCATCTGGTTGCGCAGCTTGGCGTCCAGGTTGGAGAGGGGCTCGTCCATCAGAAAGACCCGGGGCTTCTTCGAGATCGCCCGGGCCAGGGCCACCCTCTGGCGCTGCCCGCCGGAGAGCTTGGAGGGCTTCTCGTCGACGTGGCGCTCGAGGCCCACCTGCTTTAAGACCGCGGCGACGACGACCTCCCGCTCCGCCTTGGGCACCTTGGCGTTGACCAGGCCGAACTCGATGTTTTCCTTGACCGTCATGTGGGGGTAGATGGCGTAGTTCTGGAAGACCATGGCCACGTCCCTGTCCCCGGGCTCCTTTTTGGTGACGTCCTCGTCGCCGATGAGGACGCTGCCTTTGGTCACCTCCTCGAGGCCCGCGATGATCCTCAGGGCCGTCGTCTTGCCGCAGCCCGACGGCCCCACCAGGACCGTGAACGAGCCGTCCTCTATCAGGAGGTTCAAATCGTCGATGACCAGGTTCTTTTTGTCATATACTTTGACCACCCCGCGAAATTCAATCGAAGCCACTGTCCAAGCCCCCGAAAAATAAGGGGACGCCGTTTTCCGCGTCCTTGAGAGTCATGTCTGATACCCGTGAAGTGTACGTCCCCCGTGTAAAATAAAATGAGCGGGCCCCGTAAAATAAACGTTAAAAGAAGGTCCGGGGCTTTGGTCGCCGACCCCGCGGCTCCGGCGGAAAGCCGGATCCTCGCCGAAAACGTCAAAATTTCCGCAGGCTTGCCCTCTGAGAGAAAAGCGTCGGCCATTTTCCGGCAAATTTGCGCATGTCGAGGCCAGGTCGGCCGCGTCCTGATGTCCCTTCCGCTCGTCTCGGCCGCAAAAAATAAATTTATTTCGTCAGGGGCTTGAAAATAGGTGTTTTTTTAAAAGAAAATTAGCGACATGTCTAATAAACCCAAATAAAAAGCGGACGTTTGGAACGACGGTTTGCTTGTCAAAAAAAATGTTGGCGGGAGAAGAAAAATTTGGTATAATTAAGGTTATGATGAACATCGCCTCCCTGGTCGCGCGGCTGACATATTTATGGCTTATTTTTGAGACAGCCCTTTTGCGGCCGGCGGCGGCGGTTCCCACGGACCCCAGAATTTTCCAAACATTACCGGCAGTCTTGACGGACGTTGACAATTTACCCAAAACGGAAGGAGACGGCGGCATGGGCGCGAACTTGTCCGCTGACGACACTTTTCTCTGGGCCAAGACGGCCGACATGGTCGTCGGGGCGGCCGGGCATTTCGTCGCCAAGGCCCGCCAGGAATTCCCGGTGGTCCGGGCCTATCTGTTCGGGGACTGGGCCAGGGGGCTCCGGAGGCCCCGGAGCCCGGTCAGCGTGGCCATTTTCCTGAAAAGCTTCGGCGGCCGGACGGAGCGCGAGATGCAAAAGGAGTTCTTCCGCCTGAAGGCCCCCTACCACTGGGTGGGACTCGAGCTCCACCTCCTGGAGGCCGAGCAGCTGGCCAGCGACAGCGTCTTCATCGTCGACATGCTGGAGACGGGCCTGGCGCTCTGACCAAAAAGGCGGGCTTCGCCCCCCCGGGACGCCTGCGGAAACGCAAACTAACGGGAACTGTCGCCTCCCTTTTTCTAGTCGTTGGTCTAAAGTTGAAGACATATGGAAAGAAAAGCTCCAAAATTTATCGCGGTTGAGGAGGGCGGTCCGTTTTGACTTTTTTCCAAAAATATCGGGCCGAATCGCCTTCCCCGTTTGGCCGGCCGATTGCGGGACCCCGCCCCGGACCCCGCCCCGGATCCCGCCCCGGATCCCGCGCGGACCGTCCGTTCCCGTCATGACCGGCCTTTCGCAGTCGGTTCAAACCCCGCCTCGCCAGCGCGGGCATGGCGCCGATCGTTTTCTTTTGCCGAGGGGCGCGGCCGGCCGCCGGCCGAGAGTTTTAATTTGGTGGCAAAACTAACGAATTGTCCGCCAATTTATCGACCCGGCGCCTGTTTTTTTTCCTTTTCCCCCCCCCCGGCGACCGGCCGTCCGTCCGCGGGGGCGCGGATCGGTTCCGTTGGATAAATCCTGGAAATGTCGGGAAAAAACGGCCCGGTTTTGCATTTTTTTCCATCGTTCGGGCAGTCGTTCGGGCGGGGGTAAAAAAAATTTTGGGAGCCCGGGACAATCGGCGGCTTTTTTTCCCGTCCGGGGGGGCCCGAACCGCGCAGCTGCGCGGGAAGAAAGGCCGCCGGGTCGGCCGGTTGAAAAAGACGGGCCGGCGCCGGTAAAATAGAGGCTCGAGGCGGCGGCGGTCGAATTTTGACGAGAGGAAAAAAGTTTTTTTGGTAGCTTTAGACAATTTTGCAATTATTATAAGTGGCCGCGGGTGCTACGGAATTTTGAAAAGCCACTATATAGCGGTTTTTTATGTTTTATTTTGACCGGACGGCAAAAAAAACTAGCGAATGGAAAATAGGGGACAAGCTCTTGCTTAACAGTTGTCTAGAAAAATAGTCTGTGATATATTTAGGGCCTTAATTTGAGATGCCGGGGCGTCAGCCCCCGCTGGCACCGGCGTTGAACGAGTTTATGGAAGATTGACCGGACGCAGGCCGGGCGGGGATAGTCGACATCCGCCGTTCCGGCCGGCTTGCCCGCCGCGTCCGGCAGCGGGGCGACGGCGCGCCTGGGCGGCTTGGAGCGGGATCGGGCCGGGCGGGGACAATAATGAGCGCGAACAAACTCAACGAGGACAGGTTCAAGGATCTCTACCATTTCCTCCTGCGTCAAAGCATCAGCCTGGCCCCCTATCCGGGGAGGTTCGACACGGGCGTGACCCGGCTCCACGTCAGCCGCCTGGACGTCTCCAGCAATCTGGTCAGCTTTGTCATCAAGCCCGCGGTGCTGTTCTTTTTGGACGGCTTCTGCCAGTCCGACCTGGGCCTCTACAACCTCACCGTGCGGCCGGGCAACTACGTCGTGCTGGGCAGCCAGATGCCCACCCTGGCCAACGTGACGGTCCCGCCCAAACGGACTTTTCTGCTTCTGATGCTGATTCTGGACCTGCCTCTCCTAAGGGGCCTGGTCTCCTCCACCCCCCCGGCCCCCTGCCACCACGAGAACGCCTACCCCTCCGGCATGGCCGTCGGCGCCGTCGACGAGAGGATGATCCAGATCCTCATCGAGCTGGCCGGCCTGGCCGCCAGCCCGGCCGACGAGCAGCTGAGGTCGCCCGAAATATTAATGAGGCTTTACGAGCACATCCTGGCCGCCCCCCAGGGCGCGGTCCTGCGCCGGGCCTCCTACTCCCTGCACGCCGACATCGCCAGGTCCATCAACTGGCTGGACGAAATGTTCAACGAGGACATCGAGGTGGGCGACCTGGCCAGGGTGGCCGACATGCCGCTGACCTCTTTCTACCGGCACTTCAAGTCCGTGACCAGCCTGAGCCCCATCCAGTACCTGAAGACCGTCAGGCTCATCGAGGCCAGAAGGCTTCTGCTGTTCTACCACATAACCGCCAACGAGGCCGCCGTCAAGGTGGGCTATCAGAGCACCACCCAGTTCAGCCGCGAGTACAAGAGATTTTTCCTCAACCCGCCCCACCGGGACGTGGTCCACACCCTGCGCTACAACACGCCCATCTACCAGCCGTTCAGCCTCAACCACCGCTACGACGGCTGAGGGGCGGGCCCGGCCCGCGCGTTCCGCCCGCCGGCTCCGGACCATGAGCCCGGTCCTTTCTTTGCAAATTCCCCGCCCCGGCTCCCCGGCCGGTTTTTTGGCGCCCGGCGACAGTCTCCGGGGGGTGCGCCGGGGCTGGAAGACATCTTCCCGGTTCCGTAAGTCCGCCTGAACACTAATTGCAAAAATCCCCCCCCCCCGATTGCAAAATTACCCGCCCCGGATTTTCCGGCGGGCGACCGTCCGGGCGGCGTCCCGGCGGCGGACAAGCGCCCCGTCCGCGAGTCCGCCGGAACGCGTTGCAAATTTAAAGACTCCCCGGCCGCAAAACTCCCCCGCCCTTAAGTCCGGGCGTTTTCATGACGACGACGGGGGGGCTGTTTTTGGGCCCGCGGCCTTAGAAATCAAACGGCCCGTCGCGCGGCCAGCCGCCGGGCGCACTGAGGAAGTGGCTGTCGAGGCCGGCCCCGGACGGGCGGTGCAGGACGAAGGAGGGGGCGGCCGCGGTGAAGGCGCCGCCTCCCCCGGGGTTGAAGTCGGGCTCCATGTCCAGGGAGACGGCGGGGCAGACCACGGACTGGACCCCCTCCCAGCGGGCCGACATGCCCAGGTGCAGGCGCCCGCAGCACAGCGACGCCCCGGGGCGCCCGCGCAGCGTTCCGGCCAGCTCCCCCGCCCCGACGAAGGGCTCGTCCATTTTTTCCAGGCCGGACATGAAGGGAGGGTGGTGGGCGAAGACCAGGGCGGGGACCCCGGGCCTCCCGGCCAGGGCCCCCCGCAAAAACTTCCCGGCCGCGGGCGAGAGACCGCCCCCGCGCTCGCCCTCCCTGACCGAGTCTAAAAATATGAGCCTCAGGTCGTCGAGGTCTTTCGTCCCGCATAAAAACGGTCTGGGGGCCAGGTCGCCGTCCCAGCCCGGTGGACAGAACTCCGCGCACAGACTGGTCATTTCGGCTCGCTTGTCGTGGTTGCCGGGGACGAGGTAGACGGGAAAGGGCAGGGTTTTCAAGATCGAGCGGACGAACCGGTAGCTCCCGGCCTCGCCGTCGCCCGCCAGGTCCCCGGTGACCACCAGGGCGTCGGGCCGCGGGCTGAAGGAGGCCAGGTGTCCGGCCAGGACGGAAAAGTGGCGGTTCGTGTCGACGGGCGGGGGGGCGTCGGCCCGAGGCGGGGGGGAGCCCCCGCGTCCCGGCTTCGCCGACTGGTCCGGGACGTCGCTCGTCCCCACCGGGCGGGCCGGCCCCCCGGCCGCGGCCGGACCGAAGGGGGACGGCCGGCCGCCGCTGCGATAAGTCCGCGCCGCCCCCGGGGGCGAGACGTGCGGGTCGGACATCTGGGCGACCAGGGTCATGAGGGCGGCCTCCGGGGAAAGACCATGAGGTCCTCGGCGGGCAGGCTGACCCCGGCGAGGGATCCGGGGGAGACCTGCCCGCCGCCGGGGAGCTCCAGCTTGAGCCTGGCCCCGGACTCCAGGGCCAGCACCACCCTGGTGACGCCGCCCGCGAACCGCGAGGAGGCCACCCGGCCGCGGACCAGACCCGGGGAGGGGTCGCGGATCTTGGCGGCGTCGGGACGGAAGTAGACGACCACCGGGTGCTCGCGGACCCCGCCGCGGCCGTCGTCGCGGAGGGTCCTGACCGCGTCCGGGGGCAGGGGGACGCCCGCGCCCGCCCTCGAGGATTAAAACTCCGTCGCGCACCCGGCCGTCCAGGCGGTTCGAGCCCCCGACGAAGGAGGCCACGAATTCGGTGGCCGGGCGGCGGTAGATCTCGGCGGGGGAGCCCGCCTGCTCGAGCCTGCCCTCCCGCATGACGGCTATCTGGTCCCCCAGGCTCATGGCCTCGTCCTGGTCGTGGGTGACGATGACGGCGGTGACCCCCAGGGCGGTCAGCAGCTCGTCCATCTCCTCGCGCACGCTCGCTCTCAAGGCGGCGTCCAGGGCCCCCAGGGGCTCGTCCAAGAGCGGCACCCTGGGCCTGGCGGCCAGAGACCTGGCCAGGGCCACCCTCTGTTTCTGGCCCCCCGACAGGGAGCCGACGGACCTCGAGGCGAAGCCGGACAGCCTGGTCATCTCCAGGAGCGCCCCCGCCCGCTCGGTTCTTTCGCGCCTGGGGATCTTTCTGATCCTGAGACCGTAGGCGATGTTCTCGAAGACGGTCATGTTGGGGAAGAGCGCGTAGTTCTGAAACATCATGGAGATCTCGCGCTTTTCCGGCGGAACGAGAGTCACGTCCCGGCCGCCCAGGACGATCCTGCCGCCGGGGTCGGCCGTCTCCAGGACCGCGATCAGGCGCAGGGCCGTGGTCCTGCCGCAGCCCGAGGGCCCCAGGAGCACCGTCCTCCCGCCCTCGGCCACGGCCAGGGTCAGCGGCCCCAGCACCCTTCTGCCCGAGAAGCTCTTGGCCACGCCCTCCAGGGTGATGGCCGCGGGGGGGGACGCTGGGCCCCCGGTCTCGAGGCGTCGGTCAAGTCCGGGCGGGGACTGCGTTGGAAAACCGGCCAGGGGCGGGCGGACGGACCGGCCCGTGACGGCGGGGTCGACGTTGGTCGCGGGGGTCATGGAGTCCACTTTGTTCCATCCTTTCGCCGGTTCGGCCGGCGCGTCAAATGGCTCGGGCCGCTTCGGGCCGTCGTCTTGGGCCGTCATTCAGGCTGTCGTCCCGGCCTGACCCCGCCCAGGAGGGCCGGGACCTTTTGGGCGGCGAAAAGAAGCGGCGCGACCAGGGCGAGGAAGACCGCGGTGTAGGCGGCGCCGATCTCGAGGCGCATGGAGGCGTAGCTGTCGGCCAAGCCCGCGGGCAGTGTCCTGGTGAGGGGCGTCTGCAGCATCCAGCTGATGTTGAACTCGCCTATGGAGAGCGTCAGCACCTGCAGGGAGCCCGAGACGCCGCCCGCCCCGAGGCCGGGACCACCAGGCCGAAAAATCTGGTCAGAAACCCGGCCCCCATGGTCCGGGCCGCCTCCTCCTGGTCGTCCAAAGGGGCCGCCCTGAGGACCGAGGCCACCGGGCGGACCATGAACGGCAGGCAGAAGACCACGTGCCCGGCCAGGATGAAGAGCCAGCTGCGCCGGAACCAGCTGACCTGCCCCCAGGCCAAAAGTATGCCCAGGCCGACGGCGATGCCGGGGACGGAGAGGGGCAGGACCAGGGCCTCCTCGACCAAGGCGGCGATCTTGGATTTCCCGAACTTGACCAGGGCGTGGGCCAGCGGGAGCCCCAGGACCAGGCAGCAGGCCGGCGCCGCCAGGGCCAGATAAAAGCTCCGAAATATCGTGTCCCCGTAGGTGTCGAGGACTTTAATGATCCAGTCGGGAGTCAGGCCGGATCCGACCCCCCGGAAGGCGTCGGCCGTGAAGGCCGTCATGACGGTCAGAAAGACCGGGACGGTCAGAAACAGCGACGCCGAGACGGCCACCGCCAGCTCGACCCAGAACAACGGCCCCCGCCTCGTTTTACCGCCCCGGCTCATCCTAGGCCGGGCCCCCGGCGGCGACGGGACCGGCGAACATTCTGGCCGGGAGGAGGGCCGCCCAGGCGACCAGGCCGAGGACGATGGAGAGCATGGCCGCGGCGACGATGTTGGCGGAGAGGGTGAACTCCGCGTAGACGACGGGCAGCACGCTGAGGTCCGCGGCCAGGGTGAGGGCCGTCCCGAAGGCCCCCACGGAGGTGGCGAAGCAGACGGCCCCGGCGGAGACCAGGGCGGGCGCGAGAGAGGGCGCCGTCACGTCCAAAAAAACCCGCCGCGGGGACGCCCCCAACACCCGGGCCGCCTCCTCGAGGGACATGTCCGTCTCCCCCGCCGCCGCCATGACCGTGGCGACCACCCTGGGGATGGAAAAATACAAATACCCGGCGAGGAGCCCCGGGGCCGAGTAGGCGAAGACCAGCCTGGAGCCGGCCAAAGCGTTGGTCAGCCGGCCGACGAGCCCCTGGCGCCCGGCCAGCATGATGATCATGAAGCCCACCACCACCCCGGGAAAAGAGATCGGCAAAGTCGGCAGGGCCACCAGAAAGGCGCGGCCCCGAAAACTGTTTCTCTCCAGAAAAAGGCCCGTGACCCCCCCTATGGTCACGGCCGCGCAGGCGACCAGGACGGAAATGAGCATGGTGTCCAAAAGCGTCTTCAAGTACCTGGGGTTGGAGACCGCGCGGCAGTAAATCGCCAGGCCCTCCGGCCCCCCGGCCGACTCGACGGCCAGTCTGCCCAGGGGCAGGATGAAGAAGGCCGCGAAGACGGTCATGGCCGGCGCGAAGAAAAGGACGAGGGGGGTCTTGTTTTTCATGTTCGGCTCCCAACGCCGGCGACGCTTGCCCGCCGTTCCGGGACGCTCCCCGGCGGCTGGAGGACGACCCGGGCGGCGGCCGGCTTTTCCGACCGGCGGGCGACCCCGCCCCCGGCTTCCGCCCCGGCCTGAAAAGCGGGCCCGGCGGGAACAAGGAGGTGCCCCCGCCCGCCGGGGTTTTTCGGGCGGGGCCGGCCGGCCGGCAGGGATCCGGCCGGGGGCGGGGGGGGCATGACGACGACGGGAGAAATATTCGGCGATTGTTATCGGACCTCGGCGAGGTATCTGGCCATGAAGCCCTCCTGGACCTCGGCCATCTTGCGGTAGTCCACGGAGCCCACGCGCCGGTACTCGCTTTCGGGCAGGAAGAGGGCCTCGGTCTCGGGGGTCATGGCCGAGGGGAAGACGGGGCGCAGGAAGTTCTCCGCCCAGAGCTTCTGGCCCTCGTCGGAGAGGACGAAGTCGATGACGGCCCGGCCGTTCTTCTCGCGGGGGGCGCCCTTGACCAGGGTCATGACGTAGGGGACCATGATGGTGCCCTCGGAGGGGATGACGAACTCGACGTTGGCCCCGTCGGCGTGCTTGGCCCGGTAGGCGTTGAAGTCATAGTCGAAGAGAATGGGGATCTCGCCGGACAGGACCCTCGCGTAGGCCGTCTGCTTGGGGACGACGGGCTCGTTTTTCATCAGCTCCTGAAAATATTTGACCGCCGGTCCGAAGTCGTCCAGGGAGCCGCCCAGGGCGGCGTTGACGGCCACGGCGCCCCGTAGCCCACGAAGGCCGAGCTGGGGTCCAGGAAGCCCACCAGCCCCTTGTACCGGGGGTCCAAAAGATCGTTCCAGCCCTTGGGGACGGGTTTTCCCTCCAAGGCGTCCACGTTGATCATCAGGCCCAGGGAGCCCGAGTGGATGGCCACCCAGCTGCCGTCGGGGTCCTTCAGGTTTTCCGGGACCGCCTGCCAGCCCCGGCCCTTGTAGGGGGTGATGACGTCGGCGTTCATGGCGTTGATGGCGAAAGAGACGCCCAGGTAGCTGACGTCGGCCACGGGGTTCCGCTTCTCGGCGATGAGCTGGGAGACGGACTGCCCGGAGTTCTTGTTGTCCAGGGGCACGGTGATGCCGGTGGCCTTCTTGATGAGGGCCAGCTGCTTGCCCCAGCCCGCCCACTCCGGCGGACAGTTCTAGCAGATGGCCGTCTCCTCGGCCAGGGCGGCCGAGCAGGCGAACAGAAGCATGAAGACGGCGGCGATCGCTGATTTGAACATGGGCGGACCCTCCTCGCGAGTGCCGGTCTGGTTGGGAAAAACATTGTTTTCGGAGAGGAATAAAAAGGACGCGGTCGACAAAAGGCGCGAAAATAATAACGACGCCTATGATTGGAAAGCCTGGTCGAAAAAATATGTTCGGAGTTTCCTCGGACGGTCGACAATGGCCGGCCGATCCCCCCGGGGGCGGCCGCCCTTGTCAAAACCAATCCCGTCGCCTAGAAGATGGTCAAATTTTGCCAAGAAAAAGCTCCCCCGCCGTAAGAAAAATGTAAAATCTGGGAATTGGCGCGGCGGACGGGAGAGGCAAAGGCAAGGAAATGTCGGCGGAAAGAATGGAAAAGTTGAGTAAAAAAGATAAATTTGGCGGAAGAAGGAATGTCGGCGGGCGAATGATTCGGACAGAGAAGAAGAAAAGTTGAAAGGCGAGGCGGGAAGACAAGAAACGGGAGGGGGACGGGAGGCGGGAAAAGAGCGCCGGGGGAGGGGCGCCGCGGTCAATATTGTGAAAGGCTCGCCCGCCGGGCTGGCGGACGGGCTTTTCGGGGCGGGGCGCCGGCTTTTTCCCCCGGCAGGCGGGGAGAACGGAGCCGGACCGACGCGGCGGGGCGATCGGCGCGGCGGGTCGGGCCCGAACGAACGGCCGGACCCGGAAGAGAGGTTGTCGGAACCGCCCGGCAGGCCCGACGTCAGGGGTTTATACGGCCTCCTCGGCCTCCTCCTCGGGGGCCGCCGGCTCCATGGAGCACTCCTCCGGGGAATATCCGTTCCTGGCCGGGCGCGCGTCGGCTTCGGGGGCGCCGACTATGCGAATGTCCGCCCTGCGGGCGTCCGTCCGGCGACCGTCGGCCCCGGGAGCGCCGCCCTCGCCGGCGCAGGCCTTGGCGGAGTCCCCCTTGGAAGCGGCCGCCTCGGGGGCGTCGCCGTCGCCGACGTCGCTTGCGGCAGTCTCGCCCCCGCGGGGGCCCGGCTCGCCGGGGTCGCCCTCGTCGCCCTCCATGGACATGGGCATGACCAGGTTGGCGAGGATGGCCACCGAGCCGCCGCAGGCCACCGGGGAGTGCAGGAAGTCGGCCAAAAGACGCGGCAGGTGCATGGTGAAGTCCGGCTGGAAGGCGGCGCCTATGCCGGAGCCCAGGGAGATGGAGACGATGACGATGGACCTTCTGGAAACCTGGTCGGTGAAGATGATGCGCATGCCCGTGGTCGTGATGATGCCGAACAGCAGGATCAGCGCCCCGCCCAGAACCGGGTCGGGGATGATGTTGAAAACGACTCCGACGACGGGGAAGACGCCCATGACGACCAGGAGGCAGGCGATGAACTTGCCGACGTGGCGGCTGGCGTTGCCGGTCAGCTGGATGACACCGTTGTTCTGGGCGAAGATGGCCATGGGCAGAGAGTTGAAGCAGCCGGAGAGGAAGGAGGCCAGTCCGTCGCAGAGGATGCCGCCCTTGATTCTTTTGACGAACTCGGGACCGGCGGTCGGCAGCCTGGAGAGCATGGAGGTGGCCGAGAGGTCCCCTGTCGCCTCCACCGTGGTGACCACGTACAACAGCGCCACCGAGATGAAGCCGCCGAAACTGAAGCTGAAGCCGTAGCGGAAGGGCGCGGGCAGCGAGAAGTAGGGCGCGTTTTCGGGCCTGGGGTTGAGCATGCCGAGGCTGAAGGCCAGGACGACGCCCGCCAGGAACCCGAAGATCATGGCGCTCATGCGGATTGCCGGGCTCTTGGCGCAGTTGCAGACGATGATGACCAGAAGGACGGTGGCCCCCAGGGAGAGGTTTTTCACCGAGGCGAAGTTCTCGGTGCCGAATGAGGCGTAGCCCCCGACCACGTTGATCATGGCCACGTTTAATAATGATATGCCCACCAGGGTGACGGTGATGCCGCAGACCAGGGGGGTGAAGACGCGCTTGAGGACGTTGGTGAGCCTGGACAAGACGATCTGGATGAAGGCCCCGACCACCGTGGCCCCCGTCATCATGGCCACCAGCGCCTCGGGCCCCAGGGTCGGGTCCGCCTTCACGGCCGCCGCCCCCATGGAAATGAAGGCGGTGGTGAAGAGAAAGTTGGTGGCCTGGATGCTCAGCAGGCCCGAGCCCACCGGCCCGAAGCGCGAGGTCTGAAAAAAAGTGCCTATTCCGGAGACGAAGAAGGCCGTGTTGACCAGATAGATGGTGATGTCCAGGGGCATGTCCAGGGCCCGGCAGATGATCAGGGGCGGGGTGCCGATGCTGACCACCATGCTCATGAGGTGCTGGACGGCCGTGAGCAAAGCCAAGAAGAACGGAGGCTTGTCCTCCAGTCCGTAAATGATGCCAAAATTATTCCTGGATGATGCTTGTTTGGTTTCCGACATGGGTGGTTACCTTTTGTTTGGGTTGGGGGGAGCTCCGGACTAGACGCGGGTTTTGGACGGGGCGCCCCGGGGAAAAAAAAGGCCGCAAGAATGGCCCCAGGACGGAAAAGGGGACAATGTTCCGTCTCGTCGGGCGATTCTTGTAGCCTGCAGCGATTATCGAACGCTCGGTAGAGACGTCCATCCCATATTGATGAACTTATACAAGATTTGATCCCCAAGGCTGTCGCATGGGCCGTTAGGGGGAAACAAGATATAGTCTTCTATTTTTTCTTTCTTTTTCGCCTTTCTGATTTTTGTCGCCCGACCCCGGTTTGGCGGAGGTCTGTCGTTCGAGGCATGTTGTCGCCTACTGGTTAGGCTCCACTCATTATTGCCTGTTATTTATAAAATATGGATTGTTGACGGTCGTTTATTGACTGTTGGCGCGTTGGTTTATGACTCTGGTCTGCGTTTCCCGTCCGTCGTCCGCCGTCTTGCAAGCGCGATTGATTGTTGGTATTATTTAAGGACGTTCGGTCGGTTTCGTCCCGTCCGCCAATCTGCCGCTATCCCGGCCGCCGTTTTCAATTCCCGTTCCCTCGTTTCCTTCTTGTCGTCCAATTTATCGTCCGACTTGTCGTCCAGCTTGATCCCGGCTTCCCGGCTTCTCAATTTCTCAACTTTTTAACTTTTCAGCCGGATTTATTTTCTGACGGCCGGGCGCCCGCCGGCCGCATAAGGCTCATGGCCGTCCGCCTATTGATTTTCAGCCGCCGGCGGCGAGTCAGAATTGTAGTTCCGCCCGGCCCGGGTCCGGGGTTTTCAGCATCGGGCCCCGCCGGTCACAAGCTCACGGGCGGGGTGGTGGAGTTGACCAGGACCCGGCAGCCTTTCTTGCTGGAGATGCGGTGGGGGATCCTGGAGGAGTAGGAGACGGAGTCGAAGGTCTGCAGCTCGATCTTCTTGAAGCCGCTGAAGTCGATGGAGAGGCTCCCCTCGAGGACATGGAGAAACTCCTCGCCGGTGTGGGAGGAGTACTCCAGGGCGTTGTGGCCGGCCGGGATGTCCATGATGTGCATGTTCATCGTCGAGATCTGCGCCCCGGTCAGCTGCTCGATGGTCACCCCGTCCTGGCGCAGGGTCTTGTCCCTCTTGTCGGACCTGACCAGGGAGACGGCGTTGATGCTGTCGTGCATGAAGAACATGTAGACGGGCACGTTCAGGGACTTGCTGATGTTGTCCAGCACGCTCATGTTCATGTTGACCTGGTCGTTCTCGATCTGCGACAGGTACGAGGGCGAGATGTCCGCCAGCGCCGCCAAGTCCTTGAGCTTCAAATTGCGCTGGC
>JAISET010000206.1 GCA_031264015.1 Deltaproteobacteria bacterium | reverse complement strand
GGGGGGAGGGGGCCAAGGGACAGGCTTCGGGCGGAAAAAAAGAAGTCCGGGGCCCTGGAAAATAAAAGGGCCGGAGGCGGAAAGCCAGGTTTTTCCGCGTTCCGGCCCAGTCCCGGTGTGGACGACACCACGATTTGACGGTCAACAGGTGGGAGGCTGAGTCTGTTACTCTCGGGTGTCGGCCAAGAAGAGTATATTAAAAATGAGTCTCAATTGCAATAGGTTTTTAAAAAAAATTTTTTCACATTATCAAGGTTTTAGATGAGGGGGGTGAAAAAGTTGAAATTTTTTCGCTTTTTTTTCTGCCCGGGCCCGGCGACCCGGCCCGGCGGCCGGTCAAAATTTCCCCCGGACGGGCTCCCGGACTCGAAATCGAGGCGAAAATTGACTCGAAAAGCGACGGGGGACAGGGCGCGGACCCGGCTCGAAAACAGCCGGAAAAAACGCGCGCCCCGGGCCGGCCGGGAGGGGGCGGGGTTGGAGAGGACGGGAAAAAGCGGGTGGAAAATGCCCGGCTCCCCTCCGGAGGCGCCCCCGGGGGCTGCAGGGCGCGCCGGAAAGAACCGGGGGGGGGCGGGACGGCCTGCCTGACGACGGGGAAAAGAGAATAATTTGTCGCCTCAAGCCAGCCGAATGACAGTCTTAATTTTTGGCATCAGAGTTGCGTATGCATGGGTTAGAGTTGTTGCCAGGGACAGAATGGGGTTTCCCAGCCTGCCGTGCCTGTCCCAAATTCCGCCGCGCTCCCCGTCATTGATCTCCCGCAGATCAACAGATAGCAAAACGGTCCCCTGGCGCCGAAAACCCACAAATTTGACACATCGTTGCTGACGGCAGGTAATCCAGGCGGGTCGGACAAAAATCCGGCCCGCCTGTCTGTTTTTGCGGGCCTGGTTTTTTGGTGGGAGGGGGCTTTTTTGGGGGAGGGGGGCTTTGTCCCGGGGCGTTAGTCCGGCGGGAGCGCCGGCCAGGGGCCCGGACGCCCTGTTGACGAATTGAATTTGTTTCGGCTTGCCGCGGCGGGCCTATATTTGCCGCGGAGGGCCTATATTTGCCGCGGCGGGCCTAAATTTGCCGCGTCCGTCTAAATTTGCCGCGTCCGCCTAAATTAGCCTCGGCAGGCCGAAAGATGCTTTAAATTGCCGCTTAGAATCCCCGCGACATCAGCCCCGCCATGGTGAGGGGCCCTTCCGACTGACCTCCGTCCTGGCTTGAGGACGCGGAGTCGCCGGAAGCCCTCCCGTTTTTTTCGGTCCGGCCCATCTCCATAAGCCTTTGGACGTGGCGGCCGATCAGGTCGACCTCCAGGTTGAAGCTCCGGCCGGGGGGCTTGTCGGCGAGGGTGGTCTCCTTGGCCGTCTGGGGGATGATGTTGACGGTGAAGCTGTCGCGCAGGGCCTCGTTGACCGTCAGGCTGACCCCGTCCAGGGCCACGGAGCCCTTGGGGACGACCAGGGCGGCCAGGTCTTTCGGCAGCGAAAATTTGCAGACCAGGCTGCGGCCCGCGGGGGTCCTGCTTTGCAAGACGCTCAGGGCGTCCACGTGCCCGCTGACCAGATGGCCCCCCAGGCGGTCCGAGAGCCTTAGGGCCCGCTCGAGGTTGACGGAGTCCTGGCTTCCCAGGGTGGTCAGCCCCAGGCTCTCGGCGGAGACGTGGGCCTTGAAGGCGCGGCGGCCGGAGATGCCGGTGACCGTCAGGCAGACCCCGGAGACGGAGACCGACTCCCCGACGACCAGGGGCTCCTCCCAATCGAAGAGGCTCTCGACCGTTAGCTCGACCTCAGGCCCGAGACTCAGGCGGGACTTGACCAGGCCCCGGCCCGTGACTAAACCGGTGAACACGTCTGTCGGCTCCAAAGATTATTTATTATAGATGGAAAAAATTGTCGGCTCCTGGCCCGGACTCGGACCAGGACCGTCGACGGCCGTCCCCCGGTTTTTTTTCCCGCCTTTAAATCTCCTCCCCGGGCTCCTGGCGGTAGATCTCGTCGAGGTCGTCGTCGAGGTTGCCGTAGCCGAGGATCGGGGCGGGGGACTGGGTCCGGGTCGGACGGAAGCCGCCCTCGGGCCGCAGGAGCAGGTGGATGTCCGGGCCCATGCGGCCGAGCTTGATGATCTCCACCTCCCGCGTCTCGGTCAGCTGCCTGACGCCCTTGCCGCCCAGGAGGCTCGGGGCGGTCTGCCCGCCGATGAAGGTCGGGGCCAGGAAGACGTGGAGCAGGTCGGCCACGGGGTCCTCCTGGAGGGCGGAGGCGGCCAGGGTGGCCCCGGGCTCGATCAGGACGCTCTGGAGGCCCGCCGCCCCCACCTGCTCCATGACGGAGGAGAGGGACAAAAGGCCCCCCGGCGTCCTGGGGGCCTCCCAGACGGTGTGGCCGCGGCGGCGCAGGGTGGACTTGGCCTCCTCGTCGGCCTCCGGGGCGCAGACCACCACGGTGGGTCCGCCCAGCTTGCGGTCGAAGAGCTTCAGGCCCGCCGGGAGCCTCAAAGTCGGGTCCAGCACTATGCGCCAGGGCTGGCGGTGCATCTTGCGGCGGCCCCAGGGTCTCGCGGAGAGCTCCGGGTCGTCCTTCTCGGCGGTGCCGCGGCCCACCAGGATGGCGTCCACCCCGGCCCGGATGTGGTGCCCGAAGTTTCTGGCGGCCTTGGAGCTGATCCAGCGGGAGTCCCCGGCGGAGGTGGCGATCTTGCCGTCCAGGCTGGCCGCCGTCTTCAGGACGACGAAGGGTTTCCCGGTCAGGACGAACTTGAAAAAGAACTGGTTGAGCTCCCAGGCCTCCCCGGCCAAAAGCCCCCGGTCGACCTCCACCCCGGCCTCCTCGAGCTTGGCGGCGCCGCCCGAGGCCGTCGGGTTGGGGTCCGGGAGGGAGTAGTAGACCTTTTTGACCCCCGACTCCAGGATCAGCTCGGTGCAGGGGCCCGTCCGGCCCTGGTGGTCGCAGGGCTCCAGGTTGACGTAGAGGTCGCAGCCCCGGGCCTTGTGGTCGAGCTCGGCCAGGGCGGCGGCCTCGGCGTGGGGCTGCCCGGGGCCCGTGTGCCAGCCGCCGGCCACTATCTCGTCGTCCTTGACCAGGACCGCCCCCACCATGGGGTTGGGCGAGACCTGGCCCCAGCCCTGGCGGGCCAGCCTGAGGGCCTCTTTCATAAAGCCTGTCTGCTTCGGCGTCCATCTGCTCATAAGTCCTCACCCCCGGGGACAGTTGCGCGCCCGCCCTCGCGGCAGCGCGGGGCCAGGGAAGACCAGACGCCCCCGGGCGGGGCGGGTCGGTTTATGCCCTTGACCATGACGATATTATCCCAAAGAATTCGCGGATTATCAAGAAATTATGGGACCGTTTAGGCCGCGGGTCCCGCCGGGGACGATAAATTTCGAGTTTTTTCACTGATTTTGTCAATTTTTCTCCCGGTCTCGTCCCGAGGCCCGGCCCCCGAGGCCCGGCCCGCGAAGCCCGGCCCGCGGGCCCCGCGCGGGGGGGGCGGGGCCGCCGCGGCCGCCGGTGAGGCCGGGCGGGAGGGGCGGGCGGGATGCCGGGAGGCTTTGTCGGGCGACAAGTGGGGAAGTTGGAAAATTTTTATTGCAATAAAACTGATTTTGCCCTAAAATTTATGTCGCCTAGATAAGATTTTATGGTTCAAGTGAAGACTGTCGACCATTGTTTAGACAAGCAGGCTCGAGTGTGGCTAAGAAGTAGTCGGCATTTAGTTTAAATTTGAGAGCGCGGGCCGGTTTTCAGGCAAACTTGCGGTCCAATGACCAGTCTGAGCTTTATTGACCCGCTGTAGTTGCTGGGCTGTTCGGACTTAATCTTATACAGAGTGAGTCAAGCCGGGAGTAAGAAAAATAATAGTTGCTTTTAAGATAATGTTATGTATAATTATAAAGTCATGGCTAAGAAATCCTCCTCTTTCATGGTTAAATATCTTTCTTAAAATTGGCGGGAGATGATTATGAAGTGCCCTTTCTGCGGCCAATTGGACAACAAGGTGATCGACTCCCGGCTCAGCCGGGACTCAGTCGCCGTGCGCCGCCGCCGCGAGTGTCTGATCTGCAACAAGAGGTTCACGACCTACGAGAAGGTCGAGGTCCACATCCCCATGCTGATCAAGCGCGACGGCCGCCGGGAGCCCTACTCCAGGGAGAAGCTGGCCCGCAGCATCTTCGTGGCCACCCAGAAAAGACCCGTCCCGGTCAACGTCATCGACAACTTTCTGGACTACCACGAGCACCAGCTCCAGGAAAGCGGCTACCAGGAGGTCAAGACCACCGAGATCGGCGAGAAGGTCTCGGACTTTCTCAGGATCACCGACGAGGTGGCCTACGTCCGCTTCGCCAGCGTCTACAAGGAGTTCAAGTCCTTGGAGGACTTCCAGCAGGAGATCAGGCAGCTCGACGAGAACAAGGTCGGCAAGGCTCCCGCCGCCGCCCCGCCCAAGCCCAAGGAGTAGGGCGCCCCCCCCGGGGCCGCCGGGACCGCGCTCCCGCTCCGGATCCGCGCGCCTCCCGGTCGCCCGGTCGTCGCCCCGGTCTCCCGGGGGAGGCCGGGCCCTTCCGCCCCCAGCCCCGCCTCTTTCCCGACCCCCGCGCGCCAGGGTTCGGGCCGTCGTAAGCGGCCGCGGAAAATCAATTTTTTTGCCCGCCCGGCCTGGACAGGGGCGGCGGGTTTCGGTAGAATGTCGCTGATCCGAAACGGGGGCGCCCGCCCGCCGACCGGCCCCGCCCGGGACGGCCCGGGGCGGCTCGCCCGTCGCCCGGCCGCGGGCGGGTTGACGGTCGTTCGGGTTGATGGTTGTTATGGAAGACGCCGTTTGGTTTTGAGCGCGACTGAAATTTTCTTTTTTTTTACTGAAAATAGTAAAAATAAGTGAATTTTATCTTCTTTTTAGTTGGAAATATGTCGGACATGCCGTTAATCGACTTAAACCAGTAACTGTCTTGACAGCCGCTTTAATCATGCGGTATTATTGCGCTGGAGACAAAAAGAACTCATTAGGTAAAGGCTTGAACGGAGACAATATTTTTTGTTTTTTCCGCTGACATTAGCTAATTTGCGGTGTTCTTCAAAACTGCTTTCTTTTCAGCCCGATGGCAGTGGACGGCCCCGGCCCCTCGGCCCGGCTTGCGGCGGGAGTCATTGTTCCATCCCAGTTTACGGTTCGGCTAATTGTGGAAAAAAGTAATCAGAATAAAAACAAGATCTCGCCGCAGGAAACCGCCTTCAACGAGCTGATGGACTCCTCTTTCGAGATGGCCAAAAAGCTTCTTCCTTTCTTGGCAAGACGCCGCATCCCCCTCATCCCCGAGAACTATCATTTATTCTACGACTATCTCCTGGGCACCAACCCCGAGCTGATTCGCCAGATCAACGAGACCCTGCAGCGGGAGACCCTCTTCACCACCGAAGTCAGCCGCAAGCTCTACGGCGTTTTCTACGACGTCGACTCGGAGAACTTCAGGGCCATGGCCAGGGTGGGGGAGCGCATCGGCAGCATCTCCCAGTCCATCGAGGAGAACCTCTCCCAGAGCCTGGAGTCCACCGACCGCTTCAAGCAGGCCCTGAACGACTCCGCCTCCCAGATCGAGCAGGGGGACCTCGAGGTCACGGACTTCAGGGACATCGTCGACGGCCTTCTGACCGAGACCAAGAGCGCCCTGAACAGCCAGACGGCCCTGGCCGAGCTCATCGAGGCCTCCAACAAGGTCATCGCCACCCTGACGGCCGAGCTGCAGGACAAGACCAGGCAGGCCAACGTCGACGAGCTGACCCAGCTCTACAACCGCCGCTACATGAGCCAGCGCTTCAAGGAGCTGACCGAGGGCGACGTCGGCAGGTTCATGCCCATTCATCTGGCAATCTTCGACCTGGACCGCTTCAAGGTCATCAACGACACCTGGGGCCACGCCATCGGCGACAAGGTCCTCATCATCACCTCGAAGATCATCCAGAACTTCGCCGGCGACAGGCACCTGGCCTGCCGCTACGGGGGCGAGGAATTTCTGATCATCTATTCCGGCGTCGACGGCGACGAGGCCGCGCGGCTGACCGAGGGCGTCCGCCGCAAGGTCGAGGAGACCCAGATCACCATCCGGGGCCAGGTCGTTCCTATCACCCTCTCCG
Source organism: Deltaproteobacteria bacterium (assembly GCA_031264015.1). GTDB lineage: Bacteria > Desulfobacterota > Desulfarculia > Adiutricales > Adiutricaceae > JAIRNQ01. Next base: position 9,435 of record JAISET010000206.1, on the reverse strand, counting down.
CGGGCTTGAGCAGCTTCGTCGTCGGCGATGACGAGCAGTCTCTGATCGGCCGGGCCGACAAGGCCCTCTACCAGGCCAAGGCGGCCGGCCGCAACATGGTCAGGATCTGGCGGGCCGACGACTGAGTTTTGAGGTCCGGGCAAGCCAGGCACGCCGTCCCGTTGTCCCGTTGTCCCGTTGTCCCGTTGTTGTTTGTTGTTTGTTGTTTGTTGTTTGTCGTCTTTCGCCCGCCAGCCCCGAATAGTTCTCATCGTCGGCCTCGGCGGCCGGCTGTTTTTTTTTGTCGGCGTCCGCCCCGGACGCCTTTTTTGGCCGACGCCTAGACCTTCCCGGCGTCAGTGCCGACGAGATGTTTTGGTCGCCCCATGATTTTCACCATAAACCCGGAAAACCCCCAGCCCCGGCTCGTCCAGAAGGTGGTCGGCCTGCTGAAGGACGGGGCGGTCATCGCCTACCCCACCGACACCCAGTACGGCCTGGGCTGCGACCTCTCGCAGAAGAAAGCCATAGAGAAAATCTACAAGATCAAGCAGCGCAATCTGAAGAGCCCCTTCAGCATCATCTGCGCCGGGCTGACCCATATCTCCGAGTACGCCATCATCTCCAACTTCGCCTACCGGACGTTAAAGAGGCTGCTGCCCGGGCCGTTCACCTTCGTTTTGCCCGGCACCAAGCTGGTCCCCCAGATCATGCTGACCAAGCGCGACGAGGTGGGCCTGCGCGTCCCCAACCACCCGGTGGCCATCGCCCTGGTCAAGGCCCTGGGGCGCCCCCTCATCAACACCTCGGCCAAGCTCGACGGCCAGGAGCTGGCCCTGACCAGCCCCCAGGAGATCGAGGAGGTCTTCAAGGGGCAGGTGGACGCCGTCGTCGACGGGGGCCCGGTCCCCGGGGAGCCCTCCACCATCGTCAGCCTGATCCAGGACGACCCCGTCATCCTTCGCCAGGGGCTGGGGATATTTTAGACGAGGACGACCGAGTTTTTTTGACTTTTTAGCGCCGAAGGCATCCTTGGGACCGTTGAGATTTCCTGAAAAGACCGGGGAAATTTCCCCGAGGGGACGGTCGGAAGCTGTCGCCCGCGGGTTTTGGCGGGTCATGTCCGACGGGCTTTCGGGGGCCGGGGCGCTTTCGGGCGGGCTTTCGGACGGCCGGCAGGCCTCGGGGCGGCCTGGGGGGCTTTTGGGGGCCTGGGGGGCCTCGGGGGCCCCGCGGGGCGGGTGAAAATAAATCTTGGCAAAATCGGCCGGGGGTTGTATCATCAACAAAAGTCAGCCCACGATTTAGCTGGTCAGCGGGTGCTGAAGGCCAAAGATCCCCGGGAGGGAGATTTTTGGCTTTTTTTCTGGCCGGAATCAAGGGGGGCTTGAACTCCCCCCGGAGGCGGGGTGGACGCGGGAAGATGGCTTTGATCGAGATAAGGGGACTGACGAAGACCTTCCGGGGCCGCGGGCAGGGCCCGGTGGAGGCCCTGACCGGCGTGGACCTCTCCGTCGACGAGGGCGAGATCTTCGGGGTCATCGGCCTGAGCGGGGCCGGCAAGAGCACGCTGATCAGGTGCATAAACCTCTTGGAGAGACCCACCTCGGGCAGCGTGGTCGTGGGGGGCAGGGACCTGGCGGGCCTCAGCCGCAAGGAGCTGCTGGCCTTCCGCCGCGGCATGGGCATGATCTTCCAGTCGTTCAATCTCTTGTCGTCGCGGACCGTCAGAGGCAACGTCGCCTTCCCTTTGGAGGTGGCGGGCGCGCCAAGGGCGGAGGTCGAGAAAAAGGTCGGGGCCCTCTTGGAGATGGTCGGCCTCTCCGACAAGGAGGGCTCCTACCCGGCCCAGCTCTCCGGGGGGCAGAAGCAGAGGGTGGGCATCGCCCGGGCCCTGGCCAACGCCCCCAAGATCCTGCTCTGCGACGAGGCGACCAGCGCCCTGGACCCCCAGAACACCGGGGCGATCCTGCGGCTGATCGAGCGGCTGAAAAACCAGCTGGGCCTGACGGTGGTCCTGATCACCCACGAGATGAAGGTCATCACCGAGATCTGCGACCGGGTGGCCGTCATGGAGTCGGGGCGCATCGTCGAGACGGGCCGGGTCATCGACGTCTTCGCCCAGCCGCGGCACCCCTCGTCCCGCAGCTTCGTCGAGGTGGAGCGGACGAGCCGCGACGAGTATTTTAGAAACAGCTACAAGCCCAGGGGGCGGCTGGTCAAGTTCTACTACGTGGGGGACGTGGTGGCCGAGCCCCTGGTCAACGCCCTCATCAGACTTTACGACGTCAGGGTGAACATCCTGCAGGCCAACATCGACAACATCAACGGGACGGCCTTCGGCACCATGCTGGTGGACCTCTCCGGCGACCCCGGGTCCGTCTCCCAGGCCATGGACTTCATGCGGGAGTCCAAGCTGCGGCTGGAGGTTCTGGAGACGAGCGCGGAGGCGGGCTCCGAGGCCGGCCCCGGGACGACGAGGGACGGGGCGGACGGCGGCGGGGACGGCGTCTCGTCGGTCAGAAAACAGTCGAACGACAACCAGGGGGGGCCCGGATGATGCTGACCGCCAACCAGCTGATCATGCTGAAGACGTCCTCTTTGCAGTCCCTGTACATGGTCGCCTTCTCGACTTTGCTGACGACCGTCCTGGGGGTGCCTCTGGGCGTCCTGGTGGTGGTGACCAGGCCCGGCCAGATCCTGGAGAGCAAGCTCGCCTACAGGATAGCCGGCTTCTTCATCAACGCCACCCGCTCCATTCCCTTCCCGATCTTCATCGTGTTCGTCATCCCCCTGACCAGGTTCCTGGTGGGGACGGCCATCGGCTCCACGGCCGTCATCGTCCCCCTGACCCTGGCGGCGGTGGTCTTCATGGCCAGGCTGACCGAGACGGCCCTGCTGGAGGTGCCTTTCGGCCTCATCGAGGCGGCCCAGGCCGTGGGGGCCAGCCGCAGGCAGATCGTCCGGCACGTCATGCTGCCGGAGGCCATGCCGGGGCTGATCATGAGCGTGACCATCACCGTCATCACGCTGATCAGCTACTCGGCCATGGCCGGGGCCGTGGGGGGCGGGGGCCTGGGCGACTTCGCCATCCGCTACGGCTACCAGCGCTACCAGACCGACGTCATGTGGGTGACGGTGGTCATGCTTCTGATCGTCGTCCAGGGCGTGCAGCTCGCCGGCGACCATCTGGTCCGTCGATTTTCCCGGCGCTAGGCGGGGGCGACGCCTCTCGGCCGGACCCTTAAAAACTTTTAGGAGAAAGATGATGAAGAGACTATTGACACTCGCGCTGGCGGCCCTGCTGGCGGCGTTTTCGACGGCGGCCCTGGCCCAGAACTCCATCACGGTGGGGACGACCAGCGGCGCCGACGTGGAAATTTTGGAGAAGGCCCAGGAAGTTGCCAAGGCCCGCGGCCTGGACGTCAAGATCGTCGAGTTCAGCGACTACGTCCTGCCCAACAAGGCCCTGGTGGACGGGGACATCGACCTCAACTCCTTCCAGCACATCCCCTTCCTGGACGAGTTCAACGCCAACACCGGCGCCAATCTGGTCAGCATCGGGGTCACCTACATCTCCCCCATCGCCTTCTATTCCGACAAGCTCAAGAAGCTTGACGAGCTCAAGGACGGCGACACCGTGGTCATCCCCAACGACCCCACCAACGGCGGCCGCTCGCTTCTTCTTCTGCAGAAGGCCGGCTTCGTCAAGGTCAAGCCCGAGGCGGGCCTCAACCCCTCGCCCCTGGACGTCGTCGAGAACCGCCTGAACCTGAAGATCGTTGAGGTCGAGGCCTCCCAGACGCCCCAGGCCAGGGCCGACGCCGCCGTCGTGGCCATTAACAACACCTTCGCCGAGGCGGCCGGCCTCAACGCCGTCGACAACTCCATCTACATGGAGGACTTCGACAGCCCCTACGCCAACATCATCGTGGCCAGGCCGGCCGACAAGGACAACCCCGCCTACAAGACCTTCGTGGAGTCCTACCAGTCCCCCGAGGTGGCCCAGTTCATCCTGGAGCGCTTTAAAGGCGCCACCGTGCCCGTCTTCGAGTATCCTCGCAACTAGGCCTCCCCCCGCGCGCGGCCCGTCCATGCGGGCCGGGGGGCGGCGTTTGGGAAGACTTTTTTTCTCCCGGATTGGGACGGCCGACGGACGGCCGCCTCGGTCCGGGATTTTTATTGCGGGGCGTCCCGGCGGCGGCGGCGGCGGAAGCTGAGGCCGAGGCCGGGGCGGGGGGAGGCCGGGGCTGATGCCGAGTGGGGGGGCCGGGGCTGAGGCCGAGGGGGAGGCAGGGGCTGAGGCGAGGCTGGGAGCGGGGAGGAAGAAGGGGCGTCCGCGGGGACGGGATTCTCGTCGGAACGGTGATTTCTGGCGGGAAAACTGGCTTTTAGATCAGGATTACGGTTTTATGAGACCTGATTCCGAAGATTCTGGGGCGGATAATTATAAAGCCGGGCGTGATTATTTTTTTCGGCCGGATTTTTTCGTTCCCGCCGCGGCGACCAGGCGGGGCAGCTCAGGCGGGGGCGTCCTCGTCCAGCTCGAAGCCGCTGAGGAGGGTGTGGACGGCGGCGGGATGGGTCAGCACGCTCTGGTAGAGCCCGAAGGAGGTCACGGGGAAGCCGGGGGCGGGAACCCTGCCCAGGTCCTTGGCCCGGGCCACCACCTTGGCGGGGTAGGGCAGGCGGGCCAGGGTGGCGTGGGGGGTGTAGAGCTTTTTTTCCCGGGGAAACGGGAACCTGTCGTTGACGACGGCGTCGATCTTTTTCCTGAGCTCCATGAGCCTGTCGTTCTGGACCAGGTGGGCGATGAGAATCTGGCCGCGCCCGCTTCTGAAGCTCCCGAAGGCCGAGAAGGCCAGGTCGAAGCGGGGGGCCCGGACCTCTTTCAGGGCCTCGACGAGGCTCGGGATCAGCTCGGGGGCGGCGTCCCCCAGAAAGCGCAGGGTCAGGTGGACGTTGCCGGAATGGAGAATTTTGGGCTCGTCCAGGACGTCCCTCAGGGCCAGGAAGGCCTCCCTGACCTCCGGGGGGAAGGCGACGGCTATAAAAAGGCGCTTGGGCTGCTCGGTCGTCATGGTCTCGCTCTCCGGCCCTGGTCAGGCGGTCTGGATGAAAAAAAAGGGGGGCGGGGAAAAATCGCGCCGTCCCGGGCGAGCGCGGCAAGGCGAAAGCGACGGGGTAGCCGACAGTCTGACGGCCGCCGGCGCCGTGTCGGCGCCAATGTTTGGAAATAATTAGTTGCAAACTTTAGGTAAGAGCAAAGTTATAAACTAATATTAATAAGGGATAGATGGAAGTTAATGTTGTTATTTACTCAACAGCAAAATTTTAATATTTACTTTTTCGTCAGAATCCGCTTAAAATAAGGTTTTTCAGTGAGACCGATAAAAATCCGGCCGGCCGGAACGACGGATCTTGATCAAATATAAGCTTTAATCGCGGCCTTTCGCAGATCTGACTGGAACAGGTTATTACTTTTCGGAAGCGCTTGCAAGATTTTCCGCTCTTAAACGTGCAAACTCGGAGATTCGGCGGACCGTCGGAACTCGCGGGAGCAGGGCGCGACCCGCGACTCGTCGGAACAGGGGGGGGCTGGAACTCGTCGGAGTCGGGGGGACCGGAACTCGTCGGAGATCTTTCCGAAGGAGGAGGCGCGGTGTGTCCGGCACTGAAGGCCGGTCTGCCGGAGGCGATTGGCGGCCGGGGCGGCCCGGTTGTTTGGGGGCCGAGGATGAGGAGACTGGGGGGACCCTGTCGACGGGTCGATTTTTGCCGTCAAGACTTTGATTTGGATGTATGCATAAAAATGAAGAAAAAAATTTAGAAAATTGATATTTTAAGAAAAAATTATGCTAAAAATTAACCATAATTACAATAATAGACATCGAGGGGGACGGCGAAAAAATCGTCGTTTTTTTATTGACAACGAAAACGGCAAATGTTATATTTACAAACTGTGCCAAATAGCGAAAGCTTGGATGGCGACACCGCTTACTCCTGCGGGGCTGTAGCTCAGTTTGGGAGAGCGCATGACTGGCAGTCATGAGGTCAGGGGTTCGATCCCCCTCAGCTCCACCACTTCTTTGTCCTAACAAGACTGTAAAAGCCCGAAAGCCTTGATACATAAGGCTTTCGGGCTTTTCCTTTGAAGGGCTCAAGTCCCCGGAAGTCCGCCTGGCACCGTTGACAGCCAGGATGTTTTACGGTGTTTCTCACGGTGCCGACAGCCGGGAAGGAGGCGGTGCCGTAATGGCCCTGAAGGACCTGGAAATCAAGAACCTCAAGCCGCCCGAGAAGCCGAAAAAGCTTTACGACGGGGGAGGGCTCTTCCTGTGCCTCGCGCCCGGCGGGCTGAAGTCCTGGAGGCACGAGTGCCTGCCGGGGCGGACGAAGCACCCTGACCTTCGGAACCTACCCGGACGTAACCTTGAAAGAGGCCCAAGAGAAGCCCGTTGAAGCGAAAAGGATACTGAGGGAGGGGGAAGACCCTGGATCCAGCGTAAGGGAGACACGTCAGCCATAAGATGATGCTGCATCAGAATCATTCAGGGCCGTGGCCACGGAATGGTTCGAGAGGAAGAAGTCCGGCAAGAAGGAGAGCCACGCCGGCAGGATCCTTGGCCGCCTGGACAAAGATCTCATCCTCTCTGAAAGACAGGCCCATAGCTGACACCAAGGCTTCTGATCTGTTGGAGGCACTCTGGAAAATCGAGTCCAGGGGCGCCTCGCCCCTAATAATTATTGACGCCTGAAACTTGGGGGCCAACTCTAAAGCTTTTGCTCTTGCTTCGTCAGATGGTGGAGGTAGTTTAGGATGTTGCCTGGTACCTTTTGCTGAGCGCGCCACTGGCCGACAGACTGCTTGCCAATTCCAACGAATTTGGCTAGATTAAAATAAAGTGGGTGCCTCTCCCTATCCAAGTGGAGGCCTCAGAACATTGCCGCCTGTGGCGGCGCGTCATCTTTATTGGGCCTGGAGGCCGCTTATGACTATTATATGCAAAATCGTAGAAATAACAGAAGATCGCCGCTTGCGTCTTGACCTGAACTTGCCGGACGGCCTGCCGACGGGGCAGGCAGAGTTGCGCTTGACCATTAATCCGCTTCGTCCAACCCCGGCCAACCCGGCCCGCAAACCCTTTGAGGGCCTGTTCGGGGCCTTGAAAGACAACAAATCTTTTGACGGTGACGGGACGGACTTGCAGAGGCAGTGGCGCGACGAATGGTCCGAATGAAATATCTTCTGGACACCAATATCGCCATTGACTATCTCAACGGCCTGACCGAATTTGCCGACTTGTCCGAGCGCCTCAGCGGGGCCGAGATTTTCGCTAGCGTGGTCACCAGGATGGAGTTGTTGTCCTACCACCTCCTGACGACCGAAGACGAACCCCGCGTCCAGGCTTTTTGGCCGACCTGGCCATCATCCCTATAGGCTCGGAAATTGAACGCGCGACCATCGCCATCAGAAGGGTCGCCCGCTTAAAGCCACCAGATTCCATCATCGCCGCCACCGCTTTGGTCGCCGATGCCACCCTGGTCCCCCGTGACCGCCGCCTGGCTGAACTTAACTGGCCCGGTTTGCGGACGCTCATTTTTGAAAAGCCTTGACGCGCCCCCATCACACCAAGACAGAAAACAGTCAATTCTTCCGCCGAGAGTGATGTTTTTCCACCAAGGGAAGAACGTTTGCAGGACAGAGCAACCAGACAGTTACGACAAACCCGACCTGGCTCGAAAAAACCACATAGTATCGTACAATTTAATTCACCTTGGGACTACCATCTGAATGTCCGAACAGGACCGAGAAAGCCAGAAATCCTTTACCTGAAAGGCTTTCGGGCTTTTTCTTGTGTGCCCGGCATGGGCGTTAACTAGGCGGTGAAAGTCCGCTACGAGCTCGGCAGCAGGAATCGTTAGCTTAAGGCAAGGGTGCCCCTCGTGAGGGGGGATCCGAAAGAAGCCGGCGGCAAAGACCCGGTCCGACGAACAGAAATCACATATAAGGCGGTCCAGAGCGGACGAGCTCGCGACACAGAGCAAAGTCCAATGCTGCCCGAACTCTGGGGCGTAAATGTGGCGGATAGATGGGTTGAAAGTGAACGCTCTTACCCGGGGAGATCTCTCGTGACCGGACCAGTACTCGCAAGACATCTGGTAAGGAAGAGGGTGCAGCAATGTGCCTTTGAACGTGAGAAGTCAGCCGAGGTCATAGTAGTGAGGGGCGACTTCCCTTGCGAAGGACCGAACGATGGTAGTCAATGTCTCTTTTAGTAGGAGATTCCATGTGTAGACAGCAGAAAACCACGCAAGTGGGCTGCCGCGGGGAGGATAGGTTGGAAACCGAAGGTACCCCCGGAGCGCCGAACATGGGACCGCTCAAGGAAGCGACGGAGACAGGCGAAGAGACCGACCTGATGGAAAGGATTCTCGACAGTGAAAACTTCGAGATTGCCTGCTTAAAGGTCAAGGAAAATGGAGGTGCTCCTGGCATTGACGGAATGACTGTCCAAGAATTGCTGCCTTACTTTAGAGATCATGGGCGAGAGTTGTTGGAATCGGTACGTAACGGGGGATACCGGCCCAGACCCGTCAGAAGGGTGGAAATACCCAAGGACGGGGGGAAAGGTGTTCGAAATCTGGGGATACCCACGGTCGTAGACCGTCTGGTCCAGCAGGCGGTGGCGCGGGTGTTGGCGCCTATCTGCGAGAAGACTTTTTCCGATAGTAGTTATGGGTTCCGGCCTGAAAGGTCACCGCATGATGCTATGGAAAAGGTGCTCGAGTACTATAACGACGGTTACATATGGGCCGTTGACATAGATTTGGCGAAATACTTTGATTATTCCGATATCGGAATAATCAAAGAAAGCTGAAATGTCGGAGTAAACCTACGTCACTATCGAACCGCCTGGTGCCGAACGGCACGCCGGGTGGTGTGGGAGGACGGCGGGGGTGGCCCCGTCTCCTACCCGATTTATTTTTACTGAAGTAGTGTTATGAAAGAAATTTATTATCCGTATTTTACCGTTATTGATCATTATTGACCGAATGCGCCCGAATACGCCCGCATTGGTAAGAGATATTTATCCGTATCGTATCTGGCCTCCTCTCGACGCTCATTGGAAATACCGAAAAGACAATAGATGATAGGCATTAACAGAGAAGTTTCCTTTGAGCATCGATTCCTATGGCCAGACGCGGGCTACTGGTCTGCGCTGGCGAAACTGCCGAAGGCGGATTGTGGTGCCTTCTGTTTTGGTCTATAATAGGCGGGCGATCATTAGATCGGGGGAGGAGATTCCATGAACCAGGCTATCCAATTTAAGGGCAACATTGAGAACGGAGTCATCCGCATTCCCGAGCAGTATGTCAACGCCCTTCCAGAAACCGTCATCGTGACGTTGGCTCCAGTAGAAGAACCCCTGGTTATTATGAATGGGAAAAAAG
>JAISET010000190.1 GCA_031264015.1 Deltaproteobacteria bacterium | reverse complement strand
TCCCGAGCGTCTCCAAGGCCACCTCGTCGGTTATTTTGACGATGTCCATCAGCGCGTCCACATGGCGGCCGGCCTCCGGCAGGACCGCCCTCTCCCCCCCGCGCAGCGCCCGGATGTCGGCCGCTATGGCCCCGAACGTCCCGCGCGAGTTCCAGTCGGTATCGGGCAGGCCGGAGTAGACAAACTTCCAGCCGTTCGCGCGGGGCTCGCAGCCGCCCAGGCGTTCGGCCAGCCGCGAGGCGAAGAGTCCGGCGGCTGTCCCGACCTCGTCCCCGGGCGCCGATCCCAGCCAGGCCCCGGCTCTGAACAGCGAGCAGTCCACCTCCGCGCTTTGCAGAAAGACGTGAAACTTCTTCGGCCAGCCGCCTGCCGAGACGATTTTGAGGCCGCCTTTGACCTCCAGAAGCTTGTCCGGGGAGACGGGCCTGACCCTCAGGTCGCGGCCGTTTTTCTTGTTGTACTTGTCGACGCCGGCAAGAAGCTTCGGGAGAAGGGCCTTGAAATAGAATTCCTGAAAGACCAGGACGGAATAGTCGTCGAAGTCGTCCCGCAGGGCCATGAACTTGTCCAGCTCGACCGGGTGCTTGAGCAGTCTGTCGAACCAGGAGTACGGCGTTTTTTGGGTCATGGTTCCCGCCCGGCCGGTTGAAACGCCCGATAATTATCCGGGCCCGCCCGCATATGAGGCCAACCGAAAAGCGGGCTGTGTGTCGTCGTTTGGCGCATGTCTTCGACCCGCCCCCTCCCGTCGGAAGTCGGCGGCCCCCGCGATACTTTTCTTCCCCCGCCTCCTCCTTCTCTTCCTCTTCTTCCTCCTCTTCCTCTTCTTCCTCTTCCTTTTTCATCTTCTCTTCCTCCCGGTCCCCCCAAATCTCCCCGTCCCCTCTCACTGGTAGCGCAGGGCCTCGATGGGGTTGAGGCGGGCGGCTTTCCAGGCAGGGTAGAAGCCGAAGAAGAGCCCGATGGCGGCGGAGACGGTGAAGGAGAGGATCATCGAGAGGGGGGTGATGACGATGGTCGTGCGCCAGATGGCCTGGACCAGCATGGCCCCCCCCGAGCCCGACAGGAGCCCCAGAAGCCCCCCGGTCAGGGACACCAGCATGGCCTCCAGCATGAACTGGGTCAGGATGTCCCGGCGGCGGGCCCCGATGGCCAGGCGGATGCCGATCTCCCTGGTCCGCTCCGTCACCGAGACCAGCATGATGTTCATGATGCCGATGCCGCCCACGGCCAGGGAGACCGAGGCGATGGCCCCCAGCAGAAGCGTCATGGAGGCGGCGGTGGCCTCGGCCGAGGCCAGCACGGCCGAGAGGTTGTTGAGGAAGAAGTCGTCGTCCTGCATGGGGTCGGTCAGGTGGTGCCGCTCCCTAAGCAGGCTTCTGATCTCCTCCTCCAAATGCGGCATGATCTCGGCCGAGCGGGCCTTGAGCATGAGCATGCGCACCATGCCCCGGAACTGGCTCCCGGCCAGGTATCTTTGCGAGCTGGTGTACGGCACGACGGCCGTGTCGTCCTGGTCGCGGCCGTCGAGGCTCTGCCCCTTGGCGGCCAGCATGCCCTCGACGACGAAGGGGACGTTTTTGACCCGCAGGGTTTGGCCCAGGGGGTCGGCCGAGCCGAAGAGTTCGCGGGCGGCGCTCCGACCCAGCCAGATGGAGCGCGAGGCCGTCTGGACGTCGAGGCTGTCCATGGGCCGCCCGGACTCCAGGTCCCAGGACCTGACGGTCAGAAAATCCTGGTTGACCCCCATGACCATGGTGTTCCAGTTCTGGCCCCCGGCCACCAATTGGCTCGAGCTGCTGACCACCGGGGTGACGGCCTCGACGCCGTCGAGCCTGCCCAGGGCCTCCCCGTCGGACTCGTTCAAGGTGTGGCGGTTCCCGGAGCCGGAGCGGACCCCCGAGGTGTTCTGGAAGCCCGCCAGTATGATGAACACGTTGGTGCCCAGGCTGTCCACCTGCTTCTTGACCGTGAGCCGGGTCCCCTCGCCCACGGCCAGCATCAGGACCACGGCCCCGACTCCGATGACCATGCCGAGCATGGTCAGAAACGAGCGCATGCGGTTGGCCCCGATGGCCCGCACCGCCTCCAAAAGCATGGCCGAAAACATGGCTAGGGCCTCCTGCGGCCGGCCACGGGGCCGTCCTCGACCACCAGCCCGTCGTGAAACCTGACCAGGCGCCGGGCGCAGGCGGCCACGTCGGGCTCGTGGGTGACGACGATCAGCGTCAGCCCCTTGTCGTTGAGCTCGGTGAAGAGCCTCATGATCTCGTCGCTGTTCTGGCTGTCCAGATTGCCGGTGGGCTCGTCGGCCAGAATGAGGCTCGGCTCCCCCGCCAGCGCCCTGGCGATGGCCGCCCTCTGCTGCTGCCCGCCGCTGACCTGCGCGGGCCTGTGCCCGGCCCAGGGCAGCAGGCCCACCAGGTCGAGCTTTTGTCTGGCCCGCTCGCGGCGCTCGGCCCAGGGGACCTTGGCGTACAAAAGGGGCAGGGCGACGTTTTCGACCAGGTCGGCCCGGGGCAGCAGGTTGAAGCCCTGGAAGACGAAGCCCAGGTATCTGCCCCGCCTGGCCGCCAGCTGGTCGGGGGAAAGCGTCCCCGCCCGCTCGCCCAATAAAAAGTACTCCCCGGAGGTGGGCGTGTCGAGGCATCCCAAAATGTTCATGAAGGTGGACTTGCCCGACCCCGAGGGCCCCATGACCGCCACGAACTCGCCCTCCCCGATGGCGAGGTCCACCCCGTGCAGCACCTCCAGCGCCCCGGCGCCGGTCAGGTAGCTTTTCTTCAAGCCGACGGTTCTGATGACCTCCCCGCCCATCTAAAACCTCCTTGGCCCGCCCCCGCCCCCGGACAGAAGAGTCCTGTCCGCGGCCGGGGCGGTCTCACCGACGACGACCAGATCCCCGGCCTTGAGGTCCCCGGATCTGACGATGGTCTGCCTGAGGTCGGTTCTCCCCAAAGTGAGAGAAACCATCCTGGGCCGGTTGTTCTCCAGCGCGAAGACCCTGCCGGTCTGTTCCGGGGCGGGGTCCCCGTCCGCGGGAGCCGTCGGGCCCCCCCGGCGCCCTGCCGCCTCCCGCTCCGAGGCCTGGCCGGGGGGGGCGGCCCGGCCGTCGGGCGGGGCCCCCGTCGAAACGTCGTCCGTTCCCCCGGCCGGGGGGGCGGAGGTCCGGGAGGACCCGGCCTCCCCGCCGCCCGTCCCGCCGCCCCCGACCGCCGTCCCGGGCGGGGCAGGCTGGTCGAAGCCCGCCGGGCGGTAGTTGAGGGCGGCGTTGGGGACCAGGAGGACGTCGTCCTCCCGGTAGAGCTCGATGTCCACGTAGGCGGTCATGCCGGGCAGCAGCTTCAGGTCCGGGTTGCCGACGTCGATGACCACGTCGTAGGTGACCACGTTGGAGGTGATGGTGGGGTTGAGTCTGATCTGACGGAGGGTGCCCTGAAAATTCTCGCCGGGGTAGGCGTCCACGGTGAAGACCACGGCCAGCCCGGGGGTCAGCCTGCCGACGTCCGCCTCGGCGAAGCTGGCGTTGATCTGCATCTTGGTCAGGTCCCCGGCTATGTCGATCAAGGTCGGCGTCTGGAAGCTGGCCGCCACCGTCTGGCCGACGTCCACGGCTCGGTTGATGACCACACCGTCCACGGGGGCCAGGATCCTGGTGTTGTTCAAATTGTAGACGTCCTGGGCCATGCTGGCCTCGTGCTGGGCCACCGAGGCCCTGGCCATGTCCAGGTTGGCCTGGGCCGTGTCCAGCTCCTCCTTGGTGGCCGAGTTGTTTTTAAACAGCTTCTCCTGGCGCTCGTATTTGAGCTCGGCCAGCCTGAGCTGGGCCTGGGCGTTGGCCAGGTTGGCCCGGGACATGTCCGCCTTGGCCTTGAAGAGCTGGTCGTCCAGGACCATCAGCAGCTGCCCCTCCTTGACGGCGTCGTTGAAGTCCGCCAGGATCTCGGTGATGGTCCCGGAGATCTGGGTGCCCACGCTGACCACCATGACCGGGTTGATGGTCCCGGTGGCCCCCACGGCGACGCGCAGCTGCCCCGAAACTACCCGCTGGGAGCGGTAGAAATTATCCGCCTGGCCCGGGCCGAACAGCCTCGGCAAAAATAAGGCCCCCAGGGCTATGACCACCAGGACCGCGAAGATTTTCAACAGTTTTTTCAGCATGATAAAAAAGCCTTGACCTTGTTGGCGGACAAACATACTCCCCGGCCGCGACGGCGGCGGGCTCCCGGCGGCCGGCGGACGTTCGACTGGACGCGGGC
>JAISET010000187.1 GCA_031264015.1 Deltaproteobacteria bacterium | reverse complement strand
GATCTTTGAATGTCTGCATCCCAATCGGTAGTTCTTTCATGCCGATCCCCCACGCCTAGCCCTTATTGACGTTCATGGTTCCTTCTGGACTTAACCCAATTATCGCACATTTTTTGCCTCACTGGCAATGCGCCGCCCATTTAATAAGTGTTAGCTGAAGACAATACCTCTGAGGTTTTGATGTCTTTTTATCATGTATTACTTATATATTTATAATATTAAGCAAGTAACGATTAGTTTCAGCTAACTATTTTATTTTTATATTAATCATACAGTTATAATAGATGTCTTTCAAGTCCAATATCAATATAAATATACTGTTTTTATCATTTTTTTTGTTTTATTAGTTATCCCTGATCAGTCTTGCGACATCGGACATAAAATTGACCAGGAGCGACTTGGCCTCTGGTCTCGTCGTCCCAAGGATATCGGCCAGGGTCTGTGACAATATATGCGCCTCGTCCTCACTCTCTTCTTGAAAAAATCTGATGACCGGGCGGCAGAGCAACTCGCTTAGTTGCTCAAGACGGGCGAGGCTGGCTGGTCTTGTCCCTGTTTCCATGCGAGATACGCGTGACGGCACAGCGAAAATGTCCTGTTAAGAGCACAGCCAAGAGGCGGGGAAATCGACATGACACTCGGGGACTGTTCGGGCAATATTGTGGGAGCGGACATAAGGAACACCCCGACCATATTGCCGCGGGACCTTGGAGGGCTAAAGTCGCCACGGGACAAAACGGACAATAACTTTTTCTGGGGCCTCGTCTTATATGCCGGACATGAGGTCATGCCCGTCGGAGACAAACTATTTGCCGTCCCGCCGGCCATGCTTCGATCGCGAACGTTGGCATTGGGCTCGGCCGGGCCGCACCCCCGGCCTTCCGTCCCACAAATCCGCGTCACGGCCGCCCCTGTCGCCGCGAGGACGTCGCCCGCCCCCGGCCGGCGGGGAGCCCCCCGGGGGGCCCGGCGTCAAAACAGCCCTTTTTAAATTAAAAAAAATTAGTGAAATAAAAGACTTATCCTCCGCCAGTGGATTTCTCGGACCGGGCCTTGTGAAACCTTCCGGTCTGGGCTACATTTGTTCGGGCGCCTTGGCTTGGCGCGGACTTAAGTCAAATTCGGGAGGCGGACTCCCCCCGGACCCGACGGCCCGCGGAGACCGGCCGCGGCCCCGGACGTCTTTTCTCCCGGTGGCTCTCATGAAAAAACTACTCCCCTCCCTTTTGGCCCTCTCGTTCCCGCTCCTGTGCGCCGGCCTCCCGGGCCCCCTCCCCGGGGCCTCCGAGCTCCTGGCCTACAACGATTATAAATCCGACGGGACGATGGAGACCGGCGAATATTACAACTTCGACTACGAGCCCGACGAGCGCGACCCGTTCCCCTCCCTGCCGCCCGCCTACTCCCGGGACGATTTCGACGCCAACGCCCCGGAGCACAGGCTGGCCGACCCGGACGAGGAGATGTCCGTCTGGGACGGCTACGTCCCGGCTTCGAACGTCGAAAGGGAACTGAACCGGCGGGACGACTTCAGGGTGGCGAACACCTTCGCCCCCAACCTGCCCGACCTCAAGGCGGCCACACTGCACGGGAGGGTTCTGGAGAAAAACTGCGCCCTGGCCCACAGCGTCTCGGTCAGCTACCCGACCGGCACCGGCTACCCCCTCTTCGACGACTACGTCAAAAACGAGTTCGAGGAGGCCTTCTTTCTCAAGTTCATGGTCGAGGCGCGGCGCGACCTCAAAATGAACTATTACACCTCCTGCCAGATGGAGCACGTCTCCATCATCCTGGACGACGCCAAAAAGATCACCGCCTTCGACGCCTACTCGCCCAGGCCGGGCCTCCTCTCGCTTCTGACCGTCTCGCACAGCCCCGCCGTCGCCCACCCCGGCCAGGACTACAAGTCCCTCAACTATGACATGGCCGACCTGAGGCCCCTGTATCTGAAGGACCTCTTCCCTGACCCCAAGGCGGGCGTGGCCAAACTCTGGCCCGAGATGACCAGGGCGCTGTGCTCCCAGCACGCCGAGCCCCGCCAGGTCAAAGGCGTCTGGTACTACGGCCTCGACTGCGAGTCGGGCGGGGCCGACGGCACGTTCCCGCTGCCCGTCAACCTGACCAAGAACGACCTCTCGTTCGACGACCTGGCCGACGGCGTCGTCCTAACCCCGGAGGGTCTGATCTTCGTCCTGGGCCCTGACAACGTCGGGGGCCACGCCATGGGCCCGGCCTATTTCACCGTGCCCAGGGAGGCCGTCCTCAAGGCCGGGGCCTCGTCGTTTGTCTGGGGGAAATGACCGCGTCCGGCAGCCTCTTTTGGGCTCGAACCGGCCCCGGCGGCCGCGGCTAACAATTTTCCCGGCTCTTTGCTATCATCCCTATGGGAAGAATCCCGTCCATGTGGGGAAACCTCCCGGGTGCCGCGATAGTCCGACAGGGGCCGCGACAGTCCGACAGGGGCCCCGACAGTCCGACCTTCTCCGGCGGGAGGGATTGTCGCCCGGACCAGGCGGGCGTCCGTCCAGCCGCCTTTTTCCGCCGCCAGGAGCCGGGGCGACCCCTCCCGGACGTCCTCGGGCAAGTCCCGCGCGGACGCCTCCGGCGGGTCCCGGGCGGACGCGTTCAAGCAAGTCTCATGCAGACGGAATGAATCAGCCATCATGCGCAGGGAACCAAAGTTCACCAAGTCGGCCGTCGTGGCCTGGGCCAGGGACGAGGGTCTCGACTCCCTGCCCACCTCCGCCATCGAGGAGGTCCTGGCCCCGGTCAGCGAGCGCCTCAGGATCCCCCCGTCCGCCCTCTCCCAGATGACCGGGATCAACAGGAGGCAGATGTACCCCCGCGAGTGGGCCCCCAGCCGGGCGGCGGTCAGGGCGGCGGAGCGCCTGTTCCACAAGGGGTTTTCCCCCGGCCTGGTCGACTGCCTGTACTCGACCTCGGTGGGCAGGGACTTTCTGGAGCCCTCCACCGCCTCCGTCGTCCAGGCGGCCCTGGGCCTCTCCGGCGAGGTCAAAAGCCTGGACCTGGGCAGCGCCTGCCTGGGCTTCATCGACGGCCTGGAGCTGGCGGGGCTGAGGATCGAGGCGGGGCTCTCGGACTACTGCCTGGTCGTGGCCGGCGAGAACAACCGCATTCTCCTGGAGAACACCCTGACCACCCTCTTCGAGCCCGGGATCACCGTCAAACAATTTTTTGACAACTTCGCGTCGCTGACGCTCGGGAGCGGCGGGGCGGCCATGGTGGTGGGCCCGGCCGCCAACCATCCGGCGGCCCCCAGGCTGGCGGGCTGCGTCTCGCTGACCGACCCCGGCTCCAACCACCTCTGCCGGGGCGACTTCGGCGGCATGGTCACCGACTCCGCGGGGCTTCTGGAGGGCGGCGTGGCCCTGGCCGCCAAGACCTTCGAGCGGGGGGCCGCCGAGTTCGGCTGGACCCCCGGCCTGTTCGACCTCGTCGTCTGCCACCAGGTCAGCGAGACCAACACCCGCCGCTTCGCCCAGGCCACCGGCCTGAGCGACGAGCGGATTTTCAAGACCTACCCCGACTACGGGAACATCGGCCCCGTGGCCGTCCCCTTCACATTCGACCTGGCCTGGGAGAAAGGCCTGGTCACCAGCGGCAGGACAGTGGGACTGATGGGCATTGGCTCCGGCCTCTGCTGCTCGATGATGGAGCTCAGGGTCCCGTGACGCCTCCCGACGGACATATTTTCAGCGTCGGTCGGAGCTGGTTTGGCGGGAGGCGGGGAAAAGCCCCGGCGGCCTCCCCCGACGCCCCCGCCCGCGCCCCGGCGCCCGCCCCGCCGCCGTTGAAACTCGTTCTGGCCCTGCCTCTGGCCGTCGCCGGGGGGATCCTGCAGGTCCTGGCCTGGCCCACCTTCAACCTCTGGCCGCTGACCTTCGTCTGCCTGGTCCCCCTGTTTCACGCGGCCAGGGGCCAAAAGCCGGGGCGGGCCTTTTTTCTGGGCTGGGCCTACGGCTTGTCCCTGGGGCTCTCGGGCTTCTACTGGCTCGGCGAGGTCATGGCGGGCTACGGGGGCCTGGGGGACTTCGGGGGCCTGTGCGTGCTTCTGCTGCTGGCGGCCTTCCTGGCCCTGCACCAGGGGCTCTGGGCCATGCTGACGGCGGGCGTCGCCGCGAGGGCCGCCCGGGAGGCCTTTTCCGGCGCGGTCATAACGGCGCTGGCGGGGGCCGTCCTCTGGACCGGCTTCGACTGGCTGAAAAATTATCTTCTGACCGGCTTCAACTGGACCCCGCTGGCCGGGGGGCTGGCCGGCTGCCTGCCTCTTCTGGGCCCCGCCGACATCGTCGGCGTCTACGGCCTGGGGCTCCCGGTGGCCTTCGCCGGGCTTTTGCTGGCCAGGTTTGCCGACTTCCGGCTCCCCAGGGGGCCGGGGCTTCTCAGCCTGTGCCTGGCCCTGTTCCTCACAGCCCTCATGTACTCCCACGGCCACTCCAAACTCAAACGCTACGACCTGCCGGCCGCCGCGGACTCGCCGTCCTCCGCCCCCCCCCCCAAGACCCTGGCGCTTCTCCAGGCCTCCGTGCCCCAGGACCGCAAGTGGGACCCCGTTTTCCGGGACGAGATCCTCGGGCGCTTCGAGAGCCTGGTCCAAAACGCCAAGTCGGCCCGGCCCTGGCTGACTGTCTGGCCGGAGACGGCCGTCCCCTTCCTGTACGGCTTCGACAGAAGCGAGTCCCTCTGGCTGGAGAATCTGGTCGCCCGGTCCGGCCTGGACATGCTGGTGGGCCTGGGGGCCGCCGACGTCGGCGGGGACGGGGGGCCGCTGCTGCACAACCGGGCCTGGCTGACGGAAAACGGGCGGATCGTCGGGACTTACGACAAGACGCACCTGGTCCCCTTCGGGGAGTACATCCCCCTGGCCGACGTCCTGCCCTTCTTCAAGTGGCCCTTCGTCAAGGGTCTGATCGGGGCCGCGGGCACCTACTCCCCCGGGGAGAGACGCCCGGACCTGGTCCACCGGGGCGTGAAAATCGGCCTGATGATCTGCTTCGAGTCGATCTTCCCTTACATGGCCTACGAGAAGGCCAACGCCGGGGCGGGGCTTTTGGTCGTCACCACCAACGACGCCTGGTTCGGGCTCTCGCTGGCCCCGGAGCAGCACCTGGCCCAGGCGGTCATGCGGGCCGTGGAGACGCGGCTGCCGCTGGCCAGGGCCGCCAACAACGGCATCTCCGCCGTCATAGCCCCCTCCGGCAGAATTTTGGAGCGCTCCGTCCGCAACGACGTCCGGACCCTGGTCTGGGAGCTCGAGATCCCCGAGAACCCCGGGAGGACCCTCTTCACCAGGGGCGGGCACCATCTGGCCGCCGTCTGCGGCTGGCTGACCGCGGCCCACGCGTTTTTCAGGCTCGCCCGGCGCCTGGCCGCGCGCCGGAAAAAGTCCCTCGGGAAAGACATGACCGACCGCGGGGGCCGGAACGAGAGCCGCTCCCGGGGCGGGGGCAAAAAGTAGGCCGCGCCCGGGCGGGCGGGCGGGCTAACATATCGAATAATTTCCGGGACTTGTCCCCGACGTCCGGGCGGCTTCAGAAGGGTTCGAAAAGTCTAACGACCGCCGGGACTTAGCTTTGTCCCGGGGCCCCGCCGGCCGCCAAAAAACGGCGGAAAGGCCCGGGGGCAGGCCCCGTGGGAAAAAATCGGGCCGGCGGGCGCCGGCGACTAAAAATTTTTTGACAATTTTTTTTGACGCGGCCTCTCCCGGAGGCGGGGGAGGTCACGGTCGGCCTCTTTAAGTCTCTTTTTTTCTTGATAAAGCATGAAAACAGAACTTTATTTTAGGATTGTTCGTCCTATTAATTGACTTTTTTAATTGTTTTAGATAATGTTAGCCTCATAATTTTTAATTGCTTTCCAAACCGATAAGTTAAAGCCGTTCCAACTGCTCCTCGCGGCCTGTTGCCGGCCTCCCTTTTCCGGCGGAAAGCTTTTAATTATAAGGATCAGCAGCAAAGTTAAAAAATAACTTGAGGCCCGCTCAAATTGTTGGTAGTATTAACCGGGTAAGAGACCGGCCCGCCCAGTTGGCCCAGACTGTTTTTTTTCACGGGAAGCGGTCCAAACTTCCGGGCGCCCGGCCGGCGGCCAAAAAAGGCCGCCCGGAACCGGGGGCGCCGCCAGCCGCGGCCCCGGCCCGGTCCGGCCCCCGCGGGCCCCGGGTCTCTTTTTCGCTCCGCAGCGTCGACTAACGTCTGTTCGCTTTAATAAACGGCCCGCCGGCCGGGGACGACACCCGGGCGGCGTCTTCCGGCGTCCGGAGGGGCGGGGCTTCCAAGGCCCCCCGGCGCCGCCGAACTATCTTCAAGGAGAGACGGGCGTCCAGTTTTTTTGCCGGACGGGCGGCCTCGGGCCGCCGGGCCGGCCCGGGCTTATGGGTGAGCCCCGGCGGCCGTCCAGACCGGCCGGAAAACCACGCGCCCTCGGAACATTTGCCGCGCGAACCCCTCGCCTTCAGAGGACCGGCGGCGACGGCACACCAGGGCTCGATCTAGTCGCGCCCATCACCCCCGACGGCGTCGGGGCAAATTCCGGGTTAAACTATGAAAAACAAGATTTTCATTTTTTTGGCGATTTTATTTGCGGCAGCGGCCCTGTGCCTCCCTGGTAAGGCCTCGGCCCAGATGGACGGCGAGACCCTGCACATCAGCCTCATGGGCGGGTATCTGTTCCCCAACAACAGAAGCGCCCTGGACAACGGGGCGGTCTACGGCCTGGGCCTCGGCTACAACTTCACCAAGAACTGGGGCATCGAGGCTTTCGGCTACTACGCCCCCAGCCTTGACGACGACGGCTTCCTGCCCAACACCCCGGCCGCCCTGCCGAGCCGCGGGCGCCAGTACTCCAACGACGTGACCATGGCCCGCCTGAGCGGCCTGTATCACTTCGACACCGGCACCAACTTCACCCCCTACGTCTCCCTGGGCGTGGGCGGCAACTGGATCGCCCGCGACAGGCCGGAGTATCGGGACTACAGCTCCTTCGCCGCCAACGCGGGCCTGGGCTTCAAGGTTTTCTTCAACGAGGTCGTCGCCCTGCGCCTCGAGGTCAACGACACCTGGTCCTTCCGCAAGGCCGACGGCGCCCGCTTCACGGCCCCCATGGTCTCCGCGGGCCTGACCTTCCAGGTCGGCGCCAACCCCGCCTGCCCCGACTCCGACGGCGACGGCGTTTGCGACGCCTACGACAAGTGCCCCGGCACCCCCGCCGGCTACAAGGTCGACGCCGACGGCTGCCCCCTGACCGTCTCCATCACCATGGACATCAAGTTTGACTTCGACAAGGCCGCGGTCAAGAACCAGTACCTGCCCGAGGTCGAGAAGGTCGCCGACTTCCTGAACGCCCATCCCGGCTCCACCGCCGTGGTCGAGGGCCACACCGACAGCCGCGGCAACGACGCCTACAACCAGAAGCTCTCCGAGCGCCGGGCCGAGGCCGTCCGCGACACCCTGACCACCAAGTTCGGCGTCGCCGCCGGCAAGGTCTCCGCGGTCGGCTACGGCGAGGCCCGCCCGATCGCCACCAACGACACCGCCGAGGGGCGCGCCGAGAACCGCCGCGTGGTGGGCGTCTTCACGGGCACCGACGTGGACAACTAAAATTGGCCATCCGGCCCCCCGGTCTGCTATAATGCCGGCCAAGGGTCCGACCTTTCAAGCCAGGGTCCGACGGCGGACCCCGGCTTTTTTTTTGCCCGTTTTCGGACCCACCCCACCAGCGTCCGACGGCCGCCCGCGCGAGACGGTCCGGGGGCTTTTCGGAGCCCGCCGGAGCTTTCGCGCCGCCCCCCGTCCGGGACGCGTCTCGAGGCGCCATGGCCCCGGTCTGGGACATCGACCCCGTCATCTATCAGCTGCCCTCCGCGGGGCTGGCCGTCCGCTACTACGGGGTCATCTTCTCGCTGGTCTTCCTGGGGGGGTTTCTGCTCTTCCACTGGCAGACCAGGAGGGCCGGGGGCAGCACCGACGACGCCTACGACCTCATCGTGCCCGGTTTTCTGGGCCTGGTTTTGGGCGCGAGGCTCGGGCACGTTCTTTTTTACAATTTCGACCATTTCCTGGCCGACCCGGCCTGGGTCTTCCGCGTCTGGGAGGGGGGCCTGACCAGCCACGGGGCCGCCCTGGGTCTGTTCCTGGCCCTCTGGTGGCACGCCGGAAGGCGCGGCATTCCCCTTTTGTCCGCGACCGACCGCTTCGCCTTCTCGGCGGCTTTGGGGGCGGGCCTCGTCCGCCTGGGCAACTTCTTCAACTCCGAGATCGTCGGCAAGATCACCCAAAGCCCCCTGGGCGTGCGCTTCCCCCGCTTCGACCGGCTGCCCCCGGAGCTCTGCCCGGCCCGCTACCCCAGCCAGCTGGCCGAGTTCTCGCTGGGGCTGGGCATCCTGGGCGTGCTTTTTTGGGCCGACGCCAGACTCGCCAAACGGGGCCGCCCCCGGGGTCTGCTCTCCGCCCTCTTTCTGATCCTCTACTTCCTCGGCCGCTTCCTGGTGGAGTTTATCAAGGAGCGCCAGGGCCCCGGGGACGACATGCCGCTCAGCAAGGGCCAGCTCCTCTCCCTCCCCGGCGTCGTCGCCGGACTGGTCCTTTTGTATTTCTGCCTGGCCCGGCCCGTCCTCGACCGCGCGTCCGCGGCCGGCGGGGCCCGGGAAAAAAAGGCCGAAAAAGATAAAAACAAGGCCGGGGCCGACAAACGCCGGCGCGGCGCCGACCGGTGGCGCGGACGGACGCCGGAGCTGGAGACGGCGGCGGCGGCGGCCGGCCCCGCCCCCGGGTCCCCGGGCGCCGGCGGCGGGCGCGGCTCCGACCGGGACGGCGGCGGGCCGCCGAAAAACAAAAAGGGCGGGGGCAAAAACGGGCGGCGCGGGCCCGGGGGGCGGGGCAGGTGAGGTTCATCTGGCCGCACAAGCTGCCCGGGATGTTCTGGGGCGCCTTCGTCAAGGACAGCCTGCGCGTCTACGGAGTCCTGCCCCGCAGGCTCAAGCTGGCCTTCTGGATAGTCTTCGCCCTGCAGATCGTCTCGGCCGTCACCGAGATGCTGACGCTTCTGGTCATCTCTTTGTTCGCCATGTCCGTGGCCTCGCCCGAGGCGGCCATGAGCCATTTTCTGGTGCGGCCGTTTCTGGAGCTGGTGCCGGCCGTGGCCGAGTTCTGCTCGTCGCCCCGGCGCATGGTCGCCTTCACCAGCTCGTTCATGATCCTCTTCGTGGTGGTCAAGAGCGCCCTGGCCATGGTCACCAACTACCAGTCGGCGGTCTTCTCCGAAAAAGTGGCCATGCACGTCGGCCGGGAGTCCATCAGGAGATATCTCAACAAGAGCTACTACTGGCACATCTCCTCCAAGTCCGCCGAGGTCGTCCACAAGATCATCAGCCGGGGGAGCCTCGCCCAGCTGACCGTCCAGCTTCTGACCTTCTACTCCAACATCATCTGCTGCCTGTTTCTGTTCACCTCCCTCTTCATAGCCCAGCCCGGGCTGACCCTGGTGGTCGTCGTCTGCTTCGGCTCGGCGAGCCTCGTCCTCTACGCGGGCCTCAGGCAGAGCGTCGACAAGGCCGGGCAGCTGGCCAGCTCCACCGCCATCGAGGACAACATGGTCATGACGGCCATGACCAAGGGCATCAGGGAGCTGGTCACCTACCGCCAGCAGGAGACGGCCATGGCCAGGATGCTGTCCGCCGTCGTCAGGGGGCTGCCGGCCAGGGCCTATCTGGCCTTCTGCTACACGATGCCCGCGGCCATCATGGAGACGGTGGGCTTCACCACCATCGGCGGCATGGTCATCTATCTGCTGTCCCGCAAGATCCCCATGGAGGAGATCGTCGCCTCGGCCTCCATCCTCATGCTGACGGCCTGGAGGATACTGCCGTCCGTGACCAGGAGCCTGGCCCTCTCGGTGGGCATCCGGGGCGTCAAACCCCGGGCGCAGGTATGCCTGGACCTCCTGGAGACCTTCGCCAAGGAGAAGGTCGAGGCGGCCGTCGCGCCCGACCCGACGTTTAAGTTTTCCGTGTCCCTGGAGCTGAAAAAGGCCTCCTTCCACTACCCGGACACCGACAAGAACGCCCTCCACGACGTGACGCTCTCCATCCGCAAGGGGCAGAGCGCGGGCCTCATCGGGCCCTCCGGGGCGGGCAAGAGCACCCTGGCCCTCCTGGTCTCCGGTCTCGTCTCCCCCACGGAGGGGCTCTTCGAGGTGGACGGCCGGCCCCTGACCCCCGAGACCCAGGCCAGCTATCTGCTGAAGCTCGGCTACGTCCCCCAGAACCCGCTTTTGATGGAGGGGTCGCTGGCCGACAACGTGGCCTTCAGCCAATGGGGCCGGGAGTACGACCGCGGCGAGGTGGTCCGGGCCTGCCGGCTGGCGGCCATGGACTTCGCCGTCGAGGACCCGGAGGCCCTGGACAGGCCCGCGGGCGGCGGCGGCCTCTCCGGCGGCGAGTCCCAGCGGGTGGCCATCGCCCGGGCCCTCTTCGCCCGCCCCGAGGTGGTCATCTTCGACGAGGCCACCAGCGCCCTGGACATGGCCAACGAGGGGGCCATACGCAGGACCATCGGCCACATCAGGGGCGAGATCACCTCCGTCATCATCGCCCACCGCCTGACCACCGTCCGGGACTGCGACGTCGTCTTCTGGATCGAGGACGGCGGACTGAGGATGAGCGGCCCCCCCGGCGAGGTCATCCCCGCCTACGAGCGCAGCCTGGAGCAGGCCGCGGAGCGGCGGGACGACCGGGCCGGCGGGCGCGGCGACGGCGGGGACTAGCCGCCGAAACAGGTCCTCCCGCTGTTTCCTTCACCGCGGCCGCGTGTTATGATGAATCGGCCGCCGGCGGGGCCGGCGGGGCCGGCTGGTTTTTTGACGGCGGGGGAGGCGGCTTTTCACTCCGGCGTCGGCTTGGGACGATTATTTTTCTCTTTTTTTCCTCGTCGGACCCGCCGGCCCAAACAGGCGCGGCCGGGAGGCCCGCATGCCGCTCCGCTCTCCAAGGATATTTTTGACGCCCGCGCGCCTGGCCCTGCTGGCGGCGCTCTGGTCGTGCCTTTTCTGGACGGCGGCGGCCCGGGCGGCGGACGGGGAGGCGCCCGCCTTCGCCGAGGACAGGGCCGCGAGCGTCTGGCGGGAAGCCGTCGGCGAGCTGAAACTGCAGACCGACATGGGGCCCCCGGCCCCGAGGCCCCGGCCCGCCGGCGGCAGGCCGGGTTTGCCCGCGGTCCCCAGGGAGGCCCTCATGGCCCTGGGCGGCCTTTTCCTGCTGGGGCTGGTCGTCATCCTGGTCAAATATTGCCGGACCTGGGCCGCCAGGCCCGCGGAAAAGAAGGAAAAGACCGGGGGGGGCGAGACCCCGGACGTGGACACGGCCCCGCTTTTGCAGGCCGGGCGGCTGGCCGACGAGCTGGCCGGGAAAGAAAAGATCGCCGAGGCCATGCACGCCCTGCTCCTCGACACCATCCGGGAGCTGAAAGTCCAGAAGAAGCAGACCTTCCCGGACTCCCACACCTGCCGGGAGATCGCCTCCGGGCTCTCCATCGGCGCGGCCGCCGGCCAGGCCCTGGGGGAGATGGTGGCCCTCGTCGAGCCCGCCTGGTTCGGGGGCGGCCGCCCGGAACTGGCCGACTACAAGCTCCTGCGCCGGAAATACGACGGCTTTCTGCTTCTCCTTGGCGGGCGGCGGGCGTGAGGGACGGCTTGTCCCGGCCCTTCCCGTCTTCATCCCGCCCCGACTTTTTCTATATTTAATTATTTAATTATTAAATTATTCAATTGCCAAATTTATAAATTGCAAATTTATGACGTCTTCCGTTCTTATTTGACAGTTTGATTCATATTGTTTATGACTTCCCTTGAGATTTTTATTTGATTTTCTCTCCGACTCCTCGCGTCTTTCTCTCAACTTTTCGTCCCGGGAACAAGATCCGGCATGCGCAATTTATTATCCATCAGGGGGCTGGCCGTCTTTCTGGTCGCCTTGGCGGTCTGTCTGGGCGCCGTCCACCACTTCGCCGACTTGTCGGGGACGGGCAGGATGAAGAACACGCCCATGGGCGACCCGCTGACCACCTCCAGCTACGCCGTCGCGGGGACGGGCTACGCCGGATTCCTCGAGCTGCTCGACAAGGCGGGCCCGGGGGTGGACAGAAAGCACCGGGACAACCCCTACGACCACGAGACGCCCAAATTCTACATCCTGCCCCGCGCGCGCAGCCTGGCCGAGCTGAAGAACGTTTCCGACAGCGTCGCCCCCGGCTCGGCCCTCCTGGTCATCCTGCCCAAGTGGGACTTCTGGCGGCACCCGTCCTCCTGGTCCTGGACCTCGGCCCTCGCGCTCCGCTCGCTGCGGGACATCAACGACGACCTGGCCGAGCTGGTGGACCCCGCCCGCGCCCCCGGCCCGGACGGCTCCGGCGGCGACATGCCCGACGAAGACTGGGGTCCCCCGGCCCCCGGCCCGGACGGCTCCGGCGGCGACATGCCCGACGACGACGGGGCGCCCCCGGCCCCCGGCCCCCGGCGGGCGGCGCTAGGCGGGCCGAAGGCGACGCCCGGCTTCGGAGCGGCGGCGGCCGTCCTCGATGACGCCCCAGGCTCCCCCGGCGCCCCCGACGACGCCGACCCGGAATATCTCGGCGGCGGGGACGACGTCTTCATCCGCAGGCCCTGGCCCGGGGCCGGGGGGCTCGAAACGCCCTTCCCGGGCCCGCCGCCCGCGCCCCTGGCCGGGCCCGCCAGACCCGGCGGCCTGCTCGGCGGGGAGGAGGAGCCGGACGAGGAGGTCTTTCGGCCCCTCATGCAGCTCGCGGCCGCGGGGAGCGCGCCGGGCGAGAGCGTCGTGGGGACCGCCCAGGGGGCCCTGGTCCTGCGCCAGACAAGGGGGGGCCGGACGGTCTACTTTCTCGCGGACCCGGACGTCGTCGACAACATGGGCCTGGCCGCCGGCGACAACGCCCTCTTCGCCCTGCGGCTCATGAGGCATCTGGCGGGCCTCGAGGGGCTGGACGGGAGGATGGTCTTTCTGGAGAACGAGTTTTACGACCCGGCCCTGGCGGTCGAGGAGTCCGGCTTCTGGCTGACGCCGACCAAGCTCCCCATGTCTTTGATCGTCGTTTTCGCCGCCCTCTCGGGGGCCGCGGCCCTGCTGGCCCTGGCCGAGCGCTTCGGGGGGCCGGCCGTGACGGGCTCCGGGCGGGTCTTCGGCAAGGCCAAGCTGATCGACAACAGCGCCGGCCTGCTGGCCAGGCCCAGGCTGGCGCCCGCCGTCGCCGACAGTTATGTTAAAATGATCGTCGCCCGGGCCGCCAAGACCCTGCACGCCCCCAGGAATTTGTCCGAGTCCGAGCTGCGGGCGTTTTTAATCAGGGCGGGCCGCGGCAGGGGGGGCGGGGTCGTCCCGGCCCTGCTCGCGCCGAGGACGGGGGCCGGGACGAACAACCAGGAACTTTTCGCAGGCGTTCGCCAGATACACCGCTGGTTCAAGGAGCTTTAAGGTGGACTTAAACGACGTGGCCCGGGTCGCCCAGAATTTGAAAAGCGAGATCGCCAAGGTCATGGTCGGCCAGGCCCGGGCCGTCGACCTGATCCTGACCGGCCTCCTCGCCGGGGGGCACGTGCTCCTGGAGGGCGTCCCCGGGACGGGCAAGACGCTTTTGGTCCAGGCCCTGGCCGCCTCGCTGCAGCTGCATTTCGGGCGCGTCCAGTTCACCCCGGACATGATGCCCGGGGACATCCTGGGCACCAACCTTTTCAACTTCCAGACCAACGAGTTCACCCTGACCCCGGGGCCGATCTTCACCAACATCCTCCTGGCCGACGAGATCAACCGCACGACCCCGAAAACCCAGGCGGCGCTGCTCCAGGCCATGAACGAGCGCAAGGTGACCATCGACCGCCAGACCTTCTCGCTGGGGCCCGACTTCATCGTCGTGGCCACCCAGAACCCCATCGAGCAGCAGGGCACCTACCCGCTGCCCGAGGCCCAGCTGGACAGGTTTTTGTTCAAGGTCTCCGTCGACTACCCCTCCCAGCAGGAGGAGGTGGAGGTGGTCAGGATGCACGGCCAGGGCGCCGTCATGCCGGACCTGGCCTCCCTGGGGCTCAGGCCCGTCGTCGACCCCGGCCAGCTGGCCGCCGCCAGGACGGCCGTCAGAAACGTGAGGCTCGCCGACGAGCTCTCCGTCTACATAGTCGACCTCGTCCGGGCGACCCGCGCCAGCGCCGTCGTCGAGACCGGCGCCTCCACCAGGGCCGCCGTCATGCTGGCCACGGCCTCGAGGGCCCGGGCGGCCTTGTCCGGCCGGGACTACGTCATCCCCGACGACGTCAAGTTCCTGGCCCCGCCCCTTTTGCGCCACCGTCTGGTCATGACGCCCGCCGCGGAAATGGACGGCCTGACCCCGGACCAGGCGGTGGCCTCCGTCATCGCCCAACTCCCCGCGCCGAGATGACGGCGGGCCGGCCCTCGGGCCGGGTTTGAGCGCGTTTTTTTTATATATGCTCCGATGAATTTTTATTTTTAAAATATCGTTTGAATCTTCGCGCGGGCCTCGGTTAATTTCCTCATTGTTTTCCTCATTGTTTTGCTCGTTGTTTTGCTCGTTGTCTTCTTGACCGCCCGTCGGTTTTAATTGGCCGGCCCGCCGCGTCCCGCGGGGAACGGCTTGTCGTCGGGCGGGCGGCCCGGGCCGGCTTGCCGCCGGCAGTCTTGGTCGAAAAGGACAGACGATGGTTCGTCCGACGCCGTTCATGGCCGCCCTCTTTTTTCTCTCGGTGCCGCTGTCCGCGGTCCTGCTGGTGGGCTTCAACTCGTCCTACGCCTGGACGTTCGTCTACCCGGCCTTCCTGCTGTGCCTGTTCGCGGCCGACTTCTCCATGACCGTCCCGGCCGGCTCGCTGGGCGTCGACCTGGACCTCCCGCCCCGCCTGCCCCTGGGGGACGACCTCCCGGCCTCCCTGACCCTGACCTCGAAAAGGAGGGGCGAGGCCAGGTTCGACGCCAAGCTCGAGTTCGAGGGCGAGCTCGCCGACACCGGGGCGCCGGCCGTCGCCGGGCTGATGGGGGGCGGCGTCCTGAGTCTGAGACTGCCCTTGAGGCCGGGCAGGCGCGGGCGCCTGACGGTCAAGAACCTCTGGCTCGAGTGGTTCGGGCCCCTGAACCTCTGCCGCAGGGTGCGCGTCCTGCCGCAGGGCCGGGCCCTCGACTGCGTCCAGAACATCCGGGGCCTGCACGAGTCGGCCCTGACCTTTTTCACCAGGGAGGCCGACCTGGGGCTGAAGAGCCAGCCCTTCAGGGGCGAGGGGACGGAGTTCGACTCCCTGGTGGAGTACCGCCAGGGCATGGACAACCGCTACATCGACTGGAAGCGCTCGGCGAGATACCACAAGCTCCTGGCCAAGGACTTCCGGCAGGAGAGAAACAACCAGATCATCCTGAGTTTCGACACCGGCAGGCTCATGCGCGAGCAGGCGCTGGGCCTCCCCAAGCTGGACCACTACGTCCGGGCGGCGCTGCAGATGGGCTGGGTGGGGCTTTTGAGCGGGGACCTGGTCGGGGCGGCGGACTTTTCCCTGTCTCTGAACTCGTTTTTGAAGCCCGGCCTGGGCCGCGCGTTTTTTTCCCGCCTCCAGTCCTTCACCGCGGGCCTCCTGTACCACGCCTCCGAGACCAACTTCATCGCGGGGCTGACCGAGCTGCAGGGGAGGCTCGCCCGGCGCTCCCTGGTCGTCGTCTTCACCGAGTTCCTCGACCAGATGTCGGCCGAGTTCATGCTGGAGGGCCTGGCCCTCCTGGTCAGGCGCCACGTCGTCCTCTTCGTCGGCACCCCCGACCCCCTGGTGGACGCCCTGCGGGACCAGGCGCCCCGGGACCTGAGGGCCATGGCCGAGTCGGTCATCGCCGACAGCTTCGCCAGGGACCGGGCCGTGGTCCTGGAGAGGCTGGCCCGCCTGGGCGTCCAGACCGTCGACGTCCCTCCCCGGGGGCTCTCCGCGGCCATCCTCAACCGCTATCTGTCCATCAAGCAGAGGGGTCTGCTATGAGTCCCGCCCAGGCACCTCCCCCCGGACCCGGAGCCCGCCCCCAGGAGTCCCGGCTGCGCAGCGCCCGCTTCCGCAAGGGGCGCGAGGAGTCCTGGAGGCGCCTGGACGCCCTGGTCACCAAGATGGAGACCAGGGGGCTGGACTCGCTTTCGGCCGGGGAGGCGATGGAGCTGCCGTCCCTGTACCAGTCGGAGCTCTCGTCGCTGGCCGTGGCCCGCCATCTCATTTTGGACCGCAACCTGCTCGAGTACCTGGAGAACCTCTCCATCAGGGCCTATCTGGCCGTCTACGGGCCCAGGGCCACCCTTTGGGAGATGCTGGGGAATTTCTTTCGCCGGGGGCTCCCGTCCTCGGCGCGCTCCCTCAAATGGCACGTCCTGGTCTCGTTCCTTCTGACCGGGCTGCCCGCCCTCCTCGGCTACGCGGCCGTCATGTCGGACAACTCGGTCTTCGGCCTGCTGGTCCCGGGGGACCTGGCCGGGGACAGGAATTTTCAAAGCTCCCCGGAGGAGCTCCGGGCCACCCTGTTCGACGACTGGGGGGGCCTCAAGGAGTCCCTGCTCCATTTCGCCAACTTCCTCTTCCGCCACAACACCGTCGTGGCCCTCCTCTGCTTCAGCCTCGGCTTCGCGGCGGGCGTCCCCACGGTGGTCCTTTTAGTCGAGAACGGCCTGACCCTGGGGGCCATGTTCGCGCTGTTTCAGAGCAGGGGCCTGGGAGTGGAGTTCGCGGGCTGGCTCTCCATCCACGGGGTCACCGAGATCTGGGCCATCGTCCTGGCCGGGGCCGCCGGCCTGGGGGTCGCCCAGGCCGTGGTCATGCCGGGCCCGGGCGCCAGGCTCGAGAACCTGGCCTCGCGGGGCGCCGGGGCCGCCCGGGTGATGATCGGCGTCGTGGCCATGCTCCTGGTCGCCAGCATTCTGGAGGGGTTGTTCCGGCAGCTGGTGGCCGCCACGCTCCCGCGATACCTGGTCGCCTGCGGCACCTTCCTCGCCTGGTCGGCCTACTTCCTCTCCGGCAGGCGCGGGGACGGCGCCCCGACGGGGGAAGACGATGTCGCGCGCCGGTAGCGCCGCCAAAAGGCGGGTTTTCGGGCGGCGCCCCCCCTCCTGGGAGCCCGCGGGCGCCGGGCCCAAAAAAAACGTCTTCCCCCTCCTGACGCCCGAGGGGCTGCCGCTTCTTCTGACCGTCGCGCCCCCGCTCGCGAGAGTCCGGGCCTTTCTGACGGATCTGGTCGTTATTTTCGGCTCCATGCTGCTCGTCTGCCTCCTCTTTTTCGGGACGGACTTCGAGCTGCGGACGGCCCGCTCCCTGGCCGCCCTCGTCTCCTTCGTCGTCCTCAACCTCTATTTCGTCTATTTCGAGCTGGCCTGGCAGGGCCGCACCCCCGGCAAGAAATTAAACGGCCTCCGGGTGGTCAGCCGCGGGGGGGGCGAGCTGACCCCGACGGCGGTGGTGGCCCGCAACCTGACCCGGCTCGTCGAAATGTTCCTGCCCTTCGCCCTGGCCTACCTGACGCTCTCGGCCCTGACCCGCGGGGGCGGCAACATCCTCAAGCTCATGCTGGCCGCGGCCCTCCTCTTCCAGCCCCTCCTCACCAGGCAGAAGCTCAGGCTCGGGGACCTGATCGGCGGGACCATGGTCGTCAGCATGCCCAAAAAAATGCTCCTGTCCGACCTGACCGAGACCCGGGCCGACTCGGCCGCCGGGGCGCCCGGGGGCGCGTTCCAGTTCACCCGGGAGCAGCTCGACGTCTACGGCAACAAGGAGTACCTGGTCCTGGAGGACATGCTGCGCCGCGCCGACAACCTGCCCCTGCCGCCCGGGACCGAGATCGAGGGCCTGAGCGTGGTCGCGGGCAAGATAGCCGCCCGCGTGGGCTACCTGCCGCCCGTGCCCGAGGGACGGCGCCGCCAGTTTCTGCTGGACTTCTACGCGGGCCTCCGGGAAGTCCTGGAAAAGAGGCTCCTGTTCGGCCAGCTGAAGCTCAGCCAGTTTTCCGGCCCCCCTCCCGGACAACCCCGGACGCCGGACCGGGGGGGCGCCCCGCCCGCTCCCGGCCAGGCGGGCCCGATCCGGGGCGTCTCCCCGCCCCCGCCCCCGCCCCCCGACTACGCCAGGCCCGACACCTACGTCGCCCAGCCCGGACCGGCCAGGCCCCGGGTGCCCGCCGGGCCCCTGGACGCCACCCCCCTGCCCGTCTCCGGCCGCCCCGACCGCCCGGGCCGGGCGGGACCGACGACGCCCGCGAGACCCGCCGCCCCCGCCGCCCCGACGTTCCGGGCGGGACCGACTCCCGCGCCGGCCGCCGGCCCGGGCCAAACCCACGGCCCGCCCGAGTGGCCTCCTCCCGGCAGGCCCGCGCAAAACCAACCCTCGGACGACGCCGGGACCGCCGCCGGGACCGCCGCCGGGACCGGGCCTCCCTCCGGCCGGCCCGGCCCGGACGACACCATCCCCGTCTCGAATAAAAACTCGTAGCCTCCGGCGACTGTCCCGACAAACCCGGATCGGCGGCCGACAAACCGGCCGCCCCAAATAAACAAAGCCGGCGCGGCTCGAAAAAAGACGGTCTTTTTCCGAGTCGGCCGGCTTGTTTGCCGTCGGGTTTCCGGGAGCCCGGCGTCCGCGCGGCCGTCAGTGCCGGCCGCGAGCCTCCTGCGGGGCGTGGGTGATGGCCTGGGGCCTGGCCATGTGCTCCTTGGGCATCTGGGTCTCCCGGGGGCGGACGTAGTTGTTGCGCATGTCGAGAGAGAACTCCACCTCGGCGTGCTCGCCCATGAGGATGCCCAGGAGCTTGATGGAGGTGCCGTTGAGGGTCTCGGCCTGGGTGGAGAGGGCCTCGGAGCTCTGCTTGGAGTCGTTGGCCACCTCGTTGTTGTCGGCGACCAGGGAGCTTAAAGACGCCAGGGACGAGGCGATGGCGTCGACGTTGGCCACCTCCTCCTTGGTGGAGGTGCGGATGCCGTCGGCGTAGTGGTCCGCCTGGACGACCACCTCCTCGATGCCCTTGAAGCTGCTGGCCAGGTTGGTGGCGGCGTTCTGGCCCTCCTTGACCCGGCGCATGACGGCCTCGAGCAGGGCGCCCGTCCTCTTGGCGGACTCCGAGGTGGCCACGGACAGGTTGCGGACCTCGTTGGCCACCACGGCGAAACCGTGCCCCGCCTCGCCGGCCCTGGAGGCCTCGACGGAGGCGTTCAGGGCCAGCAGGTTGGTCTGGAAGGCGATGGACTCGATGGACTGGAGGATTTTGTTGACCTCGCCGGTGGCCTTGTCGATGCTGTCCATGGCCGACTGCATGGCCTCCACCGTCCTGGCCCCCGTCTCCACCTGCCTCTTGCTCTCCTCCATGGCCTTGGTGCAGTCGGAGGCCATGACGGCCGTCTCGTGGAGCTGGCCGGAGATCTCGGTGATGGCCGTGGAGGTGTCGCCCAGGGCCGTCATCTGCCCCCGCCCGTGCTCGTCGAGCCTCATGGCGTCGTCGGAGACGTTCGAGGAGGTGGAAAATATCGTCTCCGCGTCCATGTAGAGCGTCTTGGCGATGTTGATGATCTTGGAGACGGTGCGGCTGATGAAGGCGCTGATGACCGCCATGACCAGAAGCAGCAGAAACAGGGACGCCCCCGTGGCCGCCTTCAGGCCGTTGAGGTCGGCCCGCTGGGACTCGACCAGGGCCTCGCCGGAGGAGCGGACCTGGGCCACCGCGGCGAACAGCTCGGACTCGGGGATGAGGACCGCTATGCCGAAGAGTCCTTGCAAATTGGCCACCAGGACGACGTAGTCGGCGCCCCGAAACTTGATGTCGACCGAGCGCACGTCGCCCGCCTCGAGGTCCCTGACCAGGCTCCCGGCCGTCTCGGCGGGCATGACCTCGGACAGGGTGTGCATGACCAGGCCCCTCTCGCCGGGCCCGTCCGTTTCCGCCCCGTCCGGCTGCCCGGCGGCCACGGCGGCGGCGTCGGCCGGGGCGGCCTTGCGCCCCGCGGCCGCGGTCGGGGCCAGCTCGGGCAGGCCGAAGTCGGCGAAGACCCCGCCGGACTCGAACTCGAAGGTCACGGCCATGGAGCCGGGGAGGCTGCCCGCGGCCCTTTTGGTCAGCTCGTCCAGACCCGCCAGCGACAGGTCCACGAAGGCCACGCCCAGGGCCCTGCCGTCGTCCACCACGGGATAGGAGGCCGAGATGATGGGCACGGAGGTGGTCGTGTCGATATAGGGCTTGACCCAGTAGACCTTCTCCTCGGGGGGGGAGTCGCGGTCGGAGCCCACGGGAAGGACGGTGGCGTACCAGGAGTCGGAGAGCTCCAGCTCGTACTCCTCCCTGACCTGGGCCTTGGAGCGGCTGGGGTCGTCCGCGGGCAGCTCGCCCACCTCGTCGTCGGAGTAGGCGATGCCGTTCTCGTCCCGGTAGACGTAGGGGTTGAAGTAGGGCGTGTAGCTCGAGTAGGCGCCCGTCTCGAAGGTCACCCCGAAGCCGTTGACGGCCTCGGGGTCCCGGGCCAGGATCTTGCGGCTGAACTCCTCCACCTGCTTGCGGGAGATCTCGCTCAGGGGGGACGAGTTGCGGGCCAGCCGGGACTGGTTGATAAAATAGTTGGTCAGCACGAAAACCCGCTCGGAGGCCAGGTCCAGGAGCTCGTCCAGCTCGGAGAGGTTGACCCTGAGCTCGTCCTTGGACCATTCCAGCTTCTGCCGCCCCACCAGCCGCGACAGGTCGTCCATGGTCTGCATCGAGTTCTCGCGGATCTTGTTGCCCATGGAGCCGGTCATCCTGTAGCTGACCAGCATCTGCAGGACGATGATGACGGTCAGGGCGACCAGAAGGGTGAGTATTTTAGATTTGAACCCCATAAGTGCCTCGCAATTCGAGTGGGCTTGAAAATCGGGGGCGGCCCCGACCCCCGGCCGGCCGGGACCGGACTTGCCGGGCGGACCCGCCGCCCCGAAAACTTTGCCCGCCTGTTCCGGCGTCCCCCGGGCCGGAGCGAGCCCGGGCCGGCCGGGCGACGCGGGCCCGGCGGGGGCGGGCGGCGGACGACGGGACGCGAACGACCGCTTGTCCGGCGACAGGCGGGCGGACAACCGCCCCCGTCCGGCGGACGACCGTCGGCGGGGTCGCCCTCCCGGAAAACGGGGCGGGCGGAGCGGCCATGGAAGAAAAGCGGCTATGGAAGAAAAGCGGCCATAGAAGAGAAATTGTGAAAAGTTAAGCTAATTAGATCTAATTTAAATTAATCCATACTTACTTTTAAACAGGCCAATAAACAATATACTGAAATTATCTAATCCCAAACCCACAACAAACCAACATTGGAACCAACATGCCAAAGCCCGTTAAATCCAACTCCCGGCAAGCACAAAAATCCCGGTCAGCCGCGCTGGAGCAAATCATGCGGACCAGCCAGAGCCCGGCTAATGCCGAAAACGCAAATTATTCCATAAGTTTAATTAAGGTAACTACAATAGGAATCTACAATAGGAATCTACAATAGGAATCTAATCAACAACATACAATTTATATGTCAACAAGAAGCAAATCGTCAGGCCCCTCGCGGGCCCCGAGGCGAAACCGGGACGGAAAAAACCGCCCTCGTCAACCGCCGGGGCGCTTTCAGATCCCGAAGACCCGCTTGGCCTCGCCTATCATGATCGTCTCCACCTCGAAGGCGCTTAAATTGGTGCTGTCGATAATGTAGGCGTCGGGGGCGGGCTCCAGTCTGGCCGTCTCCCGGCTGGAGTCGTTGTGGTCCCTGGCCAGGATGCCCTCCAGGATCTCCTCCCGGCCGACCGGCACCCCCTCCCTGGCCAGCTGGAGATACCTTCTGTGGGCGCGCGTCTCGGGGCTGGCGGTCAGAAAGAATTTCAACGGCGCCTGGGGGAAGACCACCGTCCCCATGTCCCGGCCCTCGGCCACCACCCTGCCCCCGGCCCCCAGACGGCGCTGCAGGCCCATCAGGGCCGCCCGCACCTCGGGGATGGCGGAGTATTTCGAGGTCAGCGCCGAGATCTCCGGGGTCCGCAGCAGGCCGGTGACGTCCCGGTCGCCCACCACGGTCAGGGTGACGCCGTTTTCCGCGTAGAGCCTGACGTCGAGACCCGCGGCCAGCTCCCCGGCCTCCCGGGGTCGGTCCAGGCCGACGCCTCTTTCCGAGGCCACCAGGGCCACGGCCCTATAGATCGCCCCCGTGTCGAGGCAGGACCAGCCGACGGCCTGGGCCAGGTTGCGGGCCAGGGTCGACTTCCCGGACCCGGCCGGGCCGTCCATCGTGATGATGTTCTCGTTTTCCATAGAGCCTTCGGGCGCGGGCGGGCGGACAAGCCGAAGCGGGCCGGAGCTGGCCGGGGCGGGTCCCCGGGAGACCCGGGCGGACCGGCCCGAGCCAATCGCTTATTATATATCGAATTTTATTTTGCGCGAAGACTAAAAAAAAATTATTTTTCCCCCCGGCGCGGGCCCGTCCCCCCTTTTCATCCCTTGGCGGGATCTTCCGTAAATTAAAGGCTTTTCGGAGACAAAGCCGCGGCGGGGGCGCCCGGGGGAAATTTTGCCGCTTAATTCGGCCCGCCCGCGCTCCCGCTTCCTAAAAATTTCAGGCCGCCGACCGAAAATTTCGGTCCGGGGCAAATCGCCCGTCCCGGCCGGCCGAAGCCCCGGCTGACAGGACAGCGACGGACATGTATAGACAACTGTGATGTTTGTTAGACTACAGTCATGACAAAAACCATATATTTACCCATTACATTCGCTAACGAATGTTAGTTATAAATTTATTTTTAACCACTTTTCACCGGCGCGACCAGAAAAAATCCCCCTGAGGTCACCGATCGAACGTTAGTCAGCGCCTCAAAAAGTTGGATCATGAGGACCTTTGCCCGGCCGTCAAAAGACCCCGCCAAACTTTTTTTTGAAATTCCAAACATAAGGCTAAGGGTAAATATAAAATAGAATATTACTATATTTCAACTATAACTTTAGCCCATTTTTTAATTAAATCAACCAACGCCTTCGATCCGCCGAAAAAATTTTTTACTTCCTTTGACCATCAATTTCGCTCCAATCCAATCAATAACGATATATTACAATCAATAATCAAGCGTTATCGAGGTAAATATTTGAAAATAAAGTGTTTTGCAACCAGAAAGACTTTTGCTATAATCTTTGTGTACGATCGATCGTTCACTGTTTTGGCGACGCCAAACCAAAAAATGGTCGAAAATGTGACTTCCAATTTAGGGAAGAATTAAATAAATATTATTTTTGACGATCGTTCGTTCACCCCCGTCCAGTTGCCTTGGAGCCGACCCTGACCGGCGGGCCCTCCGGCGGAGGGCCCGCCGGGACCGGGGGCGGAAAAGCCTGCCCCCCGGTCCGACCGGCCGGACAAAGAAAATAAAGAGGGGGCCCGAGAGGAAAAAGGGGCTAAAAGACAACTAAAAGATGACAAAAAGACTGTCAAAAATCGATTCAAAGACCACCTGTTGTTAGCGAATTGACGAATGAAAAAAGATAGGCGGCCCGGACGGGGGAAAAAGACGGGCAAAGGAAAACGGGCGGGCGGAGGAAGACAAAAAGACGACAAACTATATGGACGACCAAAATTTGGACGAACAAAAACCGGCTCCGATTAACTTGCAAACTAACCGACAAACTAAATTGACCGACAAACTAAATTGGCCGACAAACTAAATTGACCGACGACCTAAATTGACCGACCGACTAAATTGGCCGGCGACCTAAATTGACCGACCGACTAAAACGGACCCGGGCAGGCCGGCAAATTTGGAAGAGCTGAAACGGACTCAGATTAGGCCGCGAACAGACGGACGAAACATGAAAGGCCGCCCGCAGGACGACGACGGGAGGGACCGACCCCGGCGGTCGTTCGAAAACGTCCGGAGACGGGCGGGCGAACGCCGGAACACGCCCGGGCGACGCGAGGAGACGGCAAGCGACCTCGGATATTTTCAATCACCCGAGCCCGCCCTGGGAGGCAGGGAGGCTGGAGAGCGCCGGTTCGGACAGGACGGTTTTTTTGGGAAGAGGGGGTGCGTCATGACATTCCGTCTAAAAATTTTCAGCATCATAGTGGCCATCATTTTCATGGTCGTCGTCACGATCATCGGCTGCTGCATGTTCTTCATCCGGGAGAGCCTCGAGAAAACCGTCGAGGACAACATCGCCGTCGTCCGGGACATCGCCAACCAGCTGGTCACCACCGAGGTGAACCTGCTGGTCTCCCGGACGGGGGCGGCGGCCTCGAGGCTGAGAACGGCCCCGACGGACACCTGGAACAGGATCCTGCGGCACGAGACGGAGGCCTACCCGGTCTTCAAGTCGATCACCGTCTTCGGGCGCAACGGCATGATCGTCGCGACCTTCGGGCAGCCGCAGACCCCGGCGGAGCTGTTCTTCGGGGACTACTTCCGGCGGGCCTTCAACGGGGAGTCGGTCATCACGACCACCATGACGGACCCCTCCGGGGAGCTGGTCTTCCACATCCTGGCCCCCGTCGCCGAGAAGGTCATGTCGGTCGCCGTCTCCGGCCTGCACTTCACGCGGCTGATCGAGGGGCACCATCTCTGGAAGACGGGCTCCATCTTTCTGCTGGACGCCGAGGGGACGATCATCGCCAACAAGCGCCGCTACATGGTCCTGAGCCGCTACAACAGCCTGTGGGACCCCAGCCAGAGCAAGGCCAACCTCTCCTCCCAGGCCTTCGTCAGGCGGATGATCCGCTACCCGACGGGCTTCGGGAAATTCACTCTGGAGGGCGTCGAGCGCCTGGGCGCCTTCTCCCGCGTGGCCTCCTCCAACGTCGACTGGCTGATAGGGGTCTCGTCCCCCATCTCCGAGTCCCCCGCCGCCAAGCTGGACACGGGGGTCGGCGTCATGACCATCCTGTTTTTGGGCCTTGGGGCGCTCCTGGCGGGCTGGGCCTCGGGCTTCGTCGACAGGCAGTTCAAGATCATCGAGGAGCAGTACTCCAAAGTGACCGAGCTCAGCAACGAGACGCGGAGGGCCTCGGAAACCAAGACGACCTTCCTGGCCACCATGAGCCACGAGATGCGCACGCCCCTCAACGCCATCATCGGCTTCTCCGAACTGATGATCAACGGGCACACCGACGAGGCGGACAAGGAGGAGAGCCTGCACAAGATCCACACGTCGGGCATGATCCTCCTGGGCATCGTCAACGACATTTTGGACATCACCAAAATCGAGGCCGGCAAGTTCGAGCTCGTCCCCGTCGACTACGACCTGGCCAGCCTCATCAACGACACGGTGACGGTCAACCTGATCCGCATCGGCGAGAAACCCATCGAGTTCGGGCTGGAGCTCGACAAGACCCTCCCCTCGCGGCTGTTCGGGGACGAGCTGCGCATCAAGCAGATCTTCAACAACCTGCTCTCCAACGCCTTCAAGTACACCATGGAGGGCAAGGTGGACATGGCCGTCTCCGGCCACCGGGGGCCCGGCGAGGACTTTTTCCTCACCTTCACCGTCGCGGACACCGGGATCGGCATCAAGCCCGAGGACCTGGCCAAGCTTTTCTCCGAGTACAGCCAGCTGGACACCAAGAGCAACCGCAAGATCGAGGGGACGGGGCTGGGGCTGGCCATCACCAAGCAGCTGGCCGACCTGATGGACGGCCGCGTCGAGGTGACCAGCGTTTACGGCGGCGGCTCGACCTTCAAGGTCACCCTCAAGCAGAAGTTCATCACCGAGGTGCCCATCGGGGAGCGGGTGGTCAAGAACCTCGAGAATCTGGACCTGGCCCGCAGCCACCAGCTCTCCCCCGACATGTCCATCACCACCCTCCCCTACGCCAGAGTCCTGGTGGTGGACGACGTCAAAACCAACCTGGACGTGGCCAAGGGCATGCTCAAGCCCTACGGCATGCAGATCGACTGCGTCACCAGCGGGCAGCGGGCCTTCGAGCTGATCCGCGACGAGAAGGTGCGCTACAACGCCGTCTTCATGGACCACATGATGCCCGGCATGGACGGGATCGAGACCACGCGCAAGATCCGCGAGGAGATCGGCACCGACTACGCCCGCTACATCCCCGTCATCGCGCTGACGGCCAACGCCATCGTCGGCAACGACAAGCTCTTCCTGGAAAACGGCTTCCAGGCCTTCCTCTCCAAACCCATCGACATGAAGCGCATGGACATCGTCCTCAAGCAGTTCGTGCGCGACAAGGAGCAGGAGAAGGCCTTCCTGGAAAAGCTGGCCGCCGAGGAGGCCGAGATGCAGAACATCGTCGACTCCTCCATGCCCCGCGGCTCCGACGGCAAGACCAAAAAGGTCGCCCAGCCCCCCGTCGTCCCCAGGCCGCCCGAGCGGGCCCTGACCGTCGAGGACCTTGACGAGCTGATTCTCGAGAGCTCCATGCTGGGCGCCGGCAAGCCCGCAGCCCTGGACGGCCAGGGAGGCTTCGCCCTCCTCGCCGAACAGCGCGGGGGCAACGGCGGCGGCGGCAACGGCCGCGACGCCTCTCACGGGGGCAACGGCCATGACGCCTCTCGCGGGAGCGCCGTCTCCCCCGGCGGGAACGGCCGCGCCGGTTCCAACGGGTCCGACGGCGGCGGGAACGGCGGCGGCCGCGCCGTCCCCGACGAGGCGCCCCCCGGCTCCGGCAACCCCCTGATGCCCGACGGCAAGACGCTCATCCAGATCGACGGCCTGGACGTCGAGGAGGGGCTCAGGCGCTTCTCGGGGGACCAGGAGGTCTACCTGGGGGTCATCAGGAGCTACGCCCAGAGCGCGGCCGAGCTCCTGGACCAGCTGACCGAGCCGGACTACGCGGACCTGAAGAGTTACATCATCTCCATCCACGGCCTGAAAAGCAGCAGCTACGGCATCTGCGCCAAGCCGGTGGGCGAGCTGGCCGAGGCTCTGGAGCACAAGGCCGCCGCCGGGGACCTGGACTTCGTCAGGGAACGGAACCCCGGCTTCCTGACCTCCGTGCGCCGGCTGGCCGACAGCCTCTCGGGTCTGCTCACGGCCAGCGAGGCCCTGGACGACCGGCCGGTCAGGGAGGCCCCGGACCCCGAGATCCTCGAGCGGCTCAAGAACGCCTGCTCCGCCTACGACATGGACGGGGTGGACAAGGCCCTGGCCGACCTCGACGAGTTCAACTATTCCGCCGACCCGGACTTCCCCGCCTGGATCAAGGACCGGGTCGACCAGATGGACTTCCAGAAGATCGTCGACCGCCTGTCCCCGGCCGCCTGACGACGACCGCGGACGACCGCGGACAGCCCCGGCGGACGCGGGCCGCCGTCGGCTTTCCGCCGCATATGAGGGCCGCCGGTCCGACGGCCGCTTGTCCGACGCCGGCCGGCCGGGCCGCCCCGGAACCGCCGAGACGGACGGCTCCGGGGAGGGCCGCGGGCGCCGGTCGGGACGGGCCTCCCTCTTTCCCGCCGCCGGCCTGGTCCGGCGCGCCCACGGGGGTCGAGACATGGACGCGGGCAGACGCGCGAAAATAATGCTGGTCGACGACAACGCCGCCAACTTGACCATGGGCAAGAACATGCTCAAGGAGGCCTACGAGGTCTACCCCATTCCCTCGGCCCTCAAGCTGTTCGAGATCCTGGAGCACGTGACGCCCGCCCTGATCCTCCTGGACGTCATGATGCCCGACATGGACGGCTACGAGGCCATCAGGAAGCTCAAGGCCAAGGAGAGGTTCCGGGACATCCCGGTCATCTTCCTGACCTCGATGAACGACGAGTCCAGCGAGCTGGAGGGCCTGAGCCTGGGGGCCATCGACTACGTGGCCAAACCCTTCTCGGCGCCGCTTTTACTGAAGCGCATCGAAAACCACCTGCTCATCCTGTCCCAGAAGGAGGAGCTGAGCAACTTCAACGACAACCTGCAGAAGCTGGTCGACCAGAAGACCCGGCAGGTCGTCGACCTGCAGAACGCCGTCCTGTCGACGGTGGCGGAGATGGTCGAGTTCCGGGACAACCTGACCGGCGGCCACGTCACCCGCACCCAGAAGTACCTCAAGGTCCTGGTGGACACCATGGTCGAACGCGGCATCTACATGGACGAGGTCGGCAAGTGGGACCTCGACTTCTTCATCCAGTCGGCCCAGCTGCACGACGTCGGCAAAATCGCCATCAGCGACGCCATCCTCAACAAACCGGGGCGCCTGGACCCCGAGGAGTTCGAGGAGATGAAGAAGCACGTCTCCATCGGGGTGGACTGCATCGACCGCATCGCCCAGAAGACGGCCGAGCACAGCTTCCTGCGCCACGCCGCCGTCCTCGCCGGGACCCACCACGAGAAATGGGACGGCTCCGGCTACCCCAAGGGCCTGGCGGGCTTCGACATACCCCTGGAGGGAAGGCTCATGGCCGTCGCCGACGTCTTCGACGCCCTGATCTCCAGGCGCCCCTACAAAACCCCCATGCCCGCCGAACAGGCCTTCAAGATCATCCAGGACGGCGCCGGCACGCACTTCGACGCCGAGATCATCAAGATTTTCAACCTGGTCACCGACCGGTTCGAGTCGATCTCCCGGCTCCACGACTGACCTCCGCCGGGGGCCGGAGCCCGGTTGTCCGGCCCCCGCCTTTCCTCTTTTCCCGGCCTCGGCGTTTGCTTTTTTCCTCCCCGCCTTTCGCTTTTTCCTCGCGCGCCGGTTGTTTGTCCGGCTCCCCGTCCGCGGCCCTTCGGGAAACTTTCCGACAATTTATTGACAAATTCCTGACATGTTCGCTTCCTTGTCCGCATGTCAGCCGGCCCCCCGGGGTGTTTTTTACTGTTCGCGCCCCATAATTATGCTATCATGAAGGCGACGGGGCCTGGCGGGCGGGCCGCCGTCGCGGCGCGGGGACCGCCCGGGCCGACTTTTCCCGGCCGGGGGACGAAAAATCATGGGTACCCTAATCATCGCCGACAATCTGACGGGAGCGGCCGGCACCGGGGTCAAGTTCGCCGGCCTGGGCCCCGTGAAACTCGCCGGCCTGGGGGGCGCCCCCCTGTCCTCCGCCCCGGGCGCCCTGGCCCTGGACGCCGGCACCAGAAACAGGCAGGCCTGCGAGATACCGGCCGTCCTCGCCGGGATCAAGCCGTTTCTGGGCGCCTGGAGGCCCCGGCTCGTCTTTCAGAAGATCGACAGCTGCCTGCGGGGCCACCCGGGGCTGGAGACCGGCATTTTGACAAGCCTGCTCGACTTTCGCTGCGCCCTGGTGGCCCCGGCCGACCCGGGGCTGGGGCGGACGACGGTCAGGGGCGTCCACCTGGTCGGCGGCAGGCCCGTCCACCTGGTCGGGTCGGCCGGGAAGTCGCCCGGGCGGGCGGCCGACTCGAGGCTGAAAAACATCCTCGGCCTCGACAACGACCTGCCCGTGGGGGAGCTGGGCATCGACCTGGTCAGGTCCGGGCCCGAGGCCGTGCGCGCGGCCGTCGCCGGGCGCGTGGAGTCCGGGGGCCGCCTGATCCTGGCCTGCGACGCCGAGACCGACGACGACCTGGCCTCGCTGGCCGAGGGGGCCGCCCCCCTCGCCGGGGACGTTCTTTTCGCGGGCTCGGCCGGCTTCGCGGCGGCCCTGATGGAAACGCTCCCCGCCTCCCACGACTGGCTCAAGGACGACTACCATCCCCCCGTCCCCGACGCCCCCTCCGCCTTTTTCGGGGGCTCGGCCTCCCCGAGGCTGAGGGAGCAGCTCGGGATCCTGGCCTCGGGCCTCGGGGCCGAGGTGGTCACCGTCCGGCCGGCCTCCCTGTTCGACGGCCCCGGGCCGGCCATCCCGCCCTCCTCCCCGGGGCTCCCGCTGATCCTGACCGTGCCGCCGCCAAGCGCGGACCCCGCCTCGGCCGCCCGCTACCCCGGCCGGGAGGTGGCGGCCCGCTTCGGCCGCCTGGCCGCCGACCTCGTCGGAAACCGCCGCTACGGAACCGTCTTCATCTCCGGCGGCGAGACCGCCAGGGCGACCCTGACCGGCCTCGGCCACGCGGACGTCCTGCTGCGGGCCGAGCTCTCGCCCGGGGTGGTCCACATGTCGGCCGGCGCCCTCTCGGTGCTCTCCAAGTCCGGCGACTTCGGCGAGCCGGACATCCTGCTCAGGCTCTACGAGGAGCTCCGCGGGGAGGCCCCCCCGGGCCTGGTCTGAGGCCCGCGCGCCGGCCCGGGCCCCCCCCGGCCCGCCGGCCAATCCCGACGGGGGCGCCGTCCGGCGATGTGGCGATTGATCAAGTGCGACGCCCGCCCGCGGCGCCGTCATCCGGGTCCGGACGCCGGCGGTCGGCGCCTGTTTTTTCAGTT
This sequence comes from Deltaproteobacteria bacterium, assembly GCA_031264015.1. Taxonomy (GTDB): domain Bacteria; phylum Desulfobacterota; class Desulfarculia; order Adiutricales; family Adiutricaceae; genus JAIRNQ01. The sequence goes on along the minus strand of JAISET010000187.1, from coordinate 122 downwards.
ATGAGTCCGCGTCGGGAACGCGTTTTCCAGCCGGATGTCCCCCGTCCGGGGCCTTTTGTTTTTCAACTTCGACAAATCTCCGTCAACACTAATCTTTTCAGATCAATTACCGTTCGTCGGCC
>JAISET010000076.1 GCA_031264015.1 Deltaproteobacteria bacterium | reverse complement strand
AAGGGTATGGCTGTTCGCCATTTAAAGCGGTACGTGAGCTGGGTTTAAAACGTCGTGAGACAGTTTGGTCCCTATCTGCTGTGGGCGTAGGAAATTTGAGAGGGCCTGACCCTAGTACGCAAGGACCGGGTTGGACGAACCACTGGTGCACCAGTTGTAACGCCAGTTGCATAGCTGGGTAGCTAAGTTCGGAAGGGATAACCGCTGAAAGCATCTAAGCGGGAAGCCTGCCTCAAGATAAGATTTCCCGGGTGTAAAAGCCCCTAAAGGACCCCGGAAGACTACCGGGTAGATAGGTCGATTGTGTAAGCATAGTAATATGTTCAGCTTATCGGCACTAATAGTCCGTGAGGCTTACCTATATATAAGCTTTTTGCTGAAGGCGTTTTATTTAAGATTGTTGCCCGTGTTCAATTTTCAGACAACGTGGACTTGTCTGCCAGTTTGGAGCCTGTCGCTCCGACGAGTTTCCGGTAGCTATGTCGTGGAGGATCCACCCGTTCCCATCCCGAACACGGAAGTTAAGCTCCACAGAGCCGATGGTACTGCATTTTAGGAGTGTGGGAGAGTAGGTCGCTGCCGGGATTAATATCTAAGCCAATAAAGCCACAAGGCAACTTGTGGCTTTTTGGTTTTCCGGCCCCTGAGATCGCCCCCCCTCCGGCCTCCCTCCCTCAACCTCGGTCCCTCGACCCGCCTCCCCGCGTCCGCGCCCCCTGGTCCTCGATCTCCAGTCCCGGTCCTCCGCCCCGGGCCTCAGCCCTCGTCTTGCCGCTCTTGGTCAAAAGCCCCCGTCCTCACCCCGGCCCTCGACTTCGGTCGGCAGCCTCGGTGACCGCCGTCCGCCCCGGGTCCTGGTCGTCGAGTTGACGAACTCCGATGACACCGGCGCCTCTTTCGTCTCTGCTTCCTCCTCACCCCATTCGTTCCTTCCGTTCTTGCCGTCATTTTTGTTCTCCCAGCCCTTCGCTGTCTTCTTCGTCCTCTTCTTACCCATGTCGGTCGTCATTTGTCAATTGTTGTCCCTGTCTATAAATTTATATTTTTTAGTCCTCTAATTTTAAGATAAAATTATATTAATAGGTGGACAAGGCAATTGTAAAAACTAAATGTAATGATGACAGTTAAGTGAGAAATGGTGGGCAAGAAATTTTGAATATGACCCAGGACAAATCGTCTTGGCAAAAATCGGACAAGTTGTCTTGGCAAATGTCGGACAAGTTGACCTGGTAAAAAGCGGACAAGCTGTCTTGGCAAATGTCGGACAAGTTGACCTGGTAAAAACGGACAAGTCGTCCCGGCAAAAATCGGACAAGTCGTCCTGGTAAAAAGCGGACAAGTCGTCCCGGCAAGAATCGGACAATTCGTCCTGGTAAAAGCGGACAAGTCGTCCCGGCAAGAATCGGACAATTCGTCCTGGTAAAAACGGACAAGTCGTCCTGGCAAAAATCGGACAAGTCGTCTTGGTAAAAAGCGGACAAGCTGTCTTGGCAAATGTCGGACAAGTTGACCTGGCAAAAATCGGACAAGTCGTCTTGGCAAATGTCGGACAAGCTGTCTTGGCAAATGTCGGACAAGTTGACCTGGTAAAAAGCGGACAAGTTGACCTGGTAAAAAGCGGACAAGTTGACCTGGTAAAAAGCGGACAAGTCGTCTTGGTAAATGTCGGACAAGTCGTCCTGGCAAAAAGCGGACAAGTCGTCTTGGAAAATGTCGGACAAGTTGACCTGGCAAAAATCGGACAAGTCGTCTTGGCAAAAAGCGGACAAGCTGTCTTGGCAAATGTCGGACAAGTCGTCTTGGTAAATGTCGGACAAGTTGACCTGGCAAAAAGCGGACAAGTCGTCCCGGCAAGTTTCGGACAAGTCGTCCTGGCAATTTTCAGACAAAATGACTTGGCAATGACAACGGTCTCTTGGAAAAAGTGAAAAGAAAAGCCCGGTCGCCTTGGGAGACGATCGGGCTCAACTTTTTTGATCTTTGACCGGCTGTTTGGTCGACGGGCGGTCTGTTGTCGCGGGGGCGAGGTCTGTCGCCTGCGCGCCGTCCGTCTAGGCGACTAGGCCGGCTGCCGGACCTGCGGGTAGCCCTCGGGCGTCTCTGCGGCGGCCCTGATCCTGCCCAGGGTGACCTCCGGGCCCAGGATCTCCATGATCTCGTGCAGGCCCGGGCTGGCTGTGCTGCCGGTCAGGGCCAGGCGCAGGGGCTTGGCGACGACGCCCGCCTTGACGCCCAGCTCGGCGGCCAGACCCGAGAGCAGCTGGTCGAAGTCCTCGCGGGTCCGGGGAAGCTCCTGCAGGAGCCCCAGCCATTTCTCGAGGATCGCCTTGCCCCCGGCGTCCTTGGCGGGGGCGTCCGCGCCCTCGGGCGTTTTCAGGAGGGCCAGGAGCTGCTCGGCCGACTTGGGGTCGAACTTGGGGAGGTCGCCGAAGTAGAACTCGGCCTTCCCGGCCATCTCCGCCAGGGTCTTGGACCTCTCCCTCAGGGTGAGGACGATTTTTAGAAGTTTTTCGCCGTCGGGCGCCGGCAGCCCCCTTTTCTCCAAAAAGGGTTTTAGAAGGGAGCAGAGCTCGTCCGGGGGCGTGTTCTTGATGTAGTGGGCGTTGAGCCAGTCCAGCTTGTTGGGGTCGAAGACGGCGGCCGCCTTGCCGACGTGCCTGAGGCTGAAGACCCCGACCATCTCCTCGAGGGAAAATATCTCCTGGTCCCCGTGCGACCAGCCCAGCCGGGCCAGGTAGTTGACCAGGGCCTGGGGCAGGTAGCCCGCCTCCTGGTAGGCCATGACCGAGGTGGCCCCGTGCCGCTTGGAGAGCCTGCTCTTGTCGGAGCCCAGGATCATGGGCACGTGCCCGAACTCAGGCAGCTCCGCCCCCAGCGCCTGGTACAGCAGTATCTGCCTGGGGGTGTTGTTGACGTGGTCGTCGCCCCTGACCACGTGGGTGACCCCCATGGTGATGTCGTCCACCACCACGGCCATGTTGTAGGTCGGCAGCCCGTCGCTGCGCAGGATGACCAGGTCGTCCAGCTCCGAGGCCTCGAAGACGATGGGCCCCTTGATGAGGTCCCTCCAGCGGACCTGGCCCCCCGGGGGGCACTTGAAGCGGATCACCGCCCCCGGGGACGGGCCCAGGCCCAGCTCCCGGCAGCGGCCGTCGTAGCGGGGCTTGCCGCCCTCGGCCATGGCCTTTTTGCGGCTCTCCTCGATTTCCTCGGGAGTGCAGCGGCACCAGTAGGCCCTGCCCTCGGCGACCAGCCTCTCGGCGTGCTCGACGTGCAGCCCGGTCCTGTCCGTCTGAAAGACCGGCTCCCCGTCCCAGGAGAGCCCCAGCCACTCCATGGCACTTAAAATCGACTTGGTGTACTCCTCGGTGGAGCGCTGGGCGTCGGTGTCCTCGACGCGCAGGACGAATTTTCCGCCCAGGCCGCGGGCCAGCAGATAGTTGAAAAGCGCCGTGCGGGCACCGCCTATGTGCAGGTGGCCGGTGGGGCTGGGGGCGAAGCGGGTGATCATGAAAAAAAACTCCGGGTTCTGCGGGGGGGGGCGCGTCGACGTCCGCCATAAGACGCCCGCAATGAGACGCCCGCCGACGGCCAAGCGGGGCGGCGCCGGGACGCGGCCGGCATGACGGGGGCGGCGGGGGGCCAAAAACAAATCAAGCCTTTCCCTCCCGGCTAATTCGGGCCCGCGGTCGGAGGCCGACGAGCGGGGATCGTGATCCGGGCCGACGGGGAGGGGAGGGCTTGCGCGGCACTTTTAGCCGTAATTAATCATCTTAACCCCTTGTTTGCGAAAAGGCAAATCTTGCTTTTTTCGGGGAGTTTGTCTATAATAAAAAATTCAGACTGCCTTGCGCCACGGGGCTTTCCATGCTCCCGGCGGCGCGGGGCCGACCCCGGGGAAGGCTCGGGGGGCGGGTTTCCCGGCGTCCCGTCACCCCCTCGTCCGTCCCGCCGGAGTTTGTTTTCTCTTGTTTTTCTCGGTTCGGCATAAATTTATCTCCCGGCGGGCGGCCCAAAATTCGGCGCCGCCGGCCGCGACAAGGAGGGAACCTTGGCAAGGACACCTTTTTTAGCCGGCAACTGGAAAATGTTTAAGACGGGCGGCGAGGCGGCGGAGTTTGTCGAGCAGTTCAAGCCCGCGGTCGCCGGTCTCACAGGCCGCCAGGTGGCCCTGGCCGTGCCCGCCACGGCTTTGGAGAGAACCGCCGCCGCGGCCAAAGGCACCGGCATCATCATAGGCGCCCAGAACCTCCATTGGGAAAAAGAGGGGGCCTTCACCGGCGAGATCTCCGTCGGCATGATCAAGGATGCCGGGGGCTCCATGGCCATCATCGGCCACTCCGAGCGCCGAACCTATTTCGCCGAGACCGACGAGGTCGTCGCCAAGAAGGTGGCCGCGGCCCTGTCCGGGGGCCTGTTGGCCGTCCTCTGCCTGGGCGAGAATCTGGCCCAGAGGGAGTCCGGCGAGTGGGAGGCCTTCCTGGCCGGGCAGCTCAAAGGCAGCCTGGCCGCCGTCGGGGGCCTGGACCTTGCCAACCTGATCGTGGCCTACGAGCCCATCTGGGCCATCGGCACCGGCAAGACGGCCACCGCCGACGAGGCCGAGAAGACCCAGGCCCACGTTCGCAAGGAGCTGGCCTCCCTGCTGGGCGACGCCGTCGCCTCGGCCACTAGGATTCTTTACGGCGGCTCGGTCAAGCCCGACAACGCCGCCTCCCTGATGGCCCAGCCGAACATCGACGGGGTCCTGGTCGGCGGGGCCAGCCTCAAGGCCGACTCCTTCTCGGGCATAGTCAAGTACTAGCGCCCGGCCTTGGGCTTTGACAGGCGGTCGTCCGGCCGCCCAGTCATTGTCGGCCCGGCTTTTTAAGGCGGGTTTGGCTTTTCTGGCTTTTCTGGCTTTGTAGGTTTTTTTCCCCCTCCTCCCCGGGGGAGGGCGTCGTCCGGAGAACGTCCCCGGCGGCTTTTTTTTCAACATCCAACTTAGGCGGGACGGAAATTTATCTTTCCGGCCCTGGCAGCTTCTGTTTGCCCGGAGACGGTATGTCCACCTTCATCACCACGATTCACATCATTGTGGCTGTCATCATGATGATCAGCGTCCTTTTACAAACCGGCAAGGGCTCCGGCATGGGGGCCGCCTTCGGGGGCTCCTCCTCCTCAGTTTTCGGCAGCAGGGGGCCGGCCACCTTCGTCAGCCGGGTCACCGCCGTGGCCGCCGTCGTCTTCATGATCACCTCCTTTACCCTGTCCATCTACGCCCAGGGCGCCAACAGGCGGGGCTCCGTCATAGTGGACGACGGTCCCCCCTCGGCCGCCGCGACCGTCCCCGTCGACAACAGCCCGGTCACCGAGGCCGACGTCCAGATTCCCGTCTCCGGCCCGGCCGGCTCGACTCCGGCCGCCGCCCCCGCCTCCGCCCCCGCCGCGCCCGACGGCGCCCTGGCCCCGGCCGACCCGGCCCCCGCCGCAGGCTCCGAGGGAGCGGCCGCGACCGCCGGTGACGCCTCCGCCGCCTCCGATGACGCTTCTCCGGCCGAGGCTCCCGCCGCCTCCGATGACGCTTCCCCGGCCGAGGCTCCCGCTGGTGATGGTGACGCCCTCGCCGACGGAGCTCAGGCAGACGACGCTCCCGCCGCGGACGACGCTCCCGCCGGGACGGATGCCCCCGCGGCCGAATAGTTTGGTCTTTGGCTGAGGCCGGACCTCGACGGTCCTTATGGCGACGTCGACGGTGCTTTTGGCGCTCGCGACAGTCAGGCGATGGTCGGCCGACGGACTGACTGACCGAGGGACCGAGGGGACGTCGGAAGCTCCGGCCGACTGGTTTTAGCCGGGCCGACGTCGCGGGCGGGACCGGGGTGGTGAAGGAAAACCCGGTCCGGGCTTTCCGGCGACAAGGCTCTTGGTCACGGGCGGGCGAGTCTCAGGTCTGCCAAAAGACGGGTCAAAGAGATGGGACAAAGAGGTTGGATAAAGAAGTTGGTCAAGGAGATAGGTCAAAGAGATAGGTTAAAGAGATTGGATAAAGAAGTTGGTCAAGGAGGTGGGACAAAGAGGTTGGTCAAAGAGATGGGACAAAGAGGTTTGTGGACTGTCTAGTTATTTAAATTATTTAAATTTAGCTTTATTATTAAACCAGACTTGACAAAGACTGCTTTCGGATATAAAAATATCTTTACTAATCTAAGGACAAGGATCGGAAGAAACCAAAGACTTGGAAAAATAGATTCGATTTGTCTTTTTCTTGCCCCCGTCATTACCGGCGGGGGCCGGACGCCTTCGGGATCATGGTTTTCGGGGGCTGGGCACTGAAAAGCTCCCGCGCAATGTCGGCCGCCGCGGCCGCCTTGGCGTTTTTTACTTGATCTTGCCGAGGGCGTTGGAGCATAATAGCCGATTGTGCCGGGCCCCGACTTGGGCGCGGCGTGTCCGGAGGGCCGGGGTAAGTGGAGCAGGTCAGGGACAATTTGGTGTTCTCCTTGGAGGGCTGGCCCGAGGTCGGCCAGGAGTGCGACTTCGCCATCCCCCCCAACGTCATGGCCGAGGCCCTGGACCTGGGCGAGGAGGGCGGGGAGGCCCCCAGGCTGCTCACCTCCGTCCGGGGGCGCATGAGGCTGCAGCTGGTGTCCTGGAAGCTCAAGATCACCGGCTTCTTCGCCTGCAAGGCCGAGATGGTCTGCGACCGCTGCCTGACCTCCTTCGCCGGGCGCCTGGACGACAAGTTCGAGGAGACGGTGCGCCTCTACGAGCCCGGTTCCGAGGACGAGTCCCAGATGACTCCCGAAGCCCTGGAGACGGCGGTGCCGGTCGTCAACCAAAAATTTGACCTGACCCCTCTTCTGGGGGAGTTTTTTTTGCTGGCCCTGCCCTACAAGACGCTGTGCCAGCCCGACTGCGCGGGTCTGTGCCCGGAGTGCGGGGCCAACCTCAACGAGGCCCCCTGCGAGTGCCGGGGCTCCAAGCCGACCAAGCACTGAGGCCGGCCGGGCGCCAAAGCAAAAATTTGGCCGGCGGGCGACAAAAAAGCCCGCCCGCCTAGCCAACCCGGCTCGGATGTCGCCGGGATAACATATCTACCTGAGCCGGATTTTTTCCGGCCCGTTGCGAAAGGAGGCCGGCCCGAAGGCCCCGGGGCCCTCGGGCGGCGGAACGCCATGACCGTACCGAAGAGAAGACAGTCAAAGATGAAAGGCCGGAAGCGCCGCACACATTACTTTGACAAGCCCCCCGTGGTCACCACCTGCCCCAACTGTAACGAGCCCGTGCAGCCACACATGGTCTGCCCCAGCTGCCATATTTACAAGCGCCGGCAGGTCCTGCCGCCCACCGAAAATAAGGCGGAGAGCTGAGCGATCCGCTCCCTCCGGGGCCCCGCGGCGTTTCGGCGTCTTCCCCAGTCCGACCAGGCCCTCCAAGTCAGACCCTCGAAAGGGGCTCGAGACTTGGCGGGTTCTTTCGGATCCCCGGGCCGGACTATCGCCCGGTAGCCTGCCAGGGGCGGGACTGTCCGGCTGGCTGACGTCGGCCGGTCGCTGAAATCCCGGGAACTGAAGGTCTGTTGGCCTTGGCCTTGGCCTATTGGCCTCATGGCCTTTTGACCTCTTGACCTTTTGGTTCGTTGATTTGTAGGTCCGCGGGCTTAAAGTTTGTGATCTGTCGCTCCTGAAGGTCATAAAAGACCTAAAGGACCTGACGAACCCATTGGTCAAAGGACCCAGCGGACCCAACTGGTCGAACGGACCCAAAGGGCCGAACGGGCCCGATAGAATCCAATGGACCCAATGGACCAAAAGGACCCAAAGGGATCCAAAGGGATCCAAAGGCCCCGGCGGACCGAGCGGACTCGAAGAGGTTGTCAAGCCGACGTTCCTTTCGTCAGGATGTTTCATTTTAGCGGGTACGAATTAATCTTCGACTGATTTGAACCCGTCTTTGTCAGAATGTTTAGTCGCGCTAAAATCTTTCTCTTAGGTTGAATATGGCGAATATTTCCCGAGTCGTGATGGTCACCGGCGGGACCAGAGGAATAGGCAGGGCCATCGCCCGCAGGCTGGCCGGACCGGAGACGGCTCTGGCGGTCACCTACGTCAACCCCCAGTCCAAGGCCCCCGGTGAGGCCGAGGCCGAGCTCGGGCCCCTGTGCGGCCATTTCGAGGCCCAGCGCTGGCCGACCGAGGACGGCAAGGCCTCGGCCGAGGCCGTGGCCGAGCTGGCCAAGCGCTTCGGTCGCCTGGACGTGCTGGTCAACAACGCGGGTCTGGCCAAGGACGGGCTGGCCGTGCGGATGAGCGACGAGGACTTCGCCAGGGTCATCGACGTCAACCTCGTGGGCGTCTTCAACTGCGCCCGGGCCGCCGCCAAGGTCATGATGCGGCAGAGGGCCGGACGGATAATCAACCTGACCTCCGTCGTCGGCTTCACCGGCAATCCCGGCCAGGCCAACTACTCCGCCGCCAAGGCCGGGGTGGTGGCCCTGACCAAGACCCTGGCCCTGGAGCTGGCCCCGAGGGGCGTCACCGTCAACGCCGTGGCCCCGGGGTACATCGAGACCGAGATGACGGACGTCCTCGGCGCCGAGGTCAAGGCCGCCTTTCTCGCCCGCGTCCCCCTGGGCAGGCCCGGCCTCCCCTCCGACGTGGCCGAGGCCGTGGCTTTCCTGGCCTCCCCCGAGGCGGGCTACATCACCGGGCAGACCGTCCACGTCAACGGCGGGATGTATCTGTAGCCCCCGGCCCCCGACCCGGCGGGGTGGGGAAAACGCTCCCAAGGTCGGCAGGGCGCCCGGGGGGCTGCGAACCGCGCAAGGACCAGGAACCGACCGGCCGCCGGCCTGTTGAGAAAAAGCCGGACAGCCGTTAAGATAGTCGGTCAGGCGGGCGCGCGCCCTGCTTTTTTGTCCTTCGGGCCCCCGGCGGGCCTGGCCGGAGTGGTCGGAGCGCCGGACGGTCTCTGACGTTCTTTTCTTGGGAAACCGGCCCCTTTATCTTGTCTCTGAGCAATCAAGGAGAGTGTTATAATGACCGATGATATATTGCAGCGAGTCAGCACCGTGGTCGCCAACCAGTTGTCGACCGACCCGTCCGAGGTGGTCCCCAAGGCCTCCTTCCAGGACGACCTGGGAGCCGACTCCCTGGACCTGATCGAGCTGATCATGGCCATGGAGGAGGAGTTCAACGTCAAGATCGACGACGAGGCGGCCAAGGGCATCAAGACCGTCCAGGACGCCATCGACTTCATTCAGTCCCAGAGCTGAGCTCGGGCGGCCTCCGGCCTCTCCTTTCCGAGGGGCGTCGTCGCTTTGGTCCTCGGCCTCGGTCGTTGGAAAAAGCTTTTTGTTCTCGTTTTATAGTCTAAATTCGCCAAAAAGTCTTTTTGGCATAAAATTATGTGACTCGCGCCTTGCTCGGTCGACAGTTCGCCGACAAGGCCATCACGGATCCCCCGCCGGTCGTTCGAACTAACGGCCGCACCTCCCAGGCCCTCCCGGCCGGGATAGGGACGCCCGGTCGGTTCGCGGTCATATTGAGGTCGGAAAGCCCGGCTTGTGAAGTCGGGCCGCCGGTGACTGGGCGACAGGAGCCCGGGACTTCGGACGGCAGGTCCCCGAAGTTTCCGAGGGCTTTTTTGGCCGCCCGCGCCTCCCGGAACCACCGGGGCGTCGGACCGGCCCGGGCGTATAAAACGCCAAAACACCAAATTTTTCGCCGCCCCCGTCCCCCGCGCGCCTCCGCGGCCCACATCCCCCCGCGGACGGACTTTCGGGGCCGGCGCGTTTCCCGCCAAAACAGAAAATTATCTCAAGACAAGTTTTTTAGGGTCCCCGGGCAGCGAGGTCGGCCAGTTTCCGACTGGAGCGCGCCGCCGGGCCCCCGCAAGTTTCCAGCGGTCGGCGCGTCTTCCGCCAGGTTCTCTTTGATTTGAGACGGGGTCCGCGGCCGGGTCTGAGAAGACCGCCGGGCCTTAAGAGACAAGATGATCTGAAAACGAGACAACCCAAGATCCGATAAATTCGATAAAGCCGATAAACCCATAACCCGGTAAATTCGATAAAGACGATAAACCCATAACCCGATAAATTTAATAAAGCCGATAAACCCAAAATCCGATAAATCCGATAAATCCGATAAACCCGATAAATCCGATAAATCCGCTGAACCCTATAAATCCGCTAAACCCGATATAAGGAGCAGAGGTCGTGCGTTCCCAATACCCGAGACGTGTGGCGATTACCGGCCTGGGACTGGTGACCCCGGTGGGGGTGGGCCTCAGGGAGAGCTGGGAGGCCGTCCTGGCCGGCAAAAACGGGGTGGGCCCCATCACCAGGTTCGACCCGGCCGGGCTGAAGACCACCATAGCCGCCGAGGTCAAGGGGTTCCAACCCGACGACTACATGGACAAGAAGTCCTCCAGGCGCCTGGAGCTCTTCATCCAGTACGCCGTCGCCGCCTCCAAGATGGCCGTGGCCGACAGCGGGCTCGACTCCGTGGCCGGCCCCAACTCCGGCTGCTGCCTGGGATGCGGCCTGGGGGGGTTAAAGTCCATGGAGGACAACCACACCCTCCTTTTGGCCGGGAAGGCCGACCGGGTCAGCCCCTTCTTCATCCCCATGATCATCGGTAACATGGCCGCCGGGGTGGTGGCCATCGAGCTGGGCATCCAGGGCCCCAACATGCTCTCCGCCACCGCCTGCGCGGCCGGCACCCACGCCGTGGGCCAGGCGGCCACCCTCATCAGGGACTACAACTACGACCTCATGGTCACCGGCGGCACCGAGTCGGTGATCACCCCCATGGCCGTGGCCGGCTTTAACGCCATCAAGGCCGTCTCCACCCGCAACGACGAGCCCGGGAAGGCCAGCCGCCCCTTTGACGCCCGGCGGGACGGCTTCGTCATCGGCGAGGGGTCGGGCATATTGGTTTTGGAGGAGTGGGAGAGGGCCAGAAACCGCGGCGCCAAAATTTACGCCGAGGTCCTGGGCTTCGGGGCCAGCGGCGACGCCCACCACTTCACCGCGCCCCCCGAGGACGGGGCCGGGGCCGTGCTGGCCATGAAAAAGGCCCTGGAGGACGCGGGCGAGAGGGGCCTCAAGCCCGAGGACATAGGCTACATCAACGCCCACGGGACCTCCACCGGCCTCAACGACCAGGTGGAGACCCTGGCCGTCAAGAAAGTATTCGGGGAGCGCGCCTACAAGATCCCCATCAGCTCCACCAAGAGCATGACCGGGCATTTGCTGGGAGCGGCCGGAGGGGTGGAGTCGGTCTTTCTGGCCCTGGCCCTGAGCGAGGGGGTCGTCCCCCCCACTGTCAACCTCGACTATCCGGACCCCGACTGCGACCTGGACTATGTCCCCCACACCTCCAGAAAGGTGGCCATCAGGGCGGCCATGAGCAACTCCTTCGGCTTCGGGGGCACCAACGGGGTCGTCATCTTCGGCGCCAACGGGCAGTGGGAGTAGGGGAAAAGGGAGTGGGAAAAGAGGGCGCTGGAGCAGAAGGCGCGAGGCGGTGACAGCGGAGTTTGGATCAAGGGCAAAGGGAACGGATCAAGGGCGAAGAGGCGGAGCAAGGGCAAGGAGA
>JAISET010000006.1 GCA_031264015.1 Deltaproteobacteria bacterium | reverse complement strand
GATGAAGCTCGCATGATTCTAAGACATTTTTCTGATTTAACGCCGTCTCAGGCAAACTAGCATGACCGCCGGCGACTTCAGCCACAGTTCTCCCGCGATCGTCTTTAAGCTCCCATTTGATGAAATCATTTGGAAGCCTTCCCGCCTGGGCGGCCGCGTGGGCCACGGTGCTCCCGGGATCGTCTTTAAGCTCCCATTTGTTGAAATCATTTGGAAGCCTTCCCGCCTGGGCGGCCGAGTGGGCCACGGTGCTCCCGCGATCGTCTTTAAGCTCCCATTTGTTGAAATCTTTTGGAAGCCTTCCCGCCTGGGCGGCAACATGGGCCACAGTCATTCCTAAGTGGTCCCGAAGATGCCACAAGTCGAATTCGAGCGAGAGAAGTCCCAAACTAGCAGCCACATGAGCCGCCGAATTTCCTTTTTCATCGATACATATCCAGTCTATATAATCTTTTGGTAAATTGTAAAAATACTCAGTGATAACATCTTGATAAAAATTGTTTGGTTGTTCTGAAGAAGTGTCAGCAGGCTTAGCAAAAGAGGTTTCAGGAAAAAAAGACTTGATCTTTTGATAGGTGAACACGGATATTTCTTCAGGTCCAAAAAAATTGAACAAGATGTCCAAAACTTCTTCGCCGCTGATGAGGCCAAGTTTGTTTATTAAAAACGAAATATCTTCCATATCTTTGCCCAAACCTCTCGCCGACCTCAATTTCATAGCGAGGAGGTAGTCAGGATCAACCGAATAAACTACAAGAGACCCAAATTTCCGATATTCTCTGACTGGAGGGTCATTTTGCATAAAAACTTCGACTGCGTCATTGAGCCAGCTCACGGGCCAATTTTTCTCAAAAGATATTTCACTGGCGATCTGACGTATTTCCTCGCGTGGTTCATAAATAGCGTCAATATCGCAAGTCATGTTGCGGGACTCCTGAACTAAGCACATGGCCGCTCCACCCGCAATGATCATCTCGCCTTCGATCCCTTTTTCCATCAATCTTTCACCGATGAGAGTAAGTCCCTCAAGTATATCTTGCTTGGTAATAGACTGTTCGTTTACGCCTGTGTCAAATGTCGCCTTGTCCTGGCTTTCCGTTTTTTTTTCATCTTCAAAATTCATTTTCTCCGTCTCCAAATGAAGAGTTGAACATAGTGAAGGAGTAATTGCTTTCTCGCCCAACTCCTTTTTCGAAGCCGATCGGCCTTGATCAGGCATTGGTCAGGCCCTGGACAGGACGTTGGGCGAGGTGAAAATGTTACGATGCTTGAACTCAGGCGGGGAACAATAATAATAGAGCAACTTCAATCCACCTTTCGCATTATTCGTGACATACGGCCTTTTTCCCGAAAGATACGAACTGTCCTCGAAAACCCAGGCCGGAGGAGTAATGTCAAAGTCGTTGGCAAGCTTGTGGGCCGTCGCGGCAAGAAACGGAAGATGCACGGGATCGCTCATCTCAAGCGGAACCTCCGCAATGAGTGTCTTTCTCACATCCGGCGTCGAGGAATAAAAATCATCCAGAAACTCGCAAAGACTATGGTCGAAGTCTCTTCCGCTATTTACCAAAACTGACACCATGCGGATTGTTTTCAACACATACATTTTACACCTTCTTTCGGCTATTTGAGCACCTATGGAAAAAAATCACTCCCTCGTATGTCAGAGAAATTCATTTATTTTGAATATTACTACTTTTTTTTTGATAGAAAAAGATATAGATAAACCTATAAAAACTTACCGCTAATATAAAACATTCCTTTACATAGGGCTGCTGGCATGAATCATACAGGGTAACAATGTCGAAAAACTTTTGGTGGTGGTGGAGACGAGTGGACTTGGACCCCTGGCCTCAGCATTGCGAACGCCGCACTCCCCCAACTGAGCCACATCCCCGCTCCACCGCGCCGGAAAACAGGCCGGCGAAACGATAAAATCAATATTATAGTATACCTGCGGCGGTTCCCTTGTCAAGAAAACAAAGAGCCCCGGGGGGCCGGGGAGCTTCCAGTTGCCGGGGCTTCGGCGCCTCGACCGTCAAGGCGGCGCGCGGCCGACAACCGTCGAGGGGACCAGGGCAGCTTTCGGCAAACGCTGGCCAAATCTCGATTTTTAGATCTATTTTTACTCGGGCCGCAAAATTATTGAGTTTTACCATCAACAGCCATGCAAATCCCTGATTTCAGCGGCACGGACGCATATTTCGTAAAGCTGACAATAGGCGGCAGGATACTGGGCAAGCGTATGCTGTCGTTGATAAAAAGTATCGAAGATAAGCATCTGAAGGCCATTACGACGGATGATTATTTATTGTCGACTAATCTATTTAAAGGAAAAGACTTGGGCGATATTAAATCGGAAAAGTTTGAGCACCTCGTCGAATTGTAGATAATCAAGAGAACAGACGGCGGATTTGAATTTAGCAATGGAGTCATGAGCGTGCTGACGGAGAGCCTTAACGGAAAATCAAGCGACTGCCAAGCGACTTCGACAGTCGATTGGCAATCGCTTGCAAAGGGGCGAAGAAAGAAACAAACTGGCAAACGGAAAATTCTCAGCCCGCCGGTTTAACTCGGGACAAATCCCCGCGGACCGACGAAAAACACATCAGCCCGCATGGAGCGACGTTAAATCGCCGGCCCGCGGGGACGGGCTAAAAACGCCCAAGCCCGCCACGCGCCCGCCATAAGTTCGCCTATGTCGACAAATAAACCGGCCGCCCGCCGATCCTCGCAAACCCTGATTTTTCACATGAAAAAGGCCGCCCCCGTCATATTGGCGAGGGCGGCCTTGCTGGTTCGACCGTTTCGTTCCGGGGCCCGTGGGTGCTTGACCAGTCCCCGGCCGTCCGAAGGGGGGGGGCGGCCCGCCCCCCAGCTCCCCGGACGCCGGTTACTTCACTTCCTCGAACTCCGCGTCGACCACGTTGTCGTCGTGGCCGGGCCCGCCGGGTCCGCCGCCGGGGCCGCCCTGCTGCTCCTGGGAGCTCTGGCTGGAGGCCTGGGAGTAGACGCGCTCGGCCATCTTGTGGCTGATCTGCTCCAGGGCGTTGGTCTTGGTCTCGATGGTGGCCTTGTCGCCGTTTTCGAGGACGGCCTTGAGGTCGGCCACGGCCGCCTCGGCCTGGCTGCGCGTCTCGGCGTCGATCTTCTCGCCGTAGCCGTTCATGTCCTTCTCGATGGAGTAGATCAGCGAGTCGGCCTTGTTCTTGAGCTCGACCAGCTGCTTGCGGGACTTGTCGTCCTCGGCGTGCAGCTCGGCGTCTTTAATGAGGCGCTGGATCTCCTCCTCGCTCAGACCGGAGCTGGCCGTGATCTTGATGGACTGCTCCTTGCCGGTGCCCAGGTCCTTGGCGGAGACGTGGACGATGCCGTTGGCGTCGATGTCGAAGGTGACCTCGATCTGCGGCACGCCTCTGGGGGCCGGGGGTATGCCCACCAGCTCGAAGCGGCCCAGGGTCTTGTTGAAGTTGGCCATCTCGCGCTCGCCCTGGAGGACGTGGATGCTCACGGCAGGCTGGTTGTCGGTGGCCGTGGAGTAGATCTGGCTGCGCTTGGTCGGGATGGTGGTGTTCTTCTCGATGAGCCTCGAGAAGACCTCGCCCTGGGTCTCGATGCCCAAAGACAGGGGAGTCACGTCCAGCAGGAGGACGTCCTTGACGTCGCCCTTCAAGACGCCGCCCTGGATGGCCGCGCCCACGGCCACCACCTCGTCGGGGTTGACGCCGCGGCTGGGCTCCCGGCCGAAGATCTTCTTGACCTCCTCGATGACCCTGGGCATGCGGGTCATGCCGCCGACCAGGATGACCTCGTTGACGTCGGAGGGCTTGAGGCCGGCGTCCTTTAAAGCCGTGCTGCAGGGGCCGACCACCTTGGCGATCAAGTCGGAGACCAGGCTCTCGAGTTTGGAGCGGGTCAGCTTGATGTTGAGGTGCTTGGGGCCCGAGGCGTCGGCGGTGATGAAGGGCAGGTTGATGTCGGTCTCCATGGAGGTGGAGAGCTCCATCTTGGCCCGCTCGGCGGCTTCTTTCAGCCTCTGGAGGGCCATCTTGTCGTTCAGCAGGTCGATGCCGGACTCTTTCTTAAACTCGGCCGCCAGCCAGCCGATGACCTTCTGGTCGAAATCCTCGCCGCCCAGGAAGGTGTCGCCGTTGGTGCTCTTGACCTCGAAGACGCCGTCGCCGATCTCCAGTATCGAGATGTCGAAGGTGCCGCCGCCCAGGTCGAAGACGGCGATCTTCAGGTCCTTCTTCTTGTCCAGGCCGTAGGCCAGGGCCGCCGCCGTGGGCTCGTTGATGATGCGCAGCACGTTCAGGCCGGCGATACGTCCGGCGTCCTTGGTGGCCTGGCGCTGGCTGTCGTTAAAATAGGCGGGCACGGTGATGACCGCCTCGGTGACCGTCTCGCCCAGATAGTCCTCCGCCGTCTGCTTCATCTTGGTCAGGGTCATGGCCGAGATCTCGGCCGGGCTGTAGACCTTGCCGCGCACGGAGACGGCCGCGTCGTCGTTCTCGGCCTTGACGATGGAGTAGGGCACCACCTCGACGTCCCTTCTCACCTCCGGCGAGTTATATTTTCGACCGATCAGTCTTTTCACCGCGTAGATGGTCGCCTCGGGATTGGTCACAGCCTGCCTTTTGGCCACCTGGCCCACCGGGCGCTCGCCGCTCTCGGTGAAGGCCACCACCGAGGGCGTGGTCCTGTTGCCCTCGGAGTTGGCGATGACCTTGGGCTCCCCGCCCTCCATCAAGGCCACGCAAGAATTTGTCGTTCCCAGGTCGATTCCTATCACTTTACCCATTGGGGGCTCCTCCTAGAAGAAAAAAATTGTGAATTAATAAGTTACCTTAATAACTCAATTTATTATAAGTAAGTTAGACTTAGCTCATATTTTTGCCTCGGGCGGCGTCGTCCGGCCTCGTCCGTCCCGCGGGGTGGACATGACCCCTTGGGCCCGGCCCCGATTTTCTCGATTGCCGCCGGACCGCCGCCCGGCCAATTATATAGATAATCATCTGCAGAAGAAAAAAAAAGCCCCCCGGCAAAAAAAATGTCCCCGCCCGCCCCGGGAGCCAGCAAACCCGCCTGTCGTTCCTCTTTTTGTCCCTGGTCGACTCCGTTTTGTCAGGCCGAGCCATTTTTTTGGCCGATAGCGGCCATTTTTCGGCCGGACGCTGGCCGAGTCTCCCCCGGGCCCCGGGATCTTCTTGGACGAAAGCCCCCGTTTCCGTCCGTTTTTCATCCCAAGTCGGAAAAAAATTATTATTCGCCTGTTTCAGCCAAGTAAAAATATATTAAATACTGCCAAACACGGTCGTTTTTCTAAATTACAGCCAGCCCGGCCCCGACGTCCGGCCGGGCCACGATATTCGTCCGCGCCTCCAGGGAGGGGGCGGCGAGGCCCGGCCTCGTCTAGCTCGTCCTGACCTTGGCCTGCCGGACGACGCCCCCGCCCGGCGAGCAGCCCAGCCTGTAGCCCCGCCTGACCAGGCCGGCCACCGCGGCCTCCGTCGTCGGGTCGACGGGGGGCTCGTGGTCCCAGTAGTCGACGACCTCCCCCGGGAGGACCTCGATCTCCCGGAGCCCCAGGGAGCCCAGGGCGCCGCCTAGGACTTTCAAAGCCCCCCGGGCCGCCTCCCGCAGCCCCATGGCGGCCGGGTCCCCTCCCTCCGGCCGGGAGAGGACCAGACGGAGGCTGTCCAGGGCCGGCAGCGCGTCGCGGACCAGGCTTTCGAGGGAGCCGGGGCAGTCCTCAGGGATCCCGCCCCCGGGAGACGGCGGCGGCGCGGGAACCGGCGACGGCGCCGGACCGGCCGGCTCCCCGACGGGGGGCGCGGTCCCGGGGAGTCCGGAGGCCGCCAAAGCCTCCTCGAGTATTTTCAGGGTCTTCCGGGCCGCCTCCCGCAGCCTCGAGACCTCCGGGCTCCGGCCCGCGGGGCGGGAGAGGGCCAGCCTCAGGCTCTCGGGGGCCGGGAGCAGGTCGCGGGCGAGACTCCCCAAGTCGCCGGGGCCGTCCTCTTGGAGCTCGCAGTCGGGGACCAGCGGCTTGGGCCTGGCCGGCGCCGACGGCCTCTCCGGCTCCCTGACCTTGAGAGGCAGCTTGCGCCCCGTCTCGGCGTCCCGGGCGGAAACTTCGACGCCGCCCGGGGCGTCCAGCTCGACCTCGACCTCGACCTCGGCCTCGACCCCGCCGGAGTGGAGGCCCACCAGCCCGTGGGAGGCCGGGGGCCTCTTGTCCCCGAAGCGCCAGGGGTCGGGCTCGTCCTCGCGGCGCTCCCGGATGACCCGCCTGAGAACCGTCCGGTCGTCCATGGTCTCGCGGGCTATGACGTTCGTCGCGTCGTTCTCGATCATGGCCTCCCGAAACTCCGTCGACCCCGGGTCTATCCCTTTCGCCGTTTTCATGTCTTCCGCCTCCAATAGAAAAAACTAGTCCGAATCAGGCCTGTCCGGCCGGCGCCTGGGAATATGTCGGCTTGAAACCCATCTTTTCCATCTCTTTTTGAATCTTAGGCAACTAGAACATTTTTGCACAAATTAATAAAATGTTTTGATAAAACAATAAAATTTGCAATATATATAATAATTAATTGATTAAAATTATAAAAATTTATCACAACTTTTAAAATAACTTTATCAATACTCTCGGAAGAAGCCTTGAGCCGGAAAACGACTCTCCCGCATCCAGGGTTCAACTTCAATATTGCAGACCAAAAAAATTACAAAAAAAGGAAAAGATGATGGTTGAAATCATTACGACAATATATGAACTCTGAAACGGGGCTCTCAAGAACTCTCGCCTGCGCGCGTTTGGTTTCCAGGTCAAAATCCAATTCAGCAAGCCAGTTTTTCGATCAAAGCCCAAGCTCGACGCCGATCACCGTTCCCATGTCTTCGCCCTTTCCTCCGATCAGGAAAAACACCGTCCGCATCATGGCCGCGCGGACCGCGGATGCTGTCCGCCAGGACGGAAAAACAATTTTCCCGTCTCTTTTCAGCGGCCTGTTTAAAAGCATTCAATTTTTAGGCTCTTCTCAGATTTGAGTTCATTTATAAAATACTTATTATTTAACGTCTTTTGTGATTTTCATCTATCTGGTTAAAATTAAAATGGCGCAGAATATGGCTTTTAGGTGTCACTCATGCTAAAAAAATTATGTCGCAAAACAACTCAAAAGTCTAGCTTTAAAAAAAAT
>JAISET010000109.1 GCA_031264015.1 Deltaproteobacteria bacterium | reverse complement strand
CGGGCCGCCCGTAATGGCCCGGGAGCAAGCCTGGCGTCTCCCGGGGAGCCGGGCCGGGCCTTAGTTTGTGACGAGCCGGCCTTGGGAGGCCCCGCGGCTCCCGCAAATTTGCGGCGCGGGGGCGGTTAAAGGGTTGTTTGTCCCCTAAAGCCGGGGCGGGCAAGTCCTTAAACATGCCGAATTGGCGCCCGGCCTATGACGGCCGGCGGCGCCTGGCAGGCCGCATGCTGATTTTTTGGAGCCGGACCCCGCCGCCCGGGCCCGGCGACGGATTGGGCCGACGATTAAAGAGGGCCCCGGAACCTCGCGGGCCGCCCCCGTGAACGCTTACCTTTGACGTTTAATTTAAATCTATTTAAAATTTACCCTTTACCTTTACTTTAATTTTATTTGGCATAATAAATATTAGTCTAAAGCAATATTTATTTACCTTAAACTATCCTTAAAATGTTAGCGTTTTATAAAATCAAATATAACCATAATTTATCCAACCAATTTTAAATTTACAATAAATATATTCAGGCAAAAATTCCTGATTTATAATATGGGACGACTTAAAGGGTTAACAGCGCCTGCCGCGGGAAAGCGCGGCGCGCGGTCCGCGTCCTCGGCCCCGGGGCGACGGGCCAGCCCGAAGCGGCCGCCGGGGAGGCGGCCTGAAAAAACCCTCCGCCGCCCCGCCGCGCCCTCCCTGTTTTCCGGCTGAAAAGCCTTGATTTTTTAACCCGGGGGCCTTAACATTAACCTTGGGACCCGGGTAGTTTGCAAAGCCGAATTTTTCCTAAAAGACCTTTGCGCCCGGCGGCCCGGATCAGCCCCTCCGCGACCCGGACAACATCGGTTAAGATTTTGGCCGACCATTTCTCATTTTTATGGAGAATAGCGACTATGGACTACAACGACCCCTCCCAGTTTCCCCGTCAGAACCAGCCCTACGCTCCGCCGTATGAATTGTCGGCCGAGTCGGAGGCCGCCTTTTTTCAAAAGGTCTATTTTTGGATGTGCGGCGGGCTGGCGGTGACGGCGGCCGTGGCCTGGCAACTGTCCGGGAGCGACGCCTGGCTGAACTTCCTCGTCGGCACCAGGGGGGCGGTCCTGATCGTCTTCGTCGTCCAGATCGGCCTGGTCGTGGCCCTGAACGCCCTGATCAAGACTCTTCCCGTCAACGCGGTCAGGTTCCTCTTCCTCCTCTTCGCCGCCTCCATGGGGGCGACGGTCTCGCTGCTTTTGCGCGTCTACCCCGGCGACATCATCGTCAAGGCCTTCCTGTCCACCTGCTTCGTCTACGGGGGCATGGCCGCCTACGGGCTGCTCACCAAGAAGTCCCTGCAGAAATGGGGCGCCTTTCTCTTCATGGGCCTGATCGGGCTGATAGCCTCCTCCCTGGTCAACCTCTTCTTCGCCAGAAGCCCGTTCATGGACTACGTCATCTGCTGGTTCGGCGTCATCATCTTCGCCGGTCTGACGGCCTACGACCACCAGAAGCTCAGAGTCATCTTCTCGAACGGCTTCAGCGACGAGGAGGCGCAGAGCAAGTTCGTCATCCTGGGGGCCTGCGAGCTCTACCTGGACTTCATCAACCTCTTCATCTACCTGGTCAGAATCCTGGGGGCCAGGCGCTGACGGGCGCCCCGGCCGCGCCGTCCCCCCTCAGACAGGGGCGGGCGGCGTCCGATGCCGGCGGCGGCCCCGTCCGCGGCGGGGCCGCCGCCTTAGTCTCCAGTCCCGGCGCCCCCGGACCCCGCCCCTCCGAGCCGGGCCGGCCCGCTTTGGCGCCCGTCCTCCCCGCGGGGAAGCATGCTTAAATTCTTTCTTCTGCTGACCGGCCTCGCCGTCACCCTGACCGGCGTGCTGACCTTCCTGACGGCCCTGGCCTACCGGGCCATGGACGGCTCCGGCCTGGCCGCCGTCTGCGGGGTGCTGCTGGTCTTTCTCGGCTCGATCCCCCTGGTCAAATTCTGGCGCCTCGTCAACCTCAACCCTAAAAACGCCCGCGAGAAGGCCTATTATTGAGCCCCCCCTCCGGCGGGTCCTCCCCGCCCCTCCCCGGCGCCCCCCTCCGCCGTCCGCCGCCCCCCCCGAGGCCGCCTTTCCGCCCGCCCCCCCCGCGCCGGGAACGCCCCGCGTCCCAGTCCCGGGGGGCTCTCCGGCCATGCGGCGGCAAACCGGCCTGACGGCGAAAAAAGTCAGATTTTAGAAAGTAAAAATATTAAAACTCAAAACTTCCTTTATGTTTAAGTATGACGGCGGTAAATTTAGAATAAATCAACAACTTTTTTTCGCCCGCAAATTTCGAGCTCCAGCCGGCCGCCAGGGAAGCCGGGCGGATCCCTCCGGACCGCGCCGCGAGCCCCCGGGAGCCGAGGCGCCGGGTCGTGTTCCCATTTAAAAATCGCGCCGAAGCCGTCCTTTTAATCGGACCTGCCGGGCCGGAAACCGCCGTCGGCGCCAAAATAAAAAAGCGCCGTCCCCGGGGGAGGCGTCCCGGGAAAGGCGCCGCCACCCGGGAAGGCGCCCCCGAAAGAGGCGGCCCCGCCGGTCGGGAATTCTCAAAATTCGGGCGGGGACGGGCTCGAGAAAGGCCGGCCGGCGGCAAAGACGGGGAGCGGACGGGGAACGGTCGTCTATCCGGAGCCGTGCTGGCTGAAATAAGCCTGCATGAGGATGGCCCCGGCGTTGGAGACGTTGAGGGAGGTGACGAACTGCCCGGCCATGGGGACGCCCACCCACATGTCCGCGCCCCTGGAGACCAGCCGGCCCAGGCCGCGGCCCTCCGAGCCTAGGACGAGGACCGTCCGGGAGGGAAACTGGAACGACCCCAGCTCGCCGCCCTCGCCCGCCCCGGCCCCGACGACCCAGAAGCCGCGCTTTTTCAAGACGTCCAGGGCGCGGGCGAGGTTGACGACGGTGACCAGGGGCACCACCTCTGAGCCGCCGGCGGAGGCCGACCTGGCCGCCTGGGTCAGGGGCGCCGCCCGGTCCGCGGGCACCAGCACCCCCCGGGCGCCGAAGACGGCCGCCGAGCGCAGAAGGGCGCCCAGGTTGCGGGGGTCGGAGACGTGGTCCAGCGCCAGGATCAAAGCGGGCGCCTCGTCGGCGAAGCCCTCCAGCAGGGCCGCCAGGCCGGGCTGCCGCTGGGGTCTGGCCAGCAGACAGAGGCCCTGGTGGTGGGGGTCCACCCCGGCCAGCCCGGCCGCCGCCGCCGGGATGACCGGTATGTCCAGGCCCTCCGCCAATTCGACAATCTCGGCGACGGCGGGCGACTGGGAGCGGCTCCCGGAGATCAGCAGCCCCAGGCAGTCCCGGCCCCTCAGCGTCAGGGCGGCCAGGACGGTGTTGACGCCCAAAAGAGCCTCCCTGGGCCCGGTCATGTCCGAAAAACCCGCCTCGCCGGCCTCCCGGAGGATGGCGGAGAGGGCTCCCGAGGGGTCTCTTTGGGGGCGGTCCTTTTGGGGGCGGTCTTTTTGGGGGAAGTTTTGCGCGCGGCGACGTTCCGGGGGACGGTCTTTCAGGGGGGCGGGCTGGCGGGGATCTGTCTTCGGGCGGTCGCTTTGGGAGGAATATGTTTCCCGGGAGCCTCCGCCGCCCCCGCGGGCCCGGTCTTGGTCGCGGCCGTCCCGACGGCGGTCCTCCCGCGAATGACGCCCGTCGGGGGGGCCGTCTTTGGGGCCGTCCCTGGGGCCGTCTTTTTGGCCGGGGCCGGGGCGGCCCTTTTTGACGGGGCTCATCCCCTGGCCTCCCTGGGCTTGCGGGGGCGGGGTTTTTTCAGGGGCGCGTCCTCGGGGTCGGCGGGCGCCGGAGACAGGGGGGAGGCGTCCTCCGGTCCGTCCTCGGGCTCCGGCCCGGTCTCGGGGAGGCCGGCCGGGGGGAGGACGGCGTCCCCGGCGCCGGCCGCGCCCGCCGCCATGGGGGCGGGAAACCGTCCGGTCTGGCGCAGAAACTCCTGGCAGGCCTCGTTGTAGCGGGCCACCAGGGTGACCACCTCCAGGGACGAGACGACCACGTGCCGCGACGAGGTGACCACGATGGACCTGACCCTGTGCCCCGTGGTGGCGTCGACCAGCAGGCCCTGCTCCCTGGCCTCGTCGCGGAGCCTTCTGGCCGGGACGGAGTTGGGGTTGACCACGGCCACCACCCGCTCGGCGTTGAGGAAGTTGCTGTAGCCGACGTTGAAGAGAATGCTGGCCATGGGCCCCCCGTCCTGCCTGATTGATTGTTTGCTTATTTGCTTATTTGCTTATTTGCTTGTTTGCTTGTTTGCTTATTTGCTTATTTGCTTGTTTGCCCGCCCGGCCGCCTACTCGATGTTGAGGCTCTGCTCCCTGATCTTCTCCAGCTCGGCCTTGAGTTTCAGGACCAGGTCGATGATGCTCTTGGCCTGGCACTTGGAGCCCATGGTGTTGACCTCGCGGTTCATCTCCTGGAGCATGAACTCCAGGCGGCGGCCGACGGGGCCGTCGGCGTCCAAAAGCGCCCTGAAGCCCTGGATGTGGCTCCCGAAGCGCGTCATCTCCTCGGTGACGTCGATGCGCTCGGCCATGATGGCGGCCTCCTGGGTCAGCCGGGAGGGGTCGATGATGGTCTCGGCCAGCTCCTCGAGCCTGGCCTGGTAGCGCTTGGTGGCGGCGGCGGGCAGGTTGGCGGCGAGTTTTTTGAGCTCCTCGAGCCACTGGGCCATGGAGTCGAGCCGGGACTGCAGGTCCTCGTGGAGCTGCCTCCCCTCGCTCTCCCGCATGTCCATCAGCTGGCTCAGGGCCGTCTGGTTGAGCTCCCTGACGCCCGCCAGAAGCTCGTCGTTGCCGGCGGGGGAGGTCTCGAAGGACTTGTCCAGGCTGATGACGTTGAAAGGCAGCAGATGCTGCAGGGTCACCGGCTCCTCGAGGCCCAGCCTCTCTTTGAGCGTCAGGAGCTTTTTATAGACGTCCTCGGCCAGCTCCATGTTCAGGGTGGCCAGGCCCCTGGACCTGGCGTCCTCCTCCACGGTGATCCACAGCTCCACGCGCCCCCGGTGGACCCTGAGCCCGATCTGCTTTTTCAGGGACTCCTCCAGCTGGGTCAGCAGATGGGGGGAGCGGAGGATGAACTCCTTGAAGCGGGCGTTCAAGGTTTTTATCTCCAGGCGGCAGGAGTAGCCGCATATCTCTCCGGTGGCGGAGCCGAAGCCAGTCATGCTTTTGATCATGGGACGCACCAAAACAAAAACTCCCGGCCCGGGCTGTCGGGGACGATGGGTGTGTTCCGCCGTCCCGGGGAGCGGCGGACTGGGAACGAAAGAAAAACAAAAACCAGGGGGCCCGATTTTTTTTGCGGCGCCCGATTTTTTTTGCCGGGGCCCGATTTTTTTAGCGGGGGCCCGAGTCGGCCAGATAGCTGCGGCGCATCTCGTTAAACAACGCCGTCAGCTCGGGCTTCTTGTAGTCCTGATAGGTCCAGGGCTGGGCTTCGAAGGCGCCCCGGTGGTAGTGGAGGGTCAGCTCCGCCCAGAGGCCGCGGCCGATGTAGATCCTGTGCCCGGAGAACTTGGCCGTGGAGAGGACCAGCCCGCCCTGGAAGATGTAGCCCGGGTCCAGGTTGACCAGGCGTCCGCCCGAGGGCCCCCGGGTCTCCTCCTCGACGCGCATGGCCAGGATTTTTAAAAAGACCAGGTGGTCGGGGAAGAGCAGGTTTTTGAACGTCAGGTAGCGCTTCCGAAGGTTCCCGCCCATCTCCCCCCGGTAGTAGTCCGTCTCGGACACCGGGTAGTCGGGGCTCTGGAAGTCCACCTCGCCCAGGTTTCCGGCCAGGTGTCTCGCGGCCAGCTCCCCGACCGCCGCGTCCAGGGCGGCGGGGTCCGGTCCGAAGGCGGCCAGAAAATATTTCACCAGAGGCGGCTCTTTTATGCGGCTCATAGGCACCAAAGTTCCGACCCGGGATGGCGCGCCGCGGCGGACGCGCGCTCGTCCCGGGGCGGCGAGCTTGAATTATCTTTTTCGAGTAAAAATATATTAAAACAAAAAGAAAAATATCTTTTGATAATTTTAACTCACATTATTTAAATTTTCAAATATAATTCTACCATGCGATAATCAAAGAAAAACTCCGGCAGTCGAAACAAGTGTCTGCGGACAAACGTCCATGCTTGTTTATGACAACCGAAACGCTTTTTCCAGCCGGCCGCGGTTTTGTCGCCCGTCCGTCGCCCGTCCGTCGCCCGTCCGCCGCCCGTCCGCCGCCCGTCCGCCGGGAGCCGCATGATCCCGGGGGCGCCCCGCGGTCCCCGGGGACGCCGTTTATTCGCCTCGAACGACGACCAAGCCCCTCCCCGCGGCCTGGAAAAAACCGCGTCCGGATCTTTTTTCCCCTGAGCGAAGCCAAAAACGGATGGGAAGAAAATACTAGTTTTCCGCTTGGGAATCAAGAGGCCAATGAAATAAGGAGCTTGCCGGGCCCGGGGATTATCGCCCGGCCCGGGGCGGCCTCCCCTCCGCTCCCCTCCGCTCCCCTCCGCTCTCATCCCCTCCCCCGCCGCTAGGCCAGGGAGACGAACTCGAACTGGAAGGAGTCGTGGCGCTCGTCCTCGATAAAGTCCGGCCTGGGGGTCGCCCTGACCAGCTGGACCACGCACTCCCGGCCCGGCTTGGCCTCCGGGGGCAGGTTGCCGAACTCCGTCTCGAGCATCAGCTCGGTCACGCAGACGCGGCCCCGGCGGCCCTTGCGGTCGTAGATCAGGGCCTGGTACTTCCGGCCGGCCTGGTTTTTGAGATGCGAGGCCAGCCAGTAGGTCTGCCGGGTCCGCTGCATGCGCCTGATGGCCCGCATGGTGTCCTCGGCGGGCATGGACAGGGCCAGCATCTCCTGGTGGCCGTAGACGGGCGGGCGGCCCAGGGAGAGGGCGCGCAGCTGCCTGGCGACCAGCAGGTCGATGTAGCGGCGCATCGGCGAGGTGAAGGAGGTGTAAGGGATGAGCCCCAGGCCGTTGTGGAAGGAGGGCTCCAGGGAGAGCTCCGCCCGGGCCATGGAGCGGCGGCAGGCCAGATGGTGGGCGAAGAGAAGCCGCTCGTCGGGATTTTCCGGGGGATACCAGTTGAGGGTCTTGGGGGCGTCCTGGCCGCGGTAGGGGCAGGGGGCCCCGGCGGCCATCAGGGCCTTGGCGGCCAGGTGGTTGGCCAGGACCATCAGCTCCTCCACCATCAGGTTGGAGCGGCTCCCGGCGTCGGTCATGGAGAGCTCGACCCGCCCGTCCTGGGCCAGGGAGACCGACAGCTGCGGGAGGCTGATGTGCAGGCCCCCGTCCCTGAGCCTCGAGGCCAGCAGCTTCCGGGCGGTCTCCTCGAGCGGCCCCAGGATCTCCGTGCGGCCGCCGGCCAGCATCTCGTCGGCGGCGGCGAAGGAGACCTGCAGGTCCACCTTGATCAGGGTCGGCTTGAACCCGAAGTCCAGCACCCGCCCCTGGGCGTCCAGGGTGGCCAGCAGCGAGAAGGCCGGGCGGACCAGCCCCTGCCTCAAAGAGCAGAGGCTCTCCGTCAGCTCCTCCGGCAGCATCGGGTGGCGGGCCTCCGGCAGGTAGATGGTGCTGGCCTGGCCCGAGGCCCATTTGTCCATCAGGCTCCCCGGCGGGACCATGGCGGCCACGTCGGCGATGTGCAGGCAGAGTCTGACGAGGCCCCCCCCGAGGTCCTCGAGGCTCAGGGCGTCGTCGAACTCCCGTGCCCCGGGGGAGTCCACCGTGGCCGTGGGCAGGGCGGTCAGGTCGAGCCGCTCGGCGCTTTGGAGGTCGAAGGCGCGGGCGGTCTCGCCCGCCTCGTCCAGCACGGCCTGGTCGAACCGCAGGGGGAGGCCCAGGCGCCTCAGGGACAGGTTCTCGTGCCGGTGGAAGACGCCCAGGGCCTCCAGGGCGCGGAAGGCCCCGGCGGAGTCGGCGGGCAGGCCGGCCAGGGCCAGCATGTCCCTGACGTCCCTGGTCTCCGGGGGCGGGACGGAGCCGGGGCCGTTTAAAACGAAGTTTAAAAGCTCGCCCGTCGCCTCCCCGGCGCGCGGGGGCTCCTCCCCGGGCGCGTTCCTCAGGGCGCCCGCTATCCACGAGGCCCCCCGCCCCAGGTGTTCCCGGCGCCTAGCCTCCCTCTCGCGCTCGACTTTGAGCCTCTCGATCTCGGCGCTCTCCCGGCGCCTGGCCGTCTGGGGGGCGAAGGCGAAGCGCAGGCCCTCGTCGAGGACGGCCCGGCGCGCCGCGGACAGCTCGTCGGGGCCCGGGGGGCGCCCGAAGCCCAGGTGGGCCAGCTCCGCGTAGGAGAACTCCGGCCCCTCGCCCTCGAGGACGCCCCAGAGGACCTCCACCTCGACCAGGGCGGCCAGCTCCCGGCGCCTGCGGTCGGCCTCCTGGAGAATGGCCTGCCTGCGCGCCTTGTCCCCGGTCTCCTCGCTGTCGGACGAGACCAGGATCCGCGCCGGGCTGATGGCCAGGACGCGGCCGTTGGCCAGGGCCACCTCCAGACGCCCCCTGGCCGCCTGGGGGTTGGTGACCAGGCCCAGGACGAGCTCCCCGCCCTCCAAAAACTCGACTATCACGCCTTTCCCTCGCTGTTCCGGACCGGCCCGGGGTCTTCCGTCCCCGGGCCCGGGTCCTCCAGGGCGCCGTCCCCGTCGGGGGCGTCGGCGAACTGCAGGCTGTAGAGCCTGTGATACTCGCCCCGCAGGGCCATCAGGTCGTCGTGCCTGCCCTCCTCGACGACGCGCCCGGCCTTCAGGACCACGATGCGGTCGGCCCTGACCACGGTGGAGAGCCGGTGGGCGATGACCAGGGTGGTGCGGCCCCGCATGAGGTTCTCGAGGGCCGCCTGGACGTGCTTCTCGGACTCGGTGTCCAAAGCCGAGGTGGCCTCG
Organism: Deltaproteobacteria bacterium; assembly: GCA_031264015.1. Lineage (GTDB taxonomy): Bacteria > Desulfobacterota > Desulfarculia > Adiutricales > Adiutricaceae > JAIRNQ01. The sequence goes on along the minus strand of JAISET010000109.1, from coordinate 9,281 downwards.
TCCAGAATCAGGACGGGCGCGTTCTTCAGGATCGCCCGGGCCACGGCCAGCCTCTGGCGCTGCCCGCCGGAGAGCCTGCCGCCCCGCTCGCCGATGTTCTCGTCGTAGCCCCCGGGCAGGGCCCTGACGAACTCGTCGGCCAGGGCGGCCCTGGCCGCCGCCTCCACCTGCTCGAGGCTGGCCGAGAGGTTCCCGTAGGCGATGTTGTGCCGGACCGAGGCCTCGAACAGGGTGACGTCCTGGCTGACCAGGGCGACCTGGCCCCGCAGGAAGGCCAGGTCCAGGGTCCTGACGTCCCGGCCGTCCAGGTAGACCCCCCCGGAGGTGGGGTCGTAGAAGCGGGGCACCAGGTTGACGAGGCTCGTCTTGCCGCCCCCGGACTGCCCCACCAGGGCCACCATCTCGCCGGGGCTCACCGCGAGGGTCACCCCGGCCAGGGCCTCGCGCCCGGGGCCCGCGCCCCCCCCGTCCGGGGCGCCGGCCCCGTCGTAGGAGAAGCGCACGTCCCGAAACTCGACGAGCCCGCTCGTCGCCGCGGGCCTGAGGCCGCCGGGCGGCGCCACTATCGAGGGGACGGCGTCGAGCGTGTCGAAGATGCGCACGGCGGCGGAGACGCCCTGCTGGATCTCGTTGTGGATCCGGGTGAGTCTCTTCAGGGGCTCGTACAGCAAAAGGATGGCCGTCATGAAACTAAAAAAGGTGCCCGGGTTGCTCCCGCCCATGATGACCGAGCGGCCCCCGTAGAAGATGACGGCCGAGAGGCACAGGCCCCCGAAGATCTCCATGACGGCGCTGGACAGGCCGCGCACCGTCACCGCGCGCATCAGGTTGTCGACGTTCCTGCGGCACTCCCTGGCGAACCTTTTGATCTCGAAGTCCGTCATGTTGTAGCTCTGGACCACGCGCACGCCCTGGATGGTCTCCGAGAGCACCACGACCAGGGAGCCCATGATCAGCTGGCTGTTGGTGGCGAGTTTTCGCAGGCTCCGGCCGAAGCGGACGATGGGGGCGACGGCCAGGGGCATGGCCGCGAGCCCCATCAGGGCCAGGCGCCAGTCGCGCGCGAACAGGACGGCCACCAGCCCCAGCACCTTGCAGACGTCCATGACCAGGCCGGTGACCACCTGGGTGACGGAGCTCTGGATCAGGGCCACGTCGTTGACCACCCTGGAGACGAGCTCCCCCGAGGGATGGCGGTCGTGGTAGCCCAGGGACTGCCTCTGGATGTGGGCGAAGAGCCGCACCCGCAGGTCGTTGACTATCGTGTAGCCCACCTTGTTCATCAGGTACGACTGCAGGAAGGTGAAGATCCCCGTGGCCGCGAAGACCCCGAAGGTGAGCAGCGACAGGGGCCAGAGAAGGGAGCTGTCCCCCTTGAAGAAGACGTGGTTCAGCAGGGGCTCGATCAGATAGGCCATGCCCGCCGTGGAGGCCCCGGCCAGGGACATGGAGACGACGGCCAGAAAGAGCTTGAGCCTGTGGGGTTTCAACAGGGCCAGCAGCCTCCCCCTGGCCGACTTGAAGCCGGCGAGCTTTCTCTCCTCCTCGGCCCGCCTCTCCCTCTCCGGCCCCGTCTCGGCGGGGGCGCCCCCGGCGGGGCCGCCGTCCGCGCCCGCCCGCCCGTTTGTCATGCCGCCGTCCGCGCCCGCCCGCCCGCTTGCCGGGCCGGCGTCCGCGCGGGCCGGGCCGCTCGTCAGGACGGCGCCGGGGGGCTCCGGGGCCGCGCCCCCGGCCCCGCCCGCGGCGGCGGAGGGCGGGCCGGCCGCCTTAGTCGGCCCGGGCACTGGGTGATCCGGCGGCCTGCAGGACGACGTCCAGGACGCGCCCGGCGGCCCCGGGGGAGCCGAGCTTCGCCCGGGCTTCCCGGAGTCCCGAGAGCATCCCCCGGCGGGCGGGCCCGTCCTCGAGCAGGGGGCGCAGGGCCGCGGCCATGTTCTCCGGGGTGCCCGCGCCCTGCAGGAGTTCCGGGACGACCGGGCGCCCGGCGGCCAGGTTGGCGACGGAGACGAAGGGGACCCTGACCAGGCGCCTGGCCAGAAACCAGCTCAGGGCGCTGACCCGGTAGGTGACGACCATGGGCGTCCCCAGGATGGCCCCCTCGGCGGTGGAGGTGCCGGAGGCCAGCAGGGCGGCCGTGGCGGACAGCAGGACCTCGTGGGCCCTGGCGGGCGCGACCGTCAAAGACGACTGAAGTTTCCGAGGAACGTCGCGCAAATAACCGTCCATCTTCTCCGGGGACACCGTGGGCGCCCGGGCGACGACCACCCTGAGTCCCGGCAGGGCGTCGGCCAAAAGGGCCGCCGCCCCCAGCATGGGGCGGGCCAGACGGGCCAGCACCTTGGCGCGGCTCCCGGGAAAGAGGGCCAGAACCGGGGCGTCCGGATCCAGGCCAAGATTTTGTCTGGCCTCGGCCCCGGTCATGCCCAGGGGCAGCTCGTCGAACAGGGGGTGGCCCACCCAGTCGGCGGTGAGGCCGCGGCCGCGAAAAAACTCCTCCTCGAACTCGAAGATGACGCAGCGGCGGGCGACCAGCCTGCCCAGCCACTTGACCCGGCCCGGGCGCCAGGCCCAGACCTGGGGGCAGACGTAGTAGACGACCGGCACCCCGGCCTTGAACGCCGCCCTGGCCAGGGCGACGTTGAGGTCGGGGCTGTCGACCAGGACCACGGCGTCGGGGCGCTCGTCGGCGATCATGGCGCAGAGCCTTCTTCTAATTTTCAACACGCGCCCCAGGGAGCCCAGGACCTCGGTCAGGCCCATGACCGCCGTCTCCCTCAGATGCGCGCGCAGGTCGGCCCCGGCGGCGGCCATGTTGTCGCCCCCCAGCCCGAAAAACTCCAGCCCGAGCCCCCGGGACTTGGCGGCCTCGATCACGGCGGCGGCGTGCATGTCCCCGGAGAGCTCGCCGGCGCTGATCATGATCCTGCGGGCGCCGTCGCTCATCCGCCGGGACCGGCGGCGGGAGCCGGACTCGCGGCGGAAAGACTCGCGCCCGACAAACTCTCGCCCGACAAACTTGCGGCGGCGGAAAATCTCATGTCGTCACTTGTTCTTTTCATCATTTTTAGCGTCCCCGGAGCCGGAGTCATCCCCGTCCCGGCCGTCCGTCTTTTTCCCGTCTTTTCCGTCTTTCCCGTCTTTCCCGCCCGCCCCGACCCTGTCTTTCCAAAAGCCCGTCACGGCGTCGCGGCCCAGGTTCCCGTCCCAGTCGGCGCTCTCCCAGGCCACGACGGCCAGGCCGGCCGCCTCGGCCATGGCCAGGCACTCCTCGGGGTCGAGCATGATCAGGCCCGAGGCGTCCAGGGCCAGGGCGCCGGCCCGGCACTCGGCCAGCACCTCGATGGTCCGCGGGCCGACGACGGGCAAGTCCAGGCGGCGGTCCTGCCCGGGCTTGACCGTCTTGGCCACGGCGACGCGCTTTTTGCTGAGCAGGGAGCCGCGCCTGACGGTGGCGTCGGTGCCGTCCGCGCCCTCCAGAGCCACGGCGACGAGGTCGCTGACCACCGCGGTCTGGCCGCAGTCCAGGCGGCCCAGCTCCCTGGCCAGACTGAAGGCCAGGCGCAGGTCGGCCAGCAGGTCCGGCTTGATCGGGGTCGAGGTCAAAAGGCCCGGGCGCACCAAAAGCTCGGGCAGAAGCTCGGCCACCGAGACGACCCTGGGCCCCCGGCTCTCCAGATAGTCGGCGAGCCCCCTTAAAATCGTGTTCGTCTGAAAGTTCGGGAGTCTTTCCATGACCGAGACGGCGGCCTCGTCGGGCTCGTAGGCGCCGACGACGTTGTCGCGGCCCACGCCCCCGACGAGACAGACCGAGTCGGCCCGCTCGGCGGCGAAAAAGTCGGCCATGGCCCCCAGGCGGCCCAGGACGATCTCGAGGTGGCTGTCGGCCAGCTTGTAGACCTCCGGGTCCGTCTCGCCCCTGATCCCGACCACCACCAGGCGCCCCCCCCGGGCCGCGACGCTCCGGGCGGCGCGCAGGGGGAGGGAGAGGTTGCCGGCGATCAGGCCGACCGTCCGGCCCCGCCAGCCGGAGCCCGCCCCGGCGTCCGCCCCGCCCGAAAAGCCGCCCCCCCCGCTCACCTGTAGACCCCGCGCTCGGAGGAGCGGTAGAAGTCGAGCATGACCTTGACCTCGGGGGAGTCTGGAAACCTCTCCTCGACCTCGGCCAGGACGTCGGCCAGGGGGCTGCGGTTGTGGAGGAGCCTGTGGGCGCCGGTGATGGCGTCCAGGGCCTCCCGGCTGAAGCCGGAGCGCCTGAGCCCCACGGCGTTGGGGGCGACCACCATGTCCTTGTCGCGCACCCCGGCGGCGATCATGTACGGGGGGACGTCCTTGGTGACCCCGGTCATGCCGCCGAGAAAGGAGTGCGCGCCCAGGCGGCAGAACTGGTGGACGGCCGAGGAGCCGCTGACGATGGCCCGGTCGCCCACCTGGACGTGCCCGGCCAAAACGGCGTAGCTGGACAAGATGACGTTCCTGCCGATCTGGCAGTCGTGGGCGACGTGGACGGTGGCCATGACCAGGGTCCCGTCGCCGACCCTGGTGACGCCCCCTCCCCCGGCGGTGCCGCGGTGGACGGTGGCCGACTCCCGGACGACCACCCCGTCGCCCAGGACCAGCCTCGAGCGCTCGCCCGCGTACTTCATGTCCTGGGGGTCGGCGCCCAGGGAGGCGAAAGGGAAGATCCGGCAGCGCTCCCCGATCTCGGTGTCCTTGTCGATGAAAACGTGGCCCATGACCTCCGTCCCGGCCCCAACCCGGACCCGGGGCCCGATCAGGGCGTAGGGTCCCACCGCGGCGGCGGGGTCGATCTCGGCGGTCGGGTCTATGACGGCTGTCGGATGAATGGCCATGCTGGGGAACCGGCTCCTGACTGGGACGCTGAAAAACAGCCCCCCTAAAATTAAAACGTGGCGGTCATCTCCGCCTCGGCCGTCCTCTGGCCGCCCACCGAGGCCCTGCCCGCCACCCTCCACAGATGCCCGCCCAGGCGCAGGAAGCTGGCCTCCAGGTCCAGGCGGTCCCCGGGGACGACGGGCCTTCTGAACTTGACCTTGTCGCAGCTGGCGAAGTAGGCGATCCTCTCGGCCAGGTCCTCGGGCCCGGCCTTGGACTTGATCTCCCCGGGGGCGGCGTCGGGATGGTCCCTGACGGAGAACTGCAGCAGAAGCATGGCCGTCTGGGCCATGGCCTCCAGGACCAGGACCCCGGGCATGACCGGCACGGCGGGAAAATGACCCCGAAAAAAATCCTCGTTGATGGTGACGTTCTTGACGGCCCTGACCTTCCGCCAGGGCTCCAGGTCGACCACCCGGTCCACCAGCAGGAAGGGCGGCCGGTGGGGGATGACGGACATGATCTGGACGACGTCGTACAGGATGTCGGGCGACTTGGACGATTCCTGAGCGGCCATTTTATTCCTTCTCCTCCGGCGGCCGCGGGCGGCCGCCGGCGAACGGCTGCCGGCGGCCCGGCCGCGAGGGGCGCGATGGCGAAAACCGGCGGGCGGCGTCCCTCGTCCGGCCGGCGGGGGGGCGCCCGCGAGACGCCCCGGCCCCTCCCGCGGCCGGGACTCCGCCCGGGGGGCGCGGCCGGCGAAAGAGACGGGGGGGGGCGGGACCGCCCCGGTGACGCGGGGGGCCGGACGATTTGGCGGCTGCCGAAAAACCCGGAAAACCCGAAAAACCGGGCCTGGGGGGGACGGGGGCAAAAAAACCGGCCGGAGGGGGCCGGCGGGCGGACAAAAATGATCCGGGCCGGGACGTCGGGCCCGCCGGGGGCCCGGCCCTACTTCTTGGACGGGGCCTCCCCGCCGCCCATCTCGCGCCTGATCTCGTCGAGGCCGCGGCCTTTTAGGAACAGCCTGAGAAACTGGCGCCACTTGGGCAGGTCGTTTTTCAGCATGACCTGGGAGCGGTACTCCTCGCCCTGGGGCTTGGCGGGCGTCCCCGTCCAGACGTTGCCGCCCGGGGGGATGGTCCCGAGCACCCCGCTCTGGCCGGCGATGACGGCGTCCTCCCCGACCGCGGCCCCGTGGCTCAGGCCGGCCTGGCCCAGCACGAAGGCCCTGTCGCCCACCCGGCTGTGCCCGGCGGCGCCCGCCTGGGCCACGACGACGCAGTCGTTGCCTATCTGGCAATTATGGCCGATCTGCACCAGGTTGTCTATCTTGGTGCCCCGCCCGACCACGGTGTCGGAGACCAGCCCGCGGTCAATGGCGGCCAGGGAGCCTATCTCCACGTCGTCGCCGATAAGGACGCCGCCCAGATGGGGGTTTTTGTAGTGGATGAGCCTGCCCCCGGGGGGATAAGGGATCTGGTTGTAGCCGAAGCCGTCGTCCCCGATGACCGCGTTGGCGTGGATCTGGCAGCGGTCGCCCAGGCGGGTCCCGAAGCGCAGGACCACCCCGGGGTGGATCAGGCAGTCCCGGCCCATGGAGACGCCGTCGTCGACGAAGACGCCCGGGCCGATCCTGCCGCCGGGACCAATCCTCACCCCGGCGCCTATGTAGCAGCCGGGCCCGAAGACGACGCCAGGGTCGATCTCGCAGGAGGCCTCGTCCTTGTAGAACGGGCTGGCCGGGGCCCACTTGGGCGTGACGGCGTCGCCCGCTATGCCCAGGATGACCCCGAAGAGCAGCCTGGGCTCCGGGCAGACCGCCAGGGCGGGCCCCGGGGCGGACGCGGCCCCGGGGGCCTGGCCGGCGGCCCGGCCGGCCAGCTCGGGGGTGACGACGACGGCCGCGGCCCCCCGGTCGACGGCCTCCCGGAGGAAGTTCGGCTTGACGGCGAAGCAGAGGGCCCCGGGGCCCGCCTCGGCGGACGAGGTCAAAGACGAGACCAAAGTCCCCGGGTCCCCCAGGACGGGAAACTCGGGCCTGAGGCTCGGCCCTCCCAGCAGGGGCAGCGTCGAAGCCAGCCTGGCGGAGGCCTGGGCCAGAAGATCCTCCAGCGGGGCTGGCCTGGGCAGAACGGTCATGGGAGGGCCTCCGGCGCGGCTGGCCCGGGCGGAACGGTCATGGGGGGGCCCCCGCCGCGCGGGCCGGGTTCAAGCCGGGGCGGAAGCAGGGCCCCCGCCGCCCGGCTCCCGGCGGGCGCGTGAAACGTGATGGCGCGACGTTGTCCGAAAGAGAGGTCCCGGGTCGGTTTCCCGGTCGGGGCCGGCCGGCGGCCGGACGACCGGGCCCGGCCGGCCCGCCCCCTCTCACTTGTCCACGGCCTTGATGACGTCGTCGGTGATGTCCATGCTGCTGACCGCGTAGATGACGCCGCCGCCTGTCCCGTCGATGACCAGGTCGAAGCCCCTGTCCTTGGCGATGTCGCCGACGACTCTCTGGATCCTCTCCAGAAGCGGCTTCATGGTGTCGTTTTGAGTCTTCTGGAATTCCTCGGCGGCCTTCTGCTCGTCCTGGGCGAAGGCGTTATATTCTTTGGCCAGCTCGTCGCGCCTCTTCTCGAAAGCCTCCTGGCTCAGCGTGGTCATGGCCTTCTCCAGGTCGACCCGCTTCTTCTGCAGGTTCTCGGCCCTGGGCTCCAGGTTCTTCTTCAGGCTGTCCTCCTTGGCTTTGATCTTGTTCTGCGCCTCTTTTCCTCTTTTCGAATCGGCGATGACCCGGCCCAGGTCGAAAATGGCGACGTTGGTCTGGGCCGCGGCCTGGACAGCCGGACAAAGCAGATAAGCCGCCATAACCATGACGGCCACCACAGCTGCTGAGCTGAATTTACGCATGTGATCCTCCACAAAAGCTTGTTAGAAATAGTTCAACCAAGCGAGCCTCCGGCTAAAAAAACCATCCCGCCAGCGCCTTGGCCTTTAAAAAATCGGAGCGTATTGTAGCAGACGCCCCGGGATATTCCTAGGGTCGGCCTGACGAAAAAACGGGCCTCCCCCCCCGGGGGGCCCGCCAGACAGCGGGGCCCGCCAGACGGCGGGCCGGAGCCGGGACCCGCCCGCCGGTCGGCCGCAGGCCGCCGCTTAACCCGACCAACATACCACGAACGGGGCCGGCAAAAAAGATGCCGGCGACAAAAAAAGCGGCCCCCGAACCGGGAACCCGGCCCGCCGGCCGCGCCGGGAAGGGCCGGGGGCGCCCGTCGCCCCCGGCGGACATTCGAGCCGAAACATGTGGATGATCATGAATTAAAGATATCAACAAGCAGCCGAAAGCAAGCCGTCAATCATTAATTTGCGCTCCCGGCTTGTCCCCGTCAAACTAACAACCAATAGCGGGCGCCCGCCTCGGACGCCGCCGTCCGGCGGGCGGGCGGGCGTTTGCCGCGGGCGGCCTTGCGGTGGGAAAGCACATTTCTGTCTGTAATTAATATATTGGTTAAAACATGTAAAAATAGATTTTAGTTTATTTTCATGCTAACTTTAATCCCTAAAGTTCCAAAAACAAAAGGAAGGGGCCGAAAAATTACCATGGTAATCTACGGCCCCTTCCTTCGGACTAATTTTCCAAACAGGTCGGATCCGCCGGGCCGGCCGGGGCGGCCGGGCCGGCCGGACAGTCAGATTAGAACTCGATCTTGAGCACAGCGCTGCCCGTGACGCCCTGGCGCTTGCCGGCGTAGCCCTGGACGCCGATCTCGGCGCTTACGGGGCCGCCGGGGGACGGGGTGATCTTGAGGCCCAGCTCGCCCACGCCGGTGGAGCCCCGCATCTTGGGGGACGGCAGGTCGAAGCCGTTGGAGGAGGCCGTGGACTTGCCGTCGAACTCGTGCTCGAAGGCGGCGCCGACGAACGGGGCCGCGTGGTCGTTAATGGAATGAGTGTAGCGGACGCCGGCCCGGACCCTGTGGGAGTCCACCGCCGCGAACCTGACCCTTTCCCCGCTGGTCAGAGTCGTCTCGTCGGCGCTGACGCGGTTCCAGAGGTATTTGCCGTGGATGTCCAGCGCGCCGGCAGCGCCGACGTTGAGCTTGTAGCCGAGCCCCAGGTGCGCCCCGTAGTAGGGGGTCCTGGCGTCGTAGCCGGTGGGCCCGCCCAGGGGGTCCAGCAGGTCGGCGCTGCGGAACTCGTTTTTCACCTGCCCGGCCCTGGCCGAGGCCTCGGCGTAGAAGGCGCCGGTCGGGGAGCCGGAGAACTCCAGGCGGGCCAGAAGCCCCCCGCCGAAATAGGTGGTGTCGCCGCTTCCCTCGACGTTGCCGATGCCGTCGAAGGAGTTGTAGGTGTCGTAGTCGCCGTCGCCGTATTCGACGAAGGCGCCCACGGTCAGGCGGCCCGGGGAGACGTCGAGCCCGTAGCCCACGCCCAGGGACAGGGCGAAGCCCTTGGTGTCGACG
>JAISET010000051.1 GCA_031264015.1 Deltaproteobacteria bacterium | reverse complement strand
AAGGTACTCAGAAGGAGGGATTTACCGAACCGTCTTGGCCTCGAAAGGAAATAGGCCTTACCAGTTCTTACGATGTTGTAAACAAACTTAGTTTTGTCGGCGTACACATAGCCACCTTCAATAAGTTCTTTAAAAGTCTGCATGCCAATGGGAAGTTCTTTCATAACAGTTCCATGGAATATAATGTCGGCTGTTCAAGTGTCCCGACTGAATATTGGTTAATTATCACACATTCTTATCTTAATTGGTAATTTAACTATTTGGCACTCCATTTCGTATATCACGCCCCTCTTTGTGGTCTAGCTCCTGAAGTGGCTGTGACCAGTTAAAGGTATCTTCGTTATTTATGACCGTCATGAGTATAAACGATTTTCGACTTCAAATTCAGTAACCATTGATAAGAGGAAAAAGTAGTAGGACTTTTGAATGAACTATGGTAGGATGATGTTGGTACAAAGCCCACCAGAAAACAGAAGGCCCAACTCATTCCAAGTTTACCTCATAACTCTATTTAAGTCAACAAAAGTCCTCCTGTCCTTTCGCCCTGCGCACGGGCAAGCGCTCACGGGGTGCCTGGCGACCCCTGCCAGGGTTGTGGCTGGACCCGAGTCCAGGACCTACCCCGGGATGAAAATTGCCGTCAAGATTTCTGTCTCCAGGGTTAATTTATCCCCTTCAACGTCAATTTTTAGGGCGAAAGGCCGACGGCATGGTCGCGGCTGAAAGATAAAAGAACCGCGGAACGGCTTGGAGCCATGAAAGATCCCCGGCCCTTGCTTCCGTGACGCGAGCTGTTGCGAATGAAGAAATTTGGTCATGGCGCGGGGAACGAGCCGCGCTCTTTAAACCAACCCCCGCTCCGAGGCGGCATGCTCCGGGCAGTCATGGTCGGAGGAACGAAATTTTGGACATGACCCCCCGGCTGAAGGTTGCCCGGGGGCGAGCCCATTTATACGGGGCGACTTTTTTCCAGGGGCCGGCCTGTCCCGGCCGGCCTTCGGGAGTCCCGGGGGGGCCCGGTCGTCCCGCCCCGGTCCCGGTCGTCCCGCCCCGGTCCCGGCCGGGGGGCGCGAATAATTGACGAAACCGGGCGGCCGGGGGTGGCTCCCGGGTGTCGGAGACGACGCGGTGAGGCGCGGGGACGTCCGATTTGTCCCCGAACAGGTCCGGCGGGTCAAAAAACGTCGCCGGGGACGGGCCCCGAGCTTTATAATTCGGTGTCAGACTAATATAATGAGGCATCTTAATTCTCGCCGCCCGGCCGGGAAAGCCCGGGCCTCAGACAAACGCGCGCGAACATCATCGAGGTCATCATGCCCCTAACAATGAAGCAAGTCCGGGACAAGGCCCGGGAGCTGACCAAGGGCTCGTGCCGGGTCTGCCCGGCGTGCGACGGAAGAGTCTGCTCCGGCGAGGTGCCGGGGATGGGCGGGACGGGCTCCGGCGTCTCCTTCCGCAACAACGTCTCGGCCCTGGCCGAGATCTACCTGAACACCCGCCTGGTCCACGAGGTCAGAAATCCCGTCACCGAGACGGAGGTGCTGGGCTTCAAGCTGAGGCTCCCGCTGATGGTCGGGCCCGTCGGGGGCATCGCCTTCAACCTCTCCGGGGCCGTGGGCGAGGAGGAGTACCAGGAGGCCGTGACCCATGGGGCCGACCAGGCCGGGATCATTTCCGGGACGCCGGACGCCGTGCCTCCGGAGGTCATGAAGACGGGCCTCGCCATGGCCAGAAAGCTTGACGGCCGGGTCCTCCCCTTCGTCAAGCCCTGGGAGCCTCGGATCATCGACGAGAAGCTCAGGATGGCCCGGGACGCCGGCTGCCTGGCGGCCGCCTGCGACCTGGACAGCATCGGCCTCGTCACGCTGCGGCTCATGGGCATGCCCGCCTACGCCAAGGGCGAGGACGAGCTGGCCCGGATCGTCTCCGGGGCCCACGAGCTGGGTCTGAAGATGATCATCAAGGGCGTCATGGGCCCCCACGACGCCGTCACCTGCGTCAAGGCCGGGGCCGACGGCGTCGTGGTCTCCAACCACGGCGGCCGGGTCCTCGACTCCGTCCCCGGGACCGCCAAGGTGCTGGCCTCCGTGGTCGAGAAGATCAGGGGCCGGGCGGCCGTCCTGGTCGACGGGGGCGTCCGCACCGGCGCGGACATTCTCAAGATGCTGGCCCTGGGCGCCGACGCCGTCATGATCGGCAGGCCCTACGCCGTCGCGGCCGTCGGCGGCGGCCGGGAGGGCGTCGCCCTCTACACCGAGACCCTGCGCTCCCAGCTGGAGCAGGCCATGATCATGACCGGCTGCCCGAGCGTCAGGGAGGCCGGCCGCGACCAGCTCTGGCCCAGGGACTAGGGGACGGTCCCCGGGCGGCCGCGGCCCCTGCCCGGCCGTCCGGTCAAAACCCGGGCCGGGGGGGCGGGAGGCCCCCCGGCCCGGGTTTTGCAGTCTCGCGGCCCCCCCTCGGCGGCGCTGGGGCTTTTTCCGGCGGCGGCGGGGATCCGGCCCCCGCGGCGACGAGCCGGACTTTTCCCGCCATAATGCGGCGCCGGGCCGCTTTTTGACCGGGGGCGGCCGGTTGGAGTATTATGAGAAGTGCAAGCGGGGAGGCGGTTTTGGCGGAAACCGTCCGTTGTTCGGGGCTTTTGGACAACCGGCTTTCCGCTGTCCCGGCCCGCTTCGGGCCCGCTTGGGGTCCGCCCCCGTCCCGCGCTCCGCCGGCTCGTTTGTCCCTCCTCGTCCGCCGCCGCCCCGGCCGGCCTTGCGGGCGGCCGCCCGGGGGCGCCGAAACAAACTTGCGAAAAACGGCCCTGTCGCGGCCGGAAAGGATCGCCCTGATATGGACCCAGGCAAGACCAGGCTGCACGACCTCAGCCTGCCCATCTACCACGGGGCCCCCGCCTACCCGAGGCTGGGGACGCCCTCGATCACCAGGACCAGCTACCGGGCCAGGGACGGCTTCAACGCCGAGCGCCTGGACTTCTGCAGCCACACCTGCACCCACGTGGACATGCCCGAGCATTTTTACGACGGCGCCGGCGACGCCGCCTCCCTGCCCCTGGAGAGGTTCTGGGGCTTCGGGGCCGTCCTGGACCTGAGGGGCCGGGCGGGCGAGAGGACCTCCGTCGGCTTGGAGACCGTCTCCGAGTTCGACAGGATCATCGGCCCGGGGGACTTCGTCCTCATCAACACCGGCTGGAACGCCAGGCGCGGCTACGGGGCCGACTACATGAAGAACTGGCCCTTCATCGACGGGCCCGCCGCCGGCTACCTGCGGGACAAGGGCGTCAAGGCCGTGGGCATCGACACCATGAGCCTGGGCGGCTACACCAAGGAGACGGCCCAGCCCTGCCACGAGATCCTCCTGTCGGCCGGCGTCCTGATCATCGAGGAGGTCAACTTCCCCGAGGAGGTCATGGACGGCAAAAAGAGGCTCGTCTCCGCCTTCCCCCTGAGGCTCGTCTCCGGCACCGCCTCCCCCGTCAGGCTGGTGGCCTACGACGTCTTCGCCGGCTGAGCGGGTTTTTCCCCGGCCCCCCCCGGTCGTTCCCGGCGGCTCCCCGGACCGGGGGCTTTCGTCCGCGCCCTTGAAATCCGGCTTGGTTTCGGGTATTTGGAAACCGCCGGCGGCGCCCCCCCTGGCGCGCGGGCCCGTCCCCCCGGTCCGCCCCGCCGCCATATGACGGGCCCGCCCCGGCCGGCCTCGGCCCGCCGGCCGGCAACTATATATATGACGCGCGGGCGCCCGCGGGCGGACCCGGCCCGGCCATGACGACGGGCCCGGGCCGGCGGATTGTCCTTAAATGTCTTTAAACCGCGTTCGCGCGCCGGCGTCGGCAATTTAAACCCCGACAAGACGACATGCGGAACCGTCCGCGCCTCCCGCGGGCAGAGGATATGATTTTGAACACAGCCGACAGTCTGGAGAGTTTGTCCCCCTTCGAGGCCGACCTGGCGGGCCGCTTCAACGCCTCCATGTCCCGTCTCTCGCCGGTCTGGCCGGAGGGGCGCCACGTCTGCGCCTTCTCGGGCGGGGCGGACTCGGCGGCCCTCCTGTCGCTCCTGGCCCTCTTTCTGCCGCCGTCGAGGCTTCTGGCCGCCCACCTGGACCACGGGCTGCGGCCGGACTCGGACGCGGAGGCCGGGGCGGCCCGGCTGGCCGCCGAAAAGCTGGGCCTCCGCTTCGAGAGCGAGAGGACCGACGTCGGCTCGCTGGCCAAGGAGCGGGGCAGGGGCGTCGAGGAGGCCGCCCGCTGGGCCCGCTACGACTTTTTGTACCGAGTCAGGGACGCCTGGCCGGGGGACTTTCTGGTCACCGCCCACCAGGCCGGGGACCAGGCCGAGACCGTCATATTGAAGCTCGCCCGGGGAGGCGGGCCCGGGGCCCTGGCGGGCATCCCCGCGGTCAACAACGGGGTCCTGAGGCCCCTGCTCGGCTTCACCCGCCGCGAGCTGGTCCGCTGGCTGGAGGCCAGGGGCGTCGGCTGGCTGGAGGACCCCAGCAACCAGGATCTCAAGTACGCCCGCAACAAGGTCCGCCGGGAGGTCCTGCCCCGGCTCGAGGAGCTGAACCCGCAGATTCTGGACGCCCTGGGCCGGGCGTCCAGGCTGGCCTCCGCCGAGGAGGAGTTCTGGGACGGGCACCTGGAAAAGATCCTCGGCGCCATCTCCGAGCGGCTCCCGGACGGCTGGGTGCGCCTCTCCGCCTCCGGGATGTACGAGCTGACCCTGGCCGAGCAGAGGCGCGTGGCCGGCCGGGTGCTCCGCAGCGTCGTCGTGCCCAGGGCCGGGGGCGGGGAGCCGGTGACCTTGTCCAGCGTCGACATCCTGCTCGAGATGCTCAGCCAGCCGGGCCGCGGGGGCCTCGACCTCCCGGGCGGGCGGCGGGTCGAGTGGCGGGGCGTCTGCCTGTATGTCGGGCCCGCCTCCAGGTACAACGCCAGATCTGGGGCTTGACAGGCGGGCCGTTTGGCCTTATCGTCTTCCATGAAAAAAAATTGGCCCGAGGCCGTTTTTTTTCTTGACTCGGCTTTTAAAAAAATGTTATAAAGGCCGAATCCGCAAAGGCGGTCCCTTTCAAGCAACCGAGTGAACCCGTCGCCGGGCCGACGATGACAGGCATGTGGGGCGGACGGGCGAAACACTTGGGGGACCGCGGGGCTCTTTGGGCCGGGGGGCAGATTTTTGCCGCCGGGTCCGACACCTTCCCGGGTGCACCTCCGATCGAACCGGCTTCAGCCGGCCTTTTTGCGGGCCGAAAGGTCTGAGAAAGGAACGAGAGGGGGTCTTAAGGCCTGGAGAAGGGATTTTTTGTCGCCATTTTTCAGGACGGCAAATTTTTTCGACCCCCGAGCGAATTTTTTTTCAGGCCGCCTCAAAACGGCCCGGGGGCCCGTAGGCGGACGCCGGGGCGGGCCATATCCAGCCAAGGACGTAAGATGCCGACCATTAACCAGCTCATCCGCCTCGGCCGCAAGGCCCAGACGAAAAAGAACACGGTCCCGGCCCTCAAAGGCTGCCCCCAGAAAAGAGGGGTCTGCATCAGGGTTTACACCGCCACCCCCAAGAAGCCCAACTCGGCCTTGCGGAAGGTGGCCAGGGTGCGCCTGACCAACTCCATGGAAGTGACCAGCTACATCCCCGGCGAGGGCCACAACCTCCAGGAGCACTCGGTGATCATGATCCGCGGCGGCCGCGTCAAGGACCTTCCCGGCGTCCGCTACCACATCATCCGCGGCGTCCTCGACGCCGTGGGCGTGGCCAAGCGCCGCCAGGGGCGCAGCAAGTACGGGGTCAAGCGGCCCAAATAGCCCGCATGGTCGGCCAGGGCCGGCCATGACGGCTCGGACGAGCCGAGGGGGACCGCGTCCCCGAGGCCAACAGTCAGCTTAAGCAAGAAGGATCAGAAGGATGCCCAGGCGCAGAGAGGTAACGAAGAGGGAGACCCTCCCCGACCCCAAGTTCGGCAACAAGATGGTGGCCCGGTTCATCAACAACCTTTTGAAGAGGGGCAAGAAGAGCTCCGCCGAGCGCATCTTCTACGGGGCCATCGACATCATCAAAGAGCGGACCAAGGACGACCCCATCAAAGTTTTCGAGCGGGCCCTCGACCAGGTCCGCCCCACCCTGGAAGTGAAAAGCCGCCGCGTCGGCGGGTCCACCTACCAGGTGCCCATGGAGATCAGGCCCGAGCGCCGGGCGGCCCTGTCCATCCGCTGGCTGATCAACTACGCCCAGGGGCGCGGCGAGAAGGGCATGATGGCCAAGCTGGCCGCCGAGCTCATGGACGCCGCCCAGGGCCGCGGCTCCTCCGTCAAGAAGCGCGAGGACACGCACCGCATGGCCGAGGCCAACAAGGCCTTCTCCCACTACAGGTGGTAGCCTCCCCGGCGGAGCCCGTCCCCGCGGCTCTTTGACAATCAGTTTTCGCGGCCTCCCCGCCGGGGGGACGGCCCCGGGACGGACGGTCGGCCGAGGCTTTCCGCGCCTTGGAGCCGGGCCGGGAACGACGGATAGATTTGGACGGAATAGATTTGGACGGAATAGATTCGGACGGAATAGATTTGGACGGAATAGATTCGGACGGAATAGATTCGGACGGAATAGATTTGGACGGAATAGATTTGGACGGAATATATTGGAAGTTTGGAAGTTTGCAGATTGCTTGACCGACAGTTTGTCTGATTGAAAGTTTGTTCGACCGACAGCTTGTTTGTTTTTGGCGCGGTTTTCAGCGCCGCTTTGGAAGGTAGAACTTGGCCCGTCAGCTCCCCATAGCATCCACTCGCAACATCGGGATCATCGCCCACATCGACGCCGGCAAGACGACGACTTCGGAGCGCATCCTCTTCTACACGGGGGTCTCTCAGAAGATCGGCGAGGTCCACGACGGCCAGGCGACCATGGACTGGATGGCGCAGGAGCAGGAGCGGGGCATCACCATCACCTCCGCGGCCACGACGTGCTTTTGGCGGAAGCATCGCATCAATCTGATCGACACCCCGGGCCATGTCGACTTCACCATCGAGGTGGAGAGAAGCCTGCGGGTCCTCGACGGCGTGGTGGCCGTCTTCTGCGCCGTCGGCTGCGTCCAGCCCCAGTCCGAGACGGTCTGGCGCCAGGCCGACCGCTACGGCGTCCCCCGCATCGCCTTCATCAACAAGATGGACCGTCTGGGCTCCGACCACCAAAGATGCCTGGCCGAGATGCGCGGCAAGCTCTCGGCCCTGCCGTGCCTTTTGCAGCTGCCGGTGGGCAGCGAGGACAAGTTCGAGGGGCTGGTCGATCTTCTGGAAATGAAGTTTCTCTCCTACTCCAAGGACGCCTCCGACCCCACCAAGTTCGACGTCCTGCCGGTCCCGGCCGAACTCCAAGCCGAGGCCGAGGCCGCCCGCGGCTCGCTGGTCGAGACCCTGGCCGATCTCGACGACTCCCTGATCGAGGATTTTCTGGAGGGCGGCGAGATCTCGGCCGAGCGGCTGCGCGCCGCCCTGCGCCGCGGCTGCCTGGACCTCAAATGCGTGCCCGTCCTGCTGGGCTCGGCCTTTAAAAACAAGGGCGTGCAGCCTCTTCTGGACGCCGTGGTCGACTTCCTGCCCTCCCCCGCGGACATCAAGCCCGTCTCCGGCCTCGACCCCAAGGGCGACGCGGTCGAGCGGCCCGCCTCCGACGAGGCCCCCCTGGCCGCCCTGGCCTTCAAGCTCATGAGCGACCCCTACGTGGGGCACCTGACTTTCCTGCGCGTGTATTCGGGGACGCTGAAAAGCGGCGACCAGGTCTTCAACTCGACCCGCGGCGGCCGCGAGAAGATCGGGCGCCTCTTAAAAATGCACGCCAACAAGCGCGAGGAGATCAAGGAGGCCGAGGCCGGCGACATCGTGGCCGCCGTGGGCCTGAAGAACTCGACCACCGGGGACACCCTCTGCGACGAGGCCCGGCCCGTCGTCCTGGAGAAAATGCACGTCCCCGAGCCGGTCATCCACGTGGCCCTGAGCCCCAAGAACAAGGACGAGGCCGACAAGCTCGGCCAGGCCCTGTCCAAGCTGGTCTCCGAGGACCCGTCCTTTCGGGTCAAGTCCGACCGCGAGACCGGCGAGATCATCATCTCGGGGATGGGCGAGCTGCACCTCGAGATCATCGCCGACCGCCTGGTCCGCGAGTTCAAGGTCGGCGTCAATCTGGGCGCCCCCCAGGTGGCCTACCGCGAGACCGTCACCAAGGCCTGCGAGGTGGAGTACAAGCACGTGCGCCAGACGGGCGGGCGCGGCCAGTACGGCCACGTCTGGCTGCGTCTCGAGCCCCTGGAGCCCGGCGGCGGCCTGGTCTACGAGACGGCCGTGGTCGGCGGCACCGTCCCCAAGGAATACCACAACGCCGTGGGCGAGGGCGCCCTGGAGGCCTGCCGCAAGGGCGGCACCCGGGCGGGCTTCCCGGTGACCGACTTGAAGGTGACCCTGTTCGACGGCTCCTACCACGACGTCGACTCCTCGGAGATGGCCTTCGCCCTGGCCGGGTCCATGTGCGTCAAGGAGGGCCTCCGCAAGGGCGGCTCCATCATCCTCGAGCCCATCATGAACCTCGAGGTCGTCACCCCCGAGGAGTTCGTGGGCGACGTCATGGCCGACATCTCGGTGCGCCGCGGCAAGGTCGCCTCCCTGGACACCCTGGGCGGCTCCAAGATCATCAAGGCCGACGTGCCCCTGGGGACGATGTTCGGGTACATCGCCGAGCTCAGAAACCGCACCCAGGGCCGGGCCTCGTTCACCATGCAGTTCGGCTTCTACCAGCCGCTCCCCGAGAGCGTGGCCCTCGAGGTCGTCGCCTTGCGGGAGAAAAAGCGCCAGGAGGGGAAGTGACCCCGGCGCGGGCCGGATAAATTTTTTCCCGGGGCCCCGCCGCCCCGGGGCGGGGGCGAACCCCGGTTTCGGCTGGCCCGCCGGGCCCCCGGTCCGGCGGCTCGTCGCCTTATTCCTTACGGAGGCTTCAAATGGCCAAGAAAAAGTTTGATCGTTCAAAACCCCATGTCAACGTCGGCACCATCGGACACATAGACCACGGCAAGACCACCCTGACCGCGGCCATCACGCTGATCCTTTCCAAGGCCGGCGGCGGCGAGTACGTGCCCTTTGATCAGATCGACAAGGCCCCCGAGGAGAAGGAGCGCGGCATCACCATCGCCGCGGCCCACGTCGAATACGAGACCGCCAAGCGGCACTACGCCCACGTCGACTGCCCCGGCCACGCCGACTACATCAAGAACATGATCACCGGTGCCGCCCAGATGGACGGCGCCATCCTGGTGGTCGGCGCCGACGACGGCCCCATGCCCCAGACCAGGGAGCACATCCTCCTGGCCAGGCAGGTGGGCGTCCCCTCCATCGTCGTCTTTTT
>JAISET010000049.1 GCA_031264015.1 Deltaproteobacteria bacterium | reverse complement strand
AAAAAGACGACGATGGAGGGGACGCCCACCTGCCTGGCCAGGAGGATGTGCTCCCTGGTCTGGGGCATGGGGCCGTCGTCGGCGCCGACCACCAGGATGGCGCCGTCCATCTGGGCGGCCCCGGTGATCATGTTCTTGATGTAGTCGGCGTGGCCGGGGCAGTCGACGTGGGCGTAGTGCCGCTTGGGCGTCTCGTATTCGACGTGGGCCGCGGCGATGGTGATGCCGCGCTCCTTCTCCTCGGGAGCCTTGTCGATCTGGTCGAAGGGCACGTACTCGCCGCCGCCGGCCTTGGAGAGGATCAACGTGATGGCCGCGGTCAGAGTGGTTTTGCCGTGATCGATGTGTCCGATGGTGCCGACGTTGACATGGGGTTTAGAACGGTCAAACTTCTTTTTGGCCATTGTAATCGCCTCCTTACTTTCGCGCAATTAGAGACTGGAGACGCCCCCTCCGCGGAGCTGACGACGCCTTCGAGTCGTTATCTCGGTTGGCCAGCAACCGAACGGCCTCCCCCGGCCGGCAGGGCCCGGGCCGCGGGGGGCTTAATCCGCCTTTCGCCAAGCCCGGGACGACGAGTTTTCGGCCGGCTCCCCGGGGGAAAAACTGTCGCGGCAAACAGGGCGGAACAAAAAACTAGCCTCGGGAAACAAACTGGAGCCCACAATCGGACTTGAACCGATGACCTCGTCCTTACCAAGGACGTGCTCTACCTACTGAGCTATGTGGGCGGTCAGAAACGAGCCGACCCGACGGGGGCTGGTTTTGCGGCCAGAAGGGAGTTCCCAAAAGGCAACAAACCATCATAAAGGATTTCGCCCCCGGTTTCAAGCCGATTTTATTTCCAAATAATCAGTAATTTTTTCAGCGATTTATACCGGAAGACAGTCTTTTTGCCACAACGGCTCCCGGGGGCCTCCCGGGAGGCTCCCGGGCCCGCCGCCCGCGCCAAAGGAGGAAAGACGGGCCGAAACCGAGGCAAAAAGCTATATACCTCCAAAGCGCGGCAAAGTCAAGACTGAAAATTTCCCCCAGCCAGGCCCGCCGCGGCCCGCAAAGTCTCTTCCCCAGCCCCCCGCCGTCCGCCGTCGCCGGACGGTTTGCCCTCCCGGCCGCCGAACCGGGCGCAAAAAAAGAGCGCCCGGAGTGGGGCGCGCGCCGGAAAATGGCGTCCGGGAAAAGCAACCGACCGTTTCAAATGGCAGGCCGGGCCCGCCCAAGGAAAACGGACCCGGCGGCAAGACGGGAGCGATCCGGGTCAGAGGGCCGCCCGCGGGTCGGGGCCCGGACCGTCCGCCGCGCCAAGACCCGCGGCCGGAGCCGGACTGCCGGCCATGGACGCGCCGGGCCGGCACCTGTTGACGTCGAAAATCTGGCAGCCGCCGCGGCAAAAGTCATAGTCGGAGCACGTCCCGCAGGCCTCGATAGGGTGCTCCTGGACCCCCCTGGCCTTGAGTCTGCCGCGCATTTTTTGGAATTCGGCGCCGTCCCGCCAAGCGTCGCCCAGGGAGACGGCCCCGAGGTCGACGCCCTCGGACATGTCCTTGAGGAAGGAGCAGGGGTAGAAGCGCATGTCCTCGGAGACGAAGGCGGAGAACCTGCCCGCCTCGCAAAAATCCACGGTCTCCCTCTCCAGGTCGTCTCCCAGCAAGGTCAGGTAGGAGACCATGCAGCTGTCGAAGCCGATCTTGCAGGCGGAGGTTTTTTTGACGGACTCGAAAAATCGGCGCGTCTCGGGCCCGTCGGTCAGACACAGGTCCCGGGACGAGTGGACGGGCTTGTAGTTCAAAAAGACCACGGCGTTGATCTTTTCCAGAAACTCGGACTCGTTGTCGAGCAAGTCCACGGCCTCGGGAATGGTCTCCAGGCTGAGCATGAAGTGGACGTTCGTCTTGATCTTATGGATCCCGGCCTGGCGGACCACCTCCCTGGCGTCGGCATAAGGGGGGTACCAGCTGACGGCCAGGGCGCCGCAGTATTTTTTGGTGGCCTCGTAGATCTCCGCGGTCATCCCCTGGCCGTTGGTGGTGTAGGAGGGGACGATGTTGTGCCGCCTGGTCGTCTCGAGGATCCTGACAAACTCGGGGTGCTCGTTGGGGTTGCCTCCGCCCAGGGCGACTTGCAAAACGCCCAGCTTCCGCGCCTGGCCCATGACCGCCTCGTAGTCCTCATGGGCCATGTGCAGGCCGCCGACATGGGAGGCCCGGTAGCAGAAGCCGCAGTTGCGGGCGCAGTAGTTGGTGATGGAAATGTCCAGAAGCTCCGGGCCCAGCGCGTTGTAAAAAGGGTCTTTCCCGCCCTTGCCCATGCGGAGGAAAAAACCGTTGTTCTGGTTGAAGGTCAGCAAGTAGTCGCTTTCCCGGCAATATCTCACAATCAACCCGCCCATGTTTTTGACTCCCGACGTCACAAAAGTTATATTGAAGGACCAAATTGAAAATTAAAGCCGAACGGACGCGCCTCGCGGCGCCAGGATCAAGACACTATAATTAAATGTAAGCGGACAGGCCGCGCCGGTTTAAAGCGGCCTGTTGTTTGTCCCGGCTCCCCGTCTCCGCGGCCGACAAGAGGGCCGGGACCAGACCAGGCCCCCAAAAACGACCGGCTTAAAGGCCGTCCGGCAAGCGTCCGCGCCAGGAAATCCAGAATAGTCTCAGGGAGGACAACAAGTCCGCCAAATCAATAGCCGCCGGAATTACAGTCGAAGAAAAAGTCGTCGGTGTGGATGGTGACCCGCGAATTGCAGAAAAAGCCGGAGACGGCGGTTCCCTCATGATAATCACTGAAAAATCCCTCGAAAACAACCCGGCCCTTGTCCAGCAATTCCCTGACGATCTCCATGGTCTTGTCACTGTATCCGTCCAACACGGAGTACAAGATGTCCTCCTCCTCCTCCTCATCCACCTTCTCCTTCGCCTTCGCCTTCGCCTCCTCCTCCTTCAGCCTTATAGTAATATCATCAGCCTCCATGACGCAATTATAAAGGTCGTCAAAGGCCTCGACCAACCAGGGAACATTGGCTATTCCCATGCGCTTAAACAAATTCTTCTTGCTCATCTCCCCTTTGAGGGAGACGAGGAAACTGGTGGACGAGCTGTTGCTGACAAAGTCGAGTCTGATCTTCATAAATCACTTCCTATAATCAGAATGTTTGCGAATAAATTCCAACGGCTGAAAACGCCGCCGGATTTGCCGAGGTCCCGCCTCCCTCCGGCCGCCCGAGTCGAGGCTGCCGGTCCCGACCGCTTCCGGACCGGGTCCGGACTGTCTTGACGGACCTTCGAGACGGACCTTCGAGACGGACCGAGCCCGAAATATTTTTCCCGACTGCCCGAAGCCGGACGAGGTGAAACGTCGCCGGCATGACGGAGATCGGACGAGGCGGCCGGGGGCGTTTGTCGCCGGAGGGACCCAATGAACGGGCCAAATTACGGTCCAAATTACGGTCCAAATTTAGGACGCCCGGCGAGGATCTCCGACGGCGAGGACCGGGAGACTTCCCTGAAAATATCAATACCTCGTCTCGCTGGCGTCAAAAAAGATCTCGTCGTTTTCCAGAAAGAAGCTCTCCGCGCAGAACAAGCACTCGAGTACGCCCGCCCCCATTCCCTCGTCCTCGAACGTCCCGACATAGACTTTTCTGCCCGCGGCCAGGAGAGCCTTGACGGTCTCCTCGCGGTCCCGCCACGCCCGCTCAAGATAGGAGTCGACGGTTTCATCCTCGTACCACTTGCGTTCCCTTTTGACCGCGTCAGAAATCTCCGTGTTGTGACCGCTGATGATTTTGAAAAGCTGAGAAAACATCCGCCCCAGCCAGGGCGTCTTGTCGACCCCCGCGGCCTTGGTGAAATTTTCCAATGTGAACTCCCCTTTGAGCGATATCAGATAGGAAGTCGAGGAACTGTTGGTGACGAAATCCAGTCTTATCTTCATTTTGTCGTCCTCCTTGCGCGACGTCGCCGTCGCCGTCAATACCGACCGGCCGCCTGTGGTCCCGACGCCGTTCTTTCTATTCCGACGGATTCACGGTCGGTTATTTTAAGCCTAAAAGTTAGCATCTATACTAATAAGAGTATAAGTGTTTAAATTTTAAATAATGATATACTTTTAAAAATTACCTGTCAAGTTTTTTCTCATTTTTTTTCAGATTCCACAGCCTCGCCCATTGGCCGCCGCAATTATGACAAATAATTAAACATATTTCCTCATCCCGGACAGGTTCTTTTTCTCCCGGTCGACCCGCCCGGCCCCGGTCCTCTTCCGACTTCCGGCCCAGGGCTCCCGGGCTTCGGCCCCGCCTGGGCCGGCTCCATGGTCTTTGCCTCCGAACCTCCGCCCCCGGTCAGGACGGCTCCCCGGTCTTCCCTCCCGACACCCCGGCCGCCTGTTTTCTTCTTCTTTCTCCGCCGCCTCCTCCCCCCGCCCCCGGGGAGGAGCCGGGAACTTTTTCCTTGCCGGCATGACGGAGATCGGACGAGGCGGCCGGGGGCGTTTGTCGCCGGAGGGACCCAAAGAACGGGCCAAATTACGGTTCAAATTTAGGACGCCCGGCGAGGATCTCCGACGGCGAGGACCGGGAGACTTCCCTGAAAATATCAATACCTCTCCTCGCTGGCGTCAAAAAAGATCTCGTCGTTTTCCAGAAAGAAGCTGTCCGCGCAGAACAAGCACTCGAGTTCGCTCGCCCCCATTCCCCCGTCCTCGAACGACCCGACATAGACTTTTCTGCCCGCGGCCAGGAGAGCCTTGACGGTCTCCTCGCGGTCCGGCCACGCCCGCTCAAGATAGGAGTCGAGGGTTTCATCCTCGTCGTAGTACTCACGTTCCATTTTGACCACGTCAGAAATCTCCTTATTGTGACCGCTGATGATTTTGAAGAGCCGAGAAAACATCCGCCCCAGCCAGGGCGTCTTGTCGACCCCCGCGGCCTTGGTGAAATTTTCCAATGTGAACTTCCCTTTGAGCGATATCAGATAGGAAGTCGAGGAACTGTTGGTGACGAAATCCAGTCTTATCTTCATTTTGTCGTCCTCCTTGCCGCGACGTCGCCGTCGCCGTCAATACCGACCGGCCGCCTGTGGTCCCGACGCCGTTCTTTCTATTCCGACGGATTACCGGTCGGTTATTTTAAGCCAAAAGTTAGCATCTATACTAATAAGAGTATAAGTGTTAAAATTTTAAATAATGATATACTTTTAAAAATTACCTGTCAAGTTTTTTCTCATTTTTTTTTTCAGATTCCGCAGCCGCGCCCATTGGCCGCCGCAATTATGCCAAATAATTAAACATATTTCCTCATCCCGGACAGGTTCTTTTTCTCCCGGTCGACCCGCCCGGCCCGGCCCCGGTCCTCTTCCGACTTCCGGCCCGGGGCTCCCGGGCTTCGTCCCCGCCCGGGCCGGCTCCATGGTCTTTGCCTCCGGACCTCCGCCCCCGGGCCCCGGCCCCGGTCGGGACGGCTCCCCGGCCTTCCCTCCCGACACCCCGTCCGCCTGTCTTCTTCTTCTTCCGCCGCCTCCCCGCCCCGCCCTCCGGGCGTCGGCGGCCGCGGCCCCGGGCCGCGAATCCCCCCTCCCCCGCCCCCGGGGAGGAGCCGGGAATTTTTTCCTTTATTTTAAACCCGCCTGACAAAATCTTAACAACCGGCGCCTATAATCACGGTCAAAAGATCCCCCCGCCCCCCCCGGGCGGCGGGGGGCAAAACCAAACCGCTTTAAAGGACAAACGCATGCTGGAAGTCAAAAATCTCAGCAAGACCTTCGGGGAGACCAAGGCGCTCTCCGACGTCAGCCTCAAGGTCGGGCGGGGCGAGATGGTCGCCCTGATCGGCGCCTCGGGCTCCGGGAAGTCCACCCTGCTGCGGCACGTCCCGGGCCTTCTGACCTCCGACAAGGGGGCCGGCCACGTCGCGGTGGCCGGGCGGAAGATCCAGTCCGACGGCGTCCTCGCCAGGGACGCCCGCCGGGTCCGACGAGACGTCGGGCTGGTCTTCCAGCAGTTCAACCTGGTGGGCAGGCTCACGGTGCTGACCAACGTCCTGCTGGGCGCCCTGGGACGCACGGCCCTCTGGCGGGCGGCCGTCAGCTCCTTCTCCCCGGAGGACCGCAGGCTGGCCCTGGAGTCCTTGTCAAAGGTCGGGATCCTGGACAAGTCGGGCCAGCGGGCCTCGACCCTCTCGGGCGGCCAGCAGCAGAGGGCGGCCATCGCCCGCGCCCTGGTCCAGAAGGCCTCGGTCATCCTGGCCGACGAGCCCATCGCCTCCCTGGACCCGGAGAGCTCGATCCTGGTCATGGAGACGCTCTCGAAACTCAACCGCGAGGAGGGGCTGACCGTGCTGGTGAGCCTTCATCAGATCGACTACGCCGTGCTGTACTGCCCCAGGGTGGTGGCCCTGTGCTGCGGGAGGGTCCTCTACGACGGCCCCGGCGGAAACCTCGACGCCGAGAAGATCCAGTCCGTCTACGGCCGCTGCGCCGCCGGCATGTTCGGGGGCCTCAACGAGCGGGAGGCCGCCCCCGCCGTCCGCCTGTCCGCGCCGCCGTCCGGGGCGGGCCTCGACCGGGGCGTCCTGAACGCCTGACAAAACGCCCGGCGGAAACTCCCGGCCAAAACCGGGGCGGCGCCCCCGGGCCGGCGCGGAAAAAGAGAGCGGGGACGGGCGCGGCGCGGGGACTGTCGGGTCCGAAAACTTTCCCGTCCGAGGACATGTAAATTTAGTTCGTCCGCCGGTTTTCGTTCGCTCTAAACCATTTTTTTCCCCATGGAAAAACATCAGGCTTGACAAAGGAGTCAGCTCATGAGCCTCACCTCGCCGCCCCTCAAACCCCGCCGGCCCCTGAAAGCCGGCCTGCTGCTTTCCGCCCTCTTCCTGGTTCTCGCCCTCTTTCTGGCCGGTCCTTTCCAGGGCCTGGCCGGCGCCCGGGAGGTCAATTTCGGGATCATCTCCACCGAGTCCTCCCAGAACCTGAGGGTGGTCTGGGATCCTTTCTTAGACGACCTGAGAAAGGGCACCGGCCTGGACGTCAGGGCCTTCTTCGCCACCGACTATGCGGGCATCATCGAGGCCATGCGCTTCGACAAGGTCCAGCTGGCCTGGTACGGCAACAAGGCGGCCATGGAGGCCGTCGACCGGGCCGGGGGCGAGGTCTTCATGCAGACCCTGGCCGCGGACGGCACCGAGGGCTACTACTCGCACATCATCGTCAACGCCGACTCGCCCCTGAACTCAATCGACGACATGTTCGCCAAGGCCAAGGACCTCAACTTCGGCAACGGCGACCCCAACTCCACCTCCGGCTTCCTGGTCCCCGGCTACTACGTCTTCGCTTTGAACGGCAAGGACGCCCGGACGGCCTTCAAAAGGGTGGTCACCTCCAACCATGAGAGCAACGCCCTCTCCGTCGCCAACGGCCAGGTGGACGCCGCCACCTGCAACAGCGAGGCCCTGGAGCGCCTGCAGCTGACCTTCCCCGACAAGCGCGCCCTGATCAAGATCATCTGGACCAGCCCTCTGATCCCCAGCGACCCCCTGGTCTGGCGCAGGGACCTCGACCCCGGCGTCAAGAAGAAAATCGAGGACTTCCTGCTGGCCTACGGCAAAAGCGACCCCCGGGAGCAGGAAATACTCGGCGGCCTCCAGTGGAGGGGCTTCAAGAAATCCGACGACGACCAGCTCATACCTATCAGGCAGCTGGAGCTGTTCAAGCAGAAAAAGGACCTCGAGGACCGGGGGAGCCTGAACGCCGAGCAGAGGAGCAGGCTGGCCGAGATCGACGACCTGCTGGCCGCCCTGGACGCCAGGGCCGCCGAGCTGGCCGGAAAGTAGGCCGCGGCTAAAAACCAAACGGACGGGCGAAAGACCGGCAAAATAATCAAAGAGTCGGCCATAAGGCGGACTCCGAACCGAAACCGACGATCCGGGACTCGGGACGACGGCCCGGGACGACGGCCCGCGCGAACGGGCGGGGAGCGCCCGGCCCCGACCCCGGGCCGGGCGCGGCTGGGAGGACGATGACTGGAAACAAAAACGACGGCGCCGCGGACCGGGACGCTTTCAACCGCCCCGCCGAGGCCGCGGCGCCCGCCTCCCCGGCCGCGGCGTTCGACGCCGGGGTCCGGGGCCGCCCGGACGCCCCGGCGGCGCCCTCCCCCCCCGCCCGGCCCGGCTCCGGCCTGGACGCCCTGGCCGCCAAAAAGGCCCGGCCGACCCCCGGGAGGATCCTGTTTTTCGTCGCCCTGGCCTTTCTTTTGGCCTGGTCCTGGCGGGGCGCCGAGATCCGGCCGGGCGACCTCTGGCGCGACGCGGGCAACATGCTGGTTCTGGCCCGGGACTTCATGCCCCCGGACTTCACGGACATCAGGCTCTATTTGAGCGAGATGGTCGTCACCCTGCACATAGCGCTCTGGGGGACGATACTCGCGGTCTTCTGCTCCGTGCCCCTGGGCATCATGTGCTCGGAAAACATCTCGCCCGCCTGGCTTCGGCATCCCGTCAGGCGCGTCATGGACGCCTCCAGGGCCATCAACGAGATGGTTTTCGCCATGCTCTTCGTGGTCTGCGTGGGCCTGGGTGCCTTCGCCGGGGTGCTGGCCCTCTGGGTGCACACCACGGGGGTCCTGGCCAAGCTCTTCTCCGAGGCCGCGGAGGCCGTCGACCCCCAGCCCGTCGAGGGCATCCGCTCCACGGGCGCCGGACTCGTCGCCGAGGTCTGGTTCGGGGTCCTGCCCCAGGTCTTCCCGCTGTGGATCTCCTTCACCCTCTACCGTTTCGAGAGCAACGTGCGCTCGGCCACCGTGGTCGGCATGGTCGGGGCCGGGGGCGTCGGGGTCGTCCTCTGGGAGCTGGTCCGGGGCTTTCTGTTCCGGCAGACATTCGCCGTCATGCTGGTCATCATCGTCGCCGTGACCCTCTTCGACCTGCTCTCCCAGAAACTGAGAAAAATGGTGAGCTGACCGTCATGACCCCGCGCTACAGCGTCTACCACG
Organism: Deltaproteobacteria bacterium; assembly: GCA_031264015.1. Lineage (GTDB taxonomy): Bacteria > Desulfobacterota > Desulfarculia > Adiutricales > Adiutricaceae > JAIRNQ01. The sequence continues at coordinate 6,213 of JAISET010000049.1, read as the reverse complement.
CGCCCCCGGCGGACGGCGTCCTCTACGCGACCGGCTCGAAGATCCTGGGCCGCTGCCTGAGGACGGGCCTGCCCCTGTCCCCGCCGTGGCCCCCGGGCCTGGCGGGGCTGGCGCCCCCGCATCCGGCCGGGGCCGCCGTCTACGGCTTCCACGCCACCCTGGTGGCCCCCTTCAGGACCTCCGCGACCCGGGAGGTCCTCGAGGAGGACCTGGCCGGGCTGGCCGCCAGGCTCCGGGCCGTGCGCCTGGGCGCCCTGGAGCCGCGGATCCTGGGCCGGGGGTTTCCGGCCCTGGTCCCCAAAACCGTCAACCCGGCCCTCCTCGACCTGGAGCGCGAGCTGGTCGCCGCCATGAGCCCCCGCAGGCTGCCCCCGGAGCCCGGGGACATCGCCGGGCGGGAGCCCCTGACCGCCAGGCAGAGAACGCTCGCCGGGAGGTGGGGCTACCCGCGCGTCCTCGAGGAGTTCCAGTACCACCTGACCCTGGGCGACAGCATGGCCGGCCGGGGGAGACCGGCGGCCGGCGCCCCCGGGCCCGGCTTCCTGGACATCCTGGCCGGCTGCTTCCCCCCGGGGTCCCTGGACGACCTCGTCGTCGACGAGCTCTGCCTCTGCCGCCAGGGGGGGCCCGGCGAGAACTTCGAGATCGTTTCAGCCTTCAAACTGCCGCCCCCGGCGGCGGGCCCCCCCGAAACCGCCCCCCCCGCGGACGACGAGCCCCGCGGCTGAAAGGGGGGGGCCGGACCGGCAGGCCGCGGGAACGGCGGGGCGGGGGCCCGACGGGGGACGGACGACCCCCGCGGCCGGGCCGGCCGCGCGACCGGGCGGACGGCAAATCAGCGAAAGCCCCGAGACGCCGGCGCGGACGGGGGAGACGACAACCCGGGCCGGCGACGCCGGACATGGGGAAATTTCAAAGGAGAGGGGACGGGGATTGAAAAAGACGACCGACAACGGAAAAAAGTCAGCCGCGGGCGCGGCGGGCTTCGAGTTCGCGGACCCGGCCGCCAGGGCCCGGGCCAGGTCGAGAGTGGCCGGGGCGGTGGCCCTGGCCGAGGACGGCGAGCTGCGCGCCCTGCTCGACGGGCTGGGCGAGCTCCCGCCCTTCGAGTATCTGCGCAGGCCCGGAAGAGGCCTGGTCATGCTCAGGGGCCGGGCCGGGGGGACGGGCAGGCCCTTCAATCTGGGCGAGGCCGCGGCCACCCGCTGCTCGATCAAAATACTGGGCCGGGCCGGGCACGGCTGCTGCCTCGGGGACGACCCGGCCAGGGCCCTGGCGGCGGCGCTGGCCGACGGGCTCCTGCAGGACGGCGGACACGCGGGACGGATCCTGAGTCTGGCCGGCCGGCTCGAGGAGCTGATCGGCCGGAGACGGGCCCTGGCGGACCGGCGGGCTCAAAAGACCAAGGTGGAGTTCTTCACGCTGGCCAGGGGGGACAATGACGAGTAGGGAGCATGGGGACGTCGCCCCGGCCTTCAAAAACTACGCCATGGCCAGCCAGGAGGTCTTCCGACTCATGCTGGGGGCCCTGTCCCGGCCGGCCGTCCCGCTGGCCTGCGACTTTGGCGGCCTCTTCGCCGCCCCTCCCCCCATGCCGGCGACGCTGGCCGCCCTGGCCCTGACCCTGGCGGACATGACCACCCCGGTCTGGCTGTCGCCGAGCTTGGCCGGCGCCCTGGGCTGGCTGGTTTTTCACCGCTCCGTCCGAACTGTCGCCGACCCGGGCGACGCCGCCCTGGTGCTGGCCGCCGCTCAAAACGAGCTGCCGGACCTCCGCTCCCTCGACCCGGGCACCCCCCGCCACCCCGACCGCTCGGCCACCGTCCTGCTGGGAGGCCCGCCGCCCGACGCGCGGGCGGCCGTCAGCCCGTCGGGCGGCGGGAACGGCGACGGAATGTCCGCGGAATCCGACGCGCCCCTGCTGGCCTCGGGCCCGGGACTCAAAGAGCCGATCCTCTGGAGCGGCCACGGCCTCGGCCGGAAATTTCTCGACCAGTGGGAGGAGAACCGTCTCGCCTACCCTCAGGGAGTCGACGTCTTTCTGGCCGGGGAGAGGACGCTGGCCGGTCTTCCCAGAACCCTCGGACTGAGACGGCGGGACCGGGATTTCCGCCGGGCCGAGGGCCCGGCCTGAAGAGAAAAAGGACGGGACGACGCGGCTTTATGAAGCCGACCGGAAGTCGCGGGGCGAACATGGCCTCGCAAAGTCAACAGACTGACGGACGGACGTATAGATCAAAAGATCTAAAGATTTAAGGATCAGAAGATCAAGGATCAAAAGATCAAAGATCGAAAGATCAAAAAATCAAAAAATTAAAAGTTTTAACGGTTAATTTTTCCATCCGGCAAGGACAAAAAAATGTACGTGGCGGTGAAGGGGGGCCGGAAGGCCATCGAGGAGGCCCACAAGCTCCTGGCCAAGGAAAGACGGGGCGATCCGGCGACACCGGAGATAACGGTGGCCCAGATCCGGGAGCAGCTGAGCCTGGCCGTGGACAGGGTGCAGACGGAGGGGGCCCTCTACGACCCGACGCTGGCGGCCCTGGCCGTCAAGCAGGCCAGAGGCGACCTGGTGGAGGCGGCCTTTTTGCTCAGGGCCTCCAGGGCGACCCTGGAGAGATTCGGCTTCTCCGAGCCCGTGGAGACGGGCAAGATGCGGGCTCGAAGACGAATCTCCGGGACCTTCAAGGACCTCCCCGGCGGCCAGATCCTGGGCCCCACCTTCGACTACACCCACCGCCTGCTGGACAGAAGCCTGCTCGACGACGACTCCGACGCCGCCGCGGACGCCGCCGCGGACGCCGACAAGGACGCCGACAAGGGCGCCCATGCGGCCGGGGGGGCGGACGGCAAGTCGAACGGGGGAGCCGGGGGCGACGGCCGGGCCCGTCATGACGACGACGATCCCGCGGACGGCGCGGGGCTCTCGGAGACAAGTCTCGCCGACTCTTTCGCGGGCCCCTCGACCGCGCCGGCCGCCGACAAGTTTCTGGTGGACCTGGGGCTGATGGAGGCCGAGCCCCCGGAGCTCCCGGAGGACCCCGAGCCCTTCGACCTGACCAGGCAGCCGCTGGATTTTCCGCTGGACCGCCCGGGCCGGCTCCAGGCTCTGGCCAGGGCGGACGAGGGCTTCCTGCTGGCCCTGGCCTACTCGTCGCAGAGGGGCTACGGCTCCGTCCACCCCTTCGTGGCCGACCTGCGCCTGGGGACGGTCGAGGTCAGACTGACCCTCCCCGAGACCGGCCTCGCCGTCACCATCGGCGAGATCGAGCTGACCGAGTGCCAGACCGCCTGCCAGTTCGGCGGCGGCGGCGGCAGGCCGCCCATGTTCACCAGGGGCTACGGCCTGGCCCTGGGCCACAACGAGCGCAAGGCCCTGTCCATGGCCGTCGTCGACCGGGCCCTGCGGTCCCGGGAGCTGGGGGAGGCCGTCAAGGGCCCCGCCCAGGACGAGGAGTTCGTCGTCTGCCACTCCGACAACGTCGAGGCCTCCGGCTTCGTCTCCCACATCAAGCTCCCCCACTACGTGGACTTCCAGGCCGAGATGAGCATGCTGCGCCACATGCGGGCCGGTCTCGAGGAGAGCTCCGGCAGGCCTGGCCCGTCCGATCCGGGGCCCCCCGGCCGCCCCGGCGTCAGGCCCCCGGCCGGGAGCCGACAATCTTGCCCGGGGGAGGGGGCGGGCCCGCGGGCCTCCCCCGCCCCCCGGCCAAATTCTCAAGGGACGACGACGACCTAAAAAAAAAGAGGTGCACGGGCAAGGTGAAAGAAGACAAACCGACGGTCGGATTAAACGAAAAGGCGCCGTCTTCGGGCGGCGGTCCCGCCTGCAAAGACGGGCCCGCCCATGACGACGGCCCCGCCTCCGGCCTGACTTTCTCGCGGGCGGCGGCCCGGATAACCAGGGGGCGCTCCTCGGAGAACAGCGGCTACAACTTCGCCTACCTCGACGAGGACACCAAGAGGGAGCTCCGGCGCGCGCTGTTGAAGGCCGTGGCCATCCCGGGCCACCAGGTGCCCTTCGCCGGGCGGGAGATGCCCATGCCCTACGGCTGGGGGACGGGGGGCATCCAGGTGGCCGCCTCGATCATCGGGCCCTCGGACGTGCTGAAGGTCATCGACCAGGGCTCCGACGACACCACCAACGCCGTCTCCATCCGGGCCTTCCACAGCTCGCTGACCGGGGTGGCCACCACGACGGAGACGGAAAAGGCCACCGTCATCCAGACCAGGCACCGCATTCCCGAGACCGACCTGCGGGAGGGCCAGATCATGGTCTACCAGGTGCCCCTGCCCGAGCCCATGCGTCTTCTGGAGCCCAGGGAGTCGGAGACCAGGACCATGCACGCCTTAAACGAGTACGGGCTAATTTACCTGAGGCTCTACGAGGACGTGGCCAGGCACAAGGAGATAGCCATCAGCTACGACTACCCCCTGATGACGGCCGGCCGCCACGCCATGAGCCCCTCCCCCGTCCCGCGCTTCGACAACCCCAAGCTGCACCGGTCCAAGGCCCTGCACCTCTTCGGGGCGGGCCGGGAGCGCAGGGTCTACGCCGTGCCCCCGTTCACCGACGCCGTCAGCTTCGACTTCTCCGACCACCCCTTCAGGCCCCAGACCTGGCCGCAAAGCTGCGCCGTCTGCGGGGCGGCGGACTCGTACCTCGACGAGATCGTCATGGACGACCATGGCGGGACGATGTTCGTCTGCTCGGACACCGACTACTGCGCCAAAAGACAGGCGGCCCGGGAATCGGCGGCCGCTTATTCGACGGATTCGGCGGCAGCCGACTCGACGGATTCGGCCGCCGCGGACTCGACTCCCCCAAGACGACCGAACCCGCCTCCAAAAAACCCCGGCGCCGCCGGTTTGACGCCCCGGGGCCGCGACGCCCCGGACGCCGACGTCAGGCCTTGGGCAAACGACGGGCGGCGGCGACAAAAAAACGGGCCGAAGACCGACGGCCGCCGGCCGAAACGAACCGCGGACAATTGACCGACAACCAAAGAGGACATGGTGAGCGAGATTTCCACCGACAACATGGGCGACGACAAACCGGCGGGCGGCGGGCCCCCCCTCCCCCCGTCCTCCCCGCCAGACGCGGGGGGGGAGCCGGGCCCGATCATGACGGCCGAGTCTTTGTGCTATGCCTACGGCGACAAGACGGGCTGCCGGAACGTCGGCCTCGAGGTCTGGCCGGGGGAGATCCTGGGCCTGGTGGGCGAGTCCGGGAGCGGCAAGACGACGGTCCTGAAGCTTCTCTCGGGGCAGCTCAAACCCGACTCCGGGACCGTCCGGTACGCGGACGGTTCCGGAACCGCGCTCGACCTGCACGCCCTGCCGCCGGCCAAAAAGAGGCTGCTCCAGAGAACCGAGATGGGCTTCGTGCACCAGAACCCCCGCGACGGCCTCAACATGATCGTCAGCGCCGGGGCCAACATAGCCGACCGGCTGCTGTCCTCGGGCGCCAGAAGCTACCGGGGGGTCAGGGGGACGGCCCGCGACTGGCTCGAGCGCGTGGAGATAGACGGCGGGAGGCTCGACGACCGGCCGGGACAGTATTCCGGGGGCATGCTCCAGCGCCTGCAGATCGCCAGGAACCTGGTCACCGGGCCCAGACTGGTGTTTTTGGACGAGCCCACCGGCGGCCTGGACGTCTCGGTGCAGGCGAGGCTTCTGGACCTGTTGCGCAAGCTGGCCGCCAACCTGGGGCTCGCGGCCGTGCTGGTCACCCACGACCTGGCCGTGGCCAGACTTTTAAGCCAGAGGCTGATGGTCATGAGGGGCGGGGAGATCGTCGAGAGCGGCCTCACCGACCAGGTGCTGGACGACCCCCGGGAGCCCTACACCCAGCTTTTGGTCTCCTCGACCCTGGAGACCTGACAGGATTCGGCCGCGCGCGACGGCGACGTCTTTTTTCATGGACGGGGCAAACTAGACGGTAGCCCGCGACGCCGGGACGACCGTCCGAAGCGCGAAAACAAACAATTTTATCCAGAGCGGGGTGACCGAACGACATGCCCGACGGCGGCAAACAAGAAAAACCAGCCCTCCGAAGCCCGGAAAGCCGCGGGCCTGAGGCCTTGAACGCCGAGGCGCCGGCCGGGGAGAGCCCGGGACGAAAGGCGTCCCTCCCCCCGGGGCCCGCCCCCGCCGACGACCCGGCCCGCGAAATCTCCGGGAACCGCCCCCGAGCCTCCGAGGGACGGTCCG
>JAISET010000280.1 GCA_031264015.1 Deltaproteobacteria bacterium | reverse complement strand
CGGCCCCGACGAGCTCTCGGCCAGGATTCTGACCGTGGAGCATCGCATCCTCCCCCAGGCCGTGAAGTGGTTTTCCGAGGGCAGGATCGAACTCCAAGGCCGCAAAGTCACCTTGAAAGACCTGGAGCCGGAGAAGCTGAGGCTGGGCGCGCTGGTCTGGCCGCCGTTGGAATTATAAATTAATTTGACGAAGGGTGTTTTAAAATTAGAAAAAAGGGGGGCGTCGAAGTCGACGGCCCCCTCTGTTAACGAGCAGTGTACTTAGCCCGGCTTGCCCTCTTACTAGCGGCGGCCGGGCTTTTTTATGTTGACCCCGGCGCCGGCCGAGTCCATGGGGGAGCCGAAGTCCTCCTCGGGCTCCAGCTGCTCCGCGGGCTTGTGGGGCTTGGCCTTCTTCTCGGCCCTCGGCTTGTCGGCCAGGTCGGGGGCGGCCTCGTCGTCGTCGACCGGCTCCGAGAAGACGGGCTGCGACCCGGGCTCGACGATGAGGGCCTTCTCCAGGACCTCGTCGACGCTGGTGACGGCGGCGATGGTGAAGGCCTTCAGGATCCTCTCCGGGATGTCCTTGAGGTCCTTTTCGTTCTCCTGGGGGATGATCAGGTGCTTGATCTCGGCCCGGTGGGCGGCCATCACCTTCTCCTTGAGGCCGCCGATGGGCAGCACCCGGCCCCTGAGGGTCACCTCGCCGGTCATGGCCACGTCCTTGCGGACCTTGCGCTTGGTCAGCGCCGAGACCAGGCCGGTCACCAGGGTGATGCCGGCGGAGGGGCCGTCCTTGGGGGTGGCGCCCTCGGGCAGGTGGATGTGGATGTCGATCTTGCGGTGGAAGTTGGAGTCCAGACCCAGCCGCGACGAGATGGAGCGGACGTAGCTCAGGGCGGCCCTGGCCGACTCCTGCATGACGTCGCCGAGCTTGCCGGTCAGGATCAGGTTCCCGCGGCCGGGCATGATCAGCACCTCGGTGGTCAGAAGCTCCCCGCCCACCTCGGTCCAGGCCAGACCGGTGACCAGGCCGACCTCGTCGCTCTCCTCGGCCACCCCGAAGCGGTACTTGGGGACGCCCAAGTACTGGGCGATGTTCTTGGCCGAGACCTTGAGCTTGTAGTCCTGCTGGTCGTTGTTTTTAATGATGTCCCGGGCCAGCTTGCGGCAGATGGTGGCGATCTCGCGCTCGAGGTTCCTGACGCCGGCCTCCCTGGTGTAGCGCCTGATGGTGGCCAGGATGGCGTTGTCGGTGATGTCGACGCGGTCGGCGGAGAGCCCGTTGGCCTCGATTTGCTTCTTGATCAGGAAGTTGCGGGCGATGTTGGCCTTCTCGTCCTCGGTGTAGCCGGCCAGGCGGATGATCTCCATCCTGTCCTGCAGGGGCGCGGGTATCGTGTAGAGGTTGTTGGCCGTGGTGATGAACATGACCTCGGAGAGGTCGTAGTCCATGTCCATGTAGTGGTCCACGAACTTGTAGTTCTGCTCGGGGTCCAGGACCTCCAAAAGGGCCGCCGAGGGGTCGCCCCGGAAGTCGTTGGAGAGCTTGTCGATCTCGTCGAGGCAGAAGACCGGGTTGCTGGTCTTGGCCTTCTTGAGCGACTGGATGATCTTGCCGGGCATGGCCCCGATGTAGGTGCGCCGGTGGCCCCTGATCTCGGCCTCGTCCCTGACCCCGCCCAGAGACAGGCGGACGAAGTTGCGGCCCAGGGCGCGGGCCACGGACCTGGCCAGCGAGGTCTTGCCGACCCCCGGGGGGCCGACGAAGCAGAGGATCGGGCCGCGGTTCTTCTTGACCAGGCTTTGGACGGCCAGGTACTCCAGGATGCGCTCCTTGGGCTTCTCCAGGCCGTAGTGGTCCTCGTCCATGATCTTCTCGGCCTTGTCGATCTGCAGGGTGTCGCGGGAGCGGTCGTACCAGGGCAGGGCCAGGATCCAGTCGATGTAGTTGCGCACCACCGTGGCCTCGGCGCTCATCTGCGACATCATCTTGAGCTTTTTCAGCTCGTGCCGGACTTTTTGGCCAGCCTCCTTGGGCAGCCTGCGGCTCTTGATCTTGGCCTCGAGGTCCGTGATCTCGTTCTTGATGTCGTCGGTGTCGCCCATCTCCTTCTGAATGGCCCGCATCTGCTCGTTGAGATAGTACTCCTTCTGAGTCTTCTCCATCTGCTTCTTCACTCTGTTCTTGATGCGCTGCTCGATCTGCAAAACTTCGATCTCGCCGCGCATGAGCTCGTAGAGCGAGGTCATTCTTTCGCGGGGGCTGACCATGGCCAGCAGGGTCTGCTTGTCCTCCAGCTTCAGGGACAGGTGGTTGACCATGGCGTCGCAAAGCTGGGAGGGGTTGTCGATGGCCGCGGTGTTGGCGATGATCTCCGGGGGGATCTTCTTGTTGATCTTGGCGTAGTTTTCGAAGGTCGACTTGAGGGAGCGGACCAGGGCCTCCAGCTCCTTGGGGTCCTCGTCGGGCTCCACCATGGTCTCCACCTCCACGTAGAAAAAGTCGTGGTTGTGGAGGAAGGACTCGATGCGGCCCCTGGACTTGCCCTCGACCAGCGCCTTGACCGTCCCGTCGGGCAGCCTCAAAAGCTGCAGGACGGAGCCGATGGTCCCCATGCTGTGGATGTCGCTTTCCTGCGGCTCGTCGACCCTGGCCTCGCGCTGCGTGCAGAGGAAGATGTTCTTGTCCTGGGACATGGTGTGCTCCAGGGCCTTGATGGATTTCTCCCGGCCCACGAACAGAGGGACGACCATGTGAGGAAAGACCACCACGTCCCTCAGGGGCAGAAGAGGGATCTGCAGTCTCGGCCCCTGGCCCGAGGGAGGCACGGGAGGCCTGAATTTATTTGTGCCGAACACCTTGATAACTCCTTGCGCGTCTCCGTTCGGGAGAGCGGCAAATAATTTTGGTCGGTTTCGTTATTCCGCCCGGACTCGGGGGGAAAAATTTGCTTGTGGCCCGCCCGCCGCTGCGGCGCCTTGTCCGGACGCCGGAGGGTTGGGAGGGGCGCCGGTCAGCCGGTTTTGGCCACCTCGCTCTCGAAGATGAGGATGGGCTCCTCCTTCTTCTGGATGACCTCGGCGGAGATCAGGCACTCCCGGACGCTCGGCAAGGTCGGCAGGTCGTACATGATGTTCAGCATGGCGCTTTCAAGGATGGAGCGCAGCCCCCTGGCGCCGGTCTTCCGCTTGAGGGCCTCCTGGGCCACGGCCACCAGGGCCTCCTCGGTGAACTTCAGGCTGACGCCCTCGAACTTGAAGAGCTTCTGGTACTGGCGCACCAGGGCGTTCTTGGGCTCCTTGAGGATGCGCACCATGGCCGACTCGTCGAGCTCGGCCAGGGAGGCCAGGACGGGGAGCCTGCCGACGAACTCGGGGATCAGGCCGAACTTCAGCAGATCCTCGGGCTGGCAGTCGGCCAGCAGCTCGCCCTCGCTGCGCTTGTCGGTGAGGTGGCTGATGGGGGCCGAGAAGCCCATGGACCTGACGCCGATGCGGTTCTTGATGATCTTGTCCAGACCGACGAAGGCCCCGCCGCAGATGAAGAGGATGTTGGTGGTGTCGACCTTGGTCAGCTCCTGCTGGGGATGCTTGCGGCCTCCCTTGGGGGGGACCGAGGCCACGGTGCCCTCGATGATCTTGAGAAGGGCCTGCTGGACGCCCTCGCCGGAGACGTCCCGGGTGATGGAGGCGTTGTCGCTCTTGCGGGCGACCTTGTCCACCTCGTCGAGGTAGACTATGCCCTTGGAGGCCAGCTCGACGTCGTAGTTGGCCGCCTGGAGGAGGCTGACGATGATGTTCTCCACGTCCTCGCCCACGTAGCCGGCCTCGGTCAGGGCGGTGGCGTCGGCGATGGTGAAGGGCACGTTCAGGATCCTGGCCAGGGTCTGGGCCAGAAGCGTCTTCCCGCAGCCGGTGGGGCCCAGGAGCAGGATGTTGCTCTTGGCGATCTCCACCCCGTCGTTGTCCGGCCGAGACTCGATCCTCTTATAATGGTTGTAGACCGAGACGGCTAGGATCTTCTTGGCCTGGTCCTGGCCGATGACGTAGTCGTCCAGGATGGCCTTGATCTCGTGGGGCTTGGGGATGTTGCCGGGGGCCTTCAGGGGGTCGGCGTGGTCCTTGGTGATGATGTCCCGGCACTGCTCGAGGCAGAACTCGCAGATGTGGATCCGCTCCGGGTCCGGCCCGGCGATCATCCTCACCCCCTCGCGCTGGGGCTGCCGACAAAAGGCGCAGACGGGGACGGATTTGTTTTTGTCGTCAAGTTTCATGTGTTACTCTCAGTTGTCACCCAGACCCAGAGGCCGGGGCGTAATTGCTGGCCAGTTTTGGTTTCATTTTTACCAATCTAATTTAAGGCGGCTCAGATGTCTATCCCAACCAGCTGCTGGTCTGATTCCCAGTGTTGGCTTGTCTAAGTCTCTTCCAAACCTATGTTTGCGTCGCGCATATTGAAAGCTCTATAAAATGTGTCCGTGTCCGGGGCCATGGAGACTGCCCCCCGGGGCTTGCTCGGGCCTACTCGGGCTTCTTGGGCTCCTCGGAGGGCCGCTGGACGATGACGGAGTCGATCAGGCCGTATTCCAGGCCCTCGTCCGCGGTCATGTAGTTGTCTCGCTCGGTGTCGGTGGAGATCTTTTCCATCGGGTGGCCGGTGATGTCGCTCAAGATCTTGTCCAGGGCGGCCCTGGTCTTTTTGATCTCCCTGGACTGGATCTCTATGTCCGATGCCTGCCCGGAGAAACCTCCGGAGGGCTGGTGGATCATGATCTTGGAGTGCGGCAGGGCCCCGCGCTTGCCCTTGGCCCCGGCGGCCAGAAGCAGGGCGCCCATGCTGGCGGCCTGGCCCAGACAGAGAGTGTTGACGTCGGGTCTGATGAAGCGCATGGTGTCGTAGATGGCCAGCCCGGAGGTGACCACCCCGCCGGGGGAGTTGATGTAGAGGTGGATGTCTTTTTCAGGGTCCTCGGCCTCGAGAAAAATCAATTGAGCGCAGACCAGGTTGGCCACCTGGTCGTCGATGGGGGTGCCCAGGAGGATGATCCTGTCCCGCAGCAGCCTGGAATAGATGTCGTAGGCCCGCTCGCCCCGGTTGGATTGCTCAATGACTATTGGAACATACATCGTTTTCTGTCCTCGGAAAGCTTAAGGTGAAGTCTCCAAAAATGGTCTCTTGGGACCTGTACTATATGATAGTACTCCCGTTCTAAAAAACAAGAGGAAGAAGAAAAAAAATCGACTTTCTTTTTATTTTTTTCAGCTTGCCGAGGCGATGAGCCATTATCGGCGGTTTAAAATAGGGTTTAAGTCAAATCCTGGCCGGATGGCGTCGGGCGGCGCGGGTCTCGTTGGAAATATGAACGATAAGCGTGACAAATATAATGTGAGAATATTAAAAGTCATATAATTTACTTAAATTAATTGGCCAGGATATCCTTTATTCTCTCCAGACCGCGGCGGATGTCCACCTCCGAGACGGCATAGCTGAGGCGCAGATTGTCGTCCGCCATGAAGGCGAGCCCGGGGACGGTGGCCACCCGGCATTTTTCAAGCAAAAGCGCGGCCAGGTCGCCGGAGCCTTCTATCTTTTTTCCCTCGATTTCCCGGCCGTAATGCCCGGAAAAGTCGGGGAAGACATAAAAGGCCCCTTTGGGCTCCGGGCAGCTGACCAGGGGGATCCGGGCCAGAAGCTCCAGCACCAGCCGCCGTCTGTCGTCGAAGGTCCGGCGCATTTTCTCGGCCTCGGTCCCGGGGCCGGTCAGGGCGGCCAGGGCGGCCTTCTGGGCGATGCTGTTGGGGTTGGAGGTCATCTGGCTCTGCAGCTTGGCGGCCGCCTTGGCCAGGCTCTCAGGCCCGGCCATGTAGCCGATGCGCCAGCCGGTCATGGAGTATGTTTTGGAGACCCCGCTGGTGATGACGACCCTCTCCCGGACCCTGGGGTCGACCATGGCCATGTTGACGAAAGAGGACGAGTCGTAGAGTAGGTTTTCATAGATGTCGTCGGAGACGACCCAGATGTCGCTTTCCATGACCACCGGGACCAGCGCCTCGAGGTCCCTGGCCCCGTAGACCGAGCCGGTGGGGTTGCAGGGCGAGTTGATGATCAGGCCCTTGGTCCTGGGCGTCAGGACCGCCCTCAGGCCCTCCGGGGTGAGGACATAACCGTCCTCCTTTTTGGTCGGGGCGAAGACTGGCCTGGCTCCGGACAGGAGGATCTGGTCGGGGTAGGTCACCCAGCAGGGGGTGGGGATGACGACCTCGTCGCCCTCCTGGAAGAGGCACTGGGCGGCGTTGTAGAGGGAGTGCTTCCCGCCGTTGGAGACGACTATCTGGCTTGGTTTGAACTCCAGCCTGTCGTCGCGCAGGAGCTTGGCGGCGACGGCCTCCCGCAGCTCCAGTGTGCCCTCGCTGGCCGTGTAGCGGGTGAAGCCGTCCCTGACGGCCTTGACCGCCGCCTCTTTGATATTGTCCGGGGTGGAGAAGTCGGGCTCCCCCACGCCCATGTTGATGACGTCCTCGCCGGCGGCTTTCATGGCCTTGACTTTGGCGTCCAGGGTCAGGGTCGGGGAGGGCTTGATCAGGTCGGTTCGCTTTGACAAGGATGGCATGGCTGACTCGGATCTAGACTCGGTTTTATGAGGGTCTGTTCAGATGGTTGACGGTGACGACTGGGGCCGTGCCGCTGCCGACCGGGCGCCCCTTGTCTCGTGGGCGCGGCATTCGGGCGTTGGATTGCCCTCCATCTTAGCAGAGACGGGCCGAGATTCAAGGCCGCGGCGGGGATGGAGGCCCGTCTGGCGGCTTTCTTTG
>JAISET010000279.1 GCA_031264015.1 Deltaproteobacteria bacterium | reverse complement strand
GACAATGCTTTTAAAACCAATGAAAATCTAGTTATATTGGTCTTGTTCGCCTTTTTGCAACGAGTTTTCAATGGAGGAGCCTATATCAAAAGAGAGTACGCCTTAGGTAGACTACGGGTAGATATCCTTATAACTTATAAAGACAATAACTATCCTTTGGAGGTTAAAATTAAACATACTAAAAGCGAAGAAAAAAATTTAAAGCAATTATGGGGTTATATGGACAGATGTAGTGCTCGCGAGGGTTGGCTTTTAGTATGCGATAAGGACTTAAACAAACCTTGTGAAAATAAGCTAACTTGGGATACCAAGCAATATCAAGGTAAGACCATACACGTGGTTGGTTGTTGAAAATTATATATATAGCAGTCAAACTTAAGAACTTAAGGTAGGAAGTAAACCATTTGTGTTTTCTAATGCCAGAAGAAGTTCATGCCCTTAATCGGTCTTAATTGTATAAGGCGAATCTTTAAGAGCTTCGCCTTATGTTACATTTTCATCTTATTTTTTCTTGGATGAAACTACTAATGTCTTTTAGATTCAACAGGGTTTGAAATTAGCTTCATCTTTTGTGCCGTGATTACTTTTTTGAGTACTATACTTAGCCATCAAGATTAGATGCATTGATATCTGTCCTGTAACTTCTTTTTCTGATAACCTCTGTGGCACCTGATCCATTTATACTGGGGGAGTTTTAGTCAGACAACCACTATAATGTCTTAAAAGCGATCAAACGCCTGCCATACACAAGAAAAAGTTATGAAGGGACGAAGACTAAATTTTAAAATACTGTTGGAGAGTACAGCAAAGTTAAAGTACATCTACATGATGCCAAAAGTTTACTGTAGCAATATTAACAACATTTATTTCGAATAAAGAGTTTGATTTGGTTGTTCAATACTGTCTAATTTATCAAAATAAATGTAAGTATATTTTTCTCCATCCGGATCATAGTCCTTAACTACTGAAAAACCATATGTTATCGGTGTACCAATTGATAATTCTGTAATTTGATTAAATTCATCTTGGGTTTGGATATTAATAAATAGCATAAACGTATTTTTATCTACTATAATATCTACTGTATCAGGATTATATCCACTTTCGGATGGTATATAACCACAAAAAATACCCGCTTCATCCATAAGCGTTCACGGGGTCCCTGGTGACCCCTGCCAGGGACCCCGTGAACGCTTACGGAAAACATTAATGACGCTTTCGCCCTAAGGCTGCCTCCGCCCCCGCGGCCCGTCTCGTCCTGCCGCCCGCCCGTCGGCCTGCCCGGCGGGGCGGTTTCAGCCCGCCTCCCTCATGACGGGGGCCGGGGGAGGGAGGCCCGGCCGGAATCACCAAAGACAGCGCCGACATGAGCCCTGGGGAGGGCGCCGGGTGGCCGTCGGCCGCCAAAAATGCTATCATACGGACTCCGCCCGGGCCGCGGTCCCGGCCGGGGCTCATGTCCCGGGCGGATCCGCTGACGGCCGCGGGCCTTGCGGAAACTTGGGCTGGCCGTCCGATCGGGACTCACGATTATGAGACTTTTATAACTTTAAGGCAACTTTTGACTATCTTTATTTACGTTGACACTAATATATAAAATTATATAACAGAGAAAATTATTTATTCTTGAAAACATGGATAAAAATAGATACTATCATGTAATTTAACAACACACTGACTATTTCCGCGTTAAATCGTCTTGGACGGCTAAAAATCGGCCGGCAGGCCGCAGGAGCTTCCCCCGCAGGCAAATCGGATTCCTTATGTCCCCTCGCAGTTTTTTTTCCCGGATCTTCGCCAATCTCAAAGACATCAACCCCCTGACCCGCTGGAACTCCCCCCAGGGGTACAGGGAGGTCCTGGCCCTCTGCCTGCCTCTGATCGCCTCCACCACGGCGTCGTCCATGATGCTGTTCACCGACAGGATCTTTTTAAGCCACTATTCCCTGAACGCCATCGCCGCGTCGCTGCCGGCCGGGGTGACCAAGGTGGCCGTGACCTCGTTTTTCATGGGGGTGGCCTCCTACAGCGGCATCTTCGTGGCCCAGTACGTGGGGGCCAAAAAGTCCGAACGGGCGGCGGCCGCCTTGTGGCAAGGGCTTTATTTCGCCCTGGCCGCTGGAATTTTATTGTCGCTTCTTTATTTCGCCAGCCCCTTCATCTTCAGTTTCGGCAGCCAGAACGCCGAGATCATGCGGCTGGAGATCCAATATTTCCAGGTGCTCATCGCCTGCTCTCCCCTGGATCTGGCCATGGTGGTCATGTCCTCCTTCCTGGCGGCCCTGGGCCGGGCCAAGACCGTCATGTGGGTGAGCATCTTCGGAGCCTTGTTCAACATTCCCTTAAACTGGCTGCTCATCTTCGGCCTTGACGTCGGTGACCGCGCCGTCATCCCCGAGTTGGGGGTCCTGGGGGCGGCCGTCGCCACGGTCCTGTCCTGGCTGCTGACGACGATCATCCTCGCCGTCATGATTTTCAACAAGCGCATGGAACGGGAGTTTAAGATCTGGAAAAACCGGGCCTACGACGGGGCACTCATGCGCAGGCTGATCAAGTACGGCTGGCCGGGCGGCGTGCAGTTTTTCATGGAGCTCTTCGCCTTCGCCTTCTTCAGCTTCGCCGTCAGCCACATCGGGGAGTTGGAGCTCGCCTGCAACAACATCGTCTTCTCCATCGAGGCGCTGTCATTTTTTCCCATGATGGGGGTGGGCCAGGCCGTCAGCATCATGGTGGGCCAGGCCGTGGGGCGGGGGAGCCCTTTGGACGGGGCCAGGGCCACCAAGACGGGGGTGGTGGTCTCGAGCCTCTACGTCCTCTGGATGGTCTTCGTCTTCGTGGCCTTCCCCCGGCAGCTCCTCTCGCTCTTCATCCCCGCGGGCTCCGACCCCGCGACCGTCGACTTCCTCCTGAGCCTGGGCCGGGTCATCCTGATCTACGTCGCCGCCTACAGCTTTCTGGACGGCACCTACCTCTGCTGCTTCGGGGCGGTCAAGGGGGCGGGGGACGTCATCTTCCCCATGGCGGCCATGGCCCTCTGGGGCGTCTTCGGCATCATCCTGCCCATCCTGCTCCTCTTCGCCATGGGCCTGGCCACCATCCACACCCTCTGGTACTGCATGGTTTTTTATGTCCTGGGGCTGACTCTGACAGGCGTCTGGCGTTATAAAAATGGTAAGTGGCAGAATATGAGAGTGATCGAGCATGTCGTCGTCGAATAACGGCCGCGGCGGCCATGACGACCGGCCGCCCATAAGCCTCGACGACTACCGCTACGAGCTGCCCCGGGGGCTGGTCGCCCAGGAGCCGGCCGCCGAGCGCGGGGGATCGCGGCTGATGGTGGTCCGCAAAATCGCCGCTGAAATCGTCTCGACCGTTTTCGGCCGCCTCGAGGACCACCTGCCGGAGGGCGCCCTAATCGTCCTGAACGACGCCATGGTGACGCCGGCCAGACTGATCGGGACCCGGGAGGACGGGGGGAGGGCGGAGCTCCTGATCCTGGACCCGCCGCTGGACTCGGAGCCGGGGGAGGTCGACCGCTGGTGCCTGGCCAGGCCGGGCCGCAGACTGGCCAGGGGGACGAAACTACGATTCGAGGGCGGCCCCGGCGAAACCGTCCTCCGGGCCGTCGTCGTCGACGCCGAGCCCGGCGGCCCCAAAAAGCTGGTCAGATTTTCCTTTCCGAAGCGCCCCCTGGCCGTCCTCGACGAGCTGGGCCGCCCGCCATTGCCCCCGTACATCAAAAGGCCGGCCGACAAAAACGACCTGGAGCGCTACCAGACCGTATACGCCAGCTCCCCCGGGGCCGTGGCCGCCCCCACCGCGGGCCTTCACTTCACCGGGGAGAGGCTGAACGCCCTCGAAAAAACCCGCCCTCTGGCCAAAGTCACCCTGAGGGTGGGGGCGGGCACCTTCGCGCCTCTGACCGAGACACAGCTCCGGGAAAAGAAACTCCACGAGGAATATGTCGAGATCCCCGAAAAGACGGCGGACGCGGTTATCCGAGCAAAAAAAGAAAACCGCCCCGTCCTGGCCGTGGGCACCACCACCGCCAGGGCCCTGGAGTGGGCCTCCCAAGGCGGCCAAATCGAGCCGAAATCCGGCCTCTGCTCCTTGTTCATCACCCCCGGCCACCGCTTCGACGCCGTCGACTGCCTCCTCACCAACTTCCATCTCCCCGGCTCGAGCCTCATGCTCCTGGTGGGGGCGCTCCTGGGCCGCGACCTCCTGATGTCGGCCTACCGCCGGGCCGTCGCCGAGGAATACCGCTTCTACAGCTACGGGGACGCCATGCTGGTCCTGCCTTAGGGACGACGGCGCTCCCGGGCGGCCGGCGGTCTTGCGACGACGGCCCAGGAGAGGGTGAGGGCGCAGGGGAGGGGGAGAAGCCCGCGGCGACCGGGCCGCCGGACCGGCCGGTGCGGCGGGGCGGGGGAACGACAAACGGCGGAAGAAAAAACTGCGAGACGACGGGGATTTGTCCGCCCCGGAACCAAGGCGCATGGCGGGGCCGACTAACGGCGGGGAAAAAACAAGAATTTTACGAGAAAGAGCCTCGGGGCGAGTCCGGGATTTTGGAGAGCCTCGGAGACACCATCCGCAGCCGGGAACAAACGAGGCGGGGCGACTATGGTGAAGTCCGCACCCGGCGAAGAAATGTCTGAAAAATAGGAGGCTGTTTTTAGTCCGGCTCTTCCAGGACCGGCCTCAGCCATCCAGTCGCGAGTTATCCGCGCCAGCCTACGGGCGCGGGGGCTTCGGGGCGGGCGGAGCTTGCGCGGGCCGTTTTTCGGGAATGTTTTCCACAAGCCGCTTATGTTCCCGGTCTTTTTCTTCTTGCCACCTTTTACCGTCTTCCGAATTCAACAGGTTTTCCCGCGCCGTAATTCTGTTGCACAGTTCCTTGATCTTACGGTCAAGACCGTCTATTTTAGCACACAGCTCATCCCTCCTGTTATGCAAACTGGCAATCAGTCCGTTCGGTAATGTCCTTCCGCCTTTAAGAGTCGACCAATTCTCCAGTTTCCTAATTTCGCCTTGAAGCTTCCGTAAGATGATTTCCTCCTCGTTTCTCAATTTTTCCAACTCAAGTTTTCTGACTCTCAGCTGAAGCAGCCTTTTGTTCAGTTCGTTCCAATAATCATATTCTGCATTGTTCCTGCCTTCCTCAGAGTCCAGAAAACGCGCGTACTCAAGCGCGTTCCCTATGATCAATGGACTCATCACTGAGAAATCTAATTCGGCGGAATAAGGCGACAATTTTTCATAGACGTCTTCCTCAGTCTCAAGGCCTAATTCATTGAACAAAATGGCGATATCTTCGGCATCGTACACATCACGTCCAGCCAACAGTTTCATCGCCAGAAGATATGACGGAGTCACACTGTAAATCTCAAGTCCGGGCACGGACATAAAATGTTGTTTTGGAGGCACGGTCGAGTTGAAGTCAGAAAAATGATCGTTTAACCAGTCGGAAGGCAAATCACAGTCGGATGCAATTTTCGAGACGACGGATTCAATAATATTTTTAGGCTCATACAATGCATCAATATCATCAGTATTCCTGCGTGAATTGTGGACGAGAGCTATCGCCGCTCCACCAACGATTGAAATTTCACCTTTAATACCCTGCGATTCAAGCTCTCTTCCCAAGATTGTCAGGTATTTCAATATTTCATCACGGGACATTGTCGACAATATTAACACTTTCAAGCTCTCGACAGGGCGTTTCTAGGGACAAACAGGTTGCGATATTTAAATTCCGCGGGGGACTCGTACATCAAGTAGAGCCTTAACTCGCTTATCACCGCATTCAAGCCGAAATAAGGTTCGCCATCAGGCAGAAAACAGCGATCCTCGAAAATCCAAGGAGGGGAGTCAAGTCCGTAGGTGTTAGTCAGTTTATGCACAGCAGCGGCCATATATGGGACGGCATAACGGAACGAAGGGATGTTCACGGGCGGCTCTTCTATCAAGCCTGGCCTTCTCGACTGATCAGTCCTATAAAACTCATCAAGAAAGCAACGGAAATATAAATAAAATTGCCGTTCTTGATTTATGAATTCCGAAGTTTTTCTTATCGTCAACACGGTTGATTGAGGTTTCACAGTTTGTTCCCCAATGCCCGCACAGGCGGCCGCCCCGATAAAAATCAAGTTTGCGGTCAACCGGCAGGCCGTCCGACCCGACGGAAAGACTTCAGACGAGCCGACGGTTTATAAATCACAAAATTAATTATAGCACAACTCAAACCGAAAGTTTGGGGAGCCACTGAGATCATGCCCCGAGCCGGGGACGAACGCAGCGGTGCGACCATGACGGCATCCGGTCTGTTTAGAAAAATTGCGAAAAAATAGACGGCCATTTTTAGTCAGGCTCTTCTCGGATCAACCTCCGCCATCCCTGCGCAGGTTATCTGCGACCGTCTATGAGTGCGGGGACTTAGGAACGGCAGTGCCTGGCACGGCTGTTTTTTGGGAACGTTTTTCGTGTCCGGCCTGTTTTCCCGACCTTGCTTTCCACCTTTTTTCGTTTTCCGATTTCAGCAGGTTTTCCCGCGCCATTATCCTATCGCCTAGTTCCTTGATCCTGCGATCAAGACCATCCCTTTTGCCACGCCGCTCGTCTCTGATGCTCTGCAAAATGACTATCACTCCGTTCGGCAATGTCGTTCCGTCTTCAAGAGTCGGCCAATTCTCCAGCTCCCCAATTTGGGTTTGAAGCTTCCGTAAGATGGCTTCCTCCTCGCTTCTCGATTTCTCCAACTCAAGTTTCCTGGCTTTCAGCTGACACAGCCTGCGTTCCAGTCTACTCCAATAATCATATTCCGCAGTGTCCCCGCCATCCTCAGTGTCCAGAAAATGCGAGTGATCCAGCACGTTCCGTATGATCTGAGGACTCAAGTCTAAAAATTCTAATTCGCAGGAATACGGCGACAATTTTTCAAAGACGTCTTCCTCAGTTTCAAGGTCTAATTTTTTGAACAAAAAGGCCATGTCTTCGACATCGTCCTCATACCGTCCAGCCAACAGTTTCATTGCCAGAAGATATGACTGAGCCACTCTATGTATCTCAAGTCCGGGCACGGAAATGAAATGATGCCTTGTGGAAGAGGCCGCAGAGAATTCAGAAAAAAGATTGTTTAACCAGTCTGGATGCAAATCATAGTCGGCGGCAATTTTGGAAGCGACAACTTCAATAATGCTTTTGGGCTCATACAACGCGTTAATATCTTTGGTGCTCCCGAGTGAATTGTGGACAAGAGCCATCATCGCCCCGCCGACAATTAAAATTTCACCTTGGATACCCCGCAAGTCGAGCTCCCTACCCAGGATTGTCAAGTACTTCAATATTGTATCACCGGACATTTTTATCATTTTACAAACAACCCCATCCCGACAATAAATCAGGTCTACAGCCGATCGTCAGGCCGTTCGGACTGACAAGAAGACGTCATGACCTGTCGGCGGTTAAAAAAACCAATTGATTATAGCACAACTTAAACCGAAGATGGAATTCTCTGATTTTATTTTCGATTTTTTGTAGCGCGCTGTAGGGTGAGTCAAATTTATCGACACATAATAACAAGAATTTTCCACTTTTTTTTAAAACTATAATATATATAAATATATCTATAGCATCAAATTTTAATTTATAATGACTATCATAATAATAATTTAATAAATTAATTCACATAACATATCTTTTTGTCTCCATTTTATAAAAAAATTACGAGCAGGGTATTTGTATGCGTTCACGGGGGCGGCCCGTGAGGTCCCGGGGCCCGCTTTAATCGTCGGCCCAATCCGTCGCCAGGCCCAACCCTGGCAGGGGTCACCAGGGACCCCGTGAACGCTTACGGGTATTTGTTTGCGCCGACCATCAGTTAGACGCCGGTCCGGGGCGGCCAGAAAGTCGCCGATTTCTGTAAGCCTCTGAAACAGAGCTTATGCAGGAGGGGGACAATCCGCCGGACATAGATTTGTCCGATAATGGCAATTATGTTAGGGGATAGGGTGAAAAAATAGGCTCCGGGCCGTCCCGGGCCTTCCAAGGCGTTTATTTAGGTTTAATGATTTTAGTCTTGAATCGAGTCCGGCGGATTAATAATTGGTCATATGGTCATACTGACCAAGTCGTCTTCCGCGTCGGCGTCGTCATCGGCGGCGTCGGCTTAGGCCCGAAGTTTATTTTTTCGCGCCTCGGAATTTCTCTCCCGCCCCTCCCCTGCCCGCCGACCGCCAGCCTTCAAACGCCGGACGCCATGCCTCGACCGTCGGACGCCAAGCGTCGGGGCGTCTCACGGCGCTGGAACAAGCCGCTCATGACAAGGAGATCAGCTGCAGCTGACTGTTAATTAGCCGCATGAGCCGGCTGTTCCCAGTTTTTTCATCTCTTTTATACTGTCTCCAATTCATCTCCCTCTTTCCTCACCGCTCTTTTTTCTATCGGCATTATTCCCCTCCATTTCCCCACCCTGCTCTCCTGAATTTCCCCGCCCCGCCCTCTTTCCTGTCAGATTTTCACGCCGGGTTTCCCGACCTCGTCGGGAGGCGTGGACGGCAGGACTTCCACCAGGCGCGGGTCGAACTCGGCGCCGGTCGAACCAGGCGCCGGCGGCCTCCTCCCCCGGAATTCCGCGGGCCTCCCCGAGGGGGAAGCCTTGTTTGCGCCGGCGCCCGCCGATCAAAGCGTCGCGGACGTCGGCGATTTTGACGACCCGACCGGGCCCGCCGAGCCGCCGTAACGCCTGTCGGGGATATCCCGTCGAGGCGCTCGCGATGCTCTTTGACGGAACTGGAGATGACGTCTTAGGCAATAAATTCCCGATCAGACAGTCCGACGCAAGATTTCTTTTTTAGGGATCGAAGGAAAAAAACGGACGCTTGGCGGAGGCGGCGAAAGAGACGGCGAGGGTGTCAAACGCGACGGGGAAAATTAAACCGGCGGGACGACGACCGACGACAAGGCGGGGGAAATTAAGCGGGAAAAGCTGACGGGCCTGACAGGCCGGGCGGCGCCGACGGGGGGGGGCCCGGGGGAAAAACAAAACAAGCCGGGCCGACGGCGGGCCAGGTCAGGCCGGAAGCCAAAACACGGGCGCCGGATAAAAATCCGAACGCGGCGGGAACCTTGTCGGGCGACGCGGACCCGCGGACAATCGCAACAACACCTTGAGGAGGCAGGAGGCCTCAGTGGCATTTCTTTTTGTTGATCTTGTCCAGCTCCTTCTTGATCTCGAGGATCTTGACGACCTGCTCCGGCTTGGTCCCCTCGGGGAGGCCCAGCCTGTTGAGAAAATCGTTGCGGAGCCGCCTGAAATAATCCTGGCGGTTCAGAGACTCCTCCGCCTTGGCCTTGGGCGGCTCGGGGGGCTGCTTTTTGGACTTAAAAATACCCATTGTGGTTCTCCAACAAGCCTCGGCCAAACCGGCGTTCGGCGGAGGGCGGCTGACTTTTCACCAGGCCGGCCGGGCCGGCCAAGTCAGAATTTCGAACTGACTGATTTTAATGCAATTTTTAAGCCAAAAAATCTAACTGAGCCCCACCGCCAATAATTTGGACGAACATTAAACCAAAAATTAATGCGAAATCAATCTAACGGCGGCAAGATTCTCGAATCTACCGAAAGCTTTTGACGTCGACCGAAGAATAAAGAAGCTTGGAGCCTCCCCTCCCCCCCGCGTTCCCGCCTACCTGTCGTCCTCGCGCTCCATGGCGTCCCTGAGGCGGGAGCGCGCGGTCTTGGGGTCGTGGCCGACCAGCCCCCCGTCGGCCAGGTCGGCGGCGAAGTCCAGGGCCAGGGCGTCGGTGTAGCCCCGGCCGGAGTTTTTGGCGACGAAGTTGCGCATGACGGCGTCCGACTTCTTGTCCCAGGACCTGGGGGAGGCGGGCTCCAGGTTCCAGTCGAGGCCGTAGACGGCGGCCCCGTGGCGGCCCACGGCCAAAAAATGGGTGTTGTCGCGGGCGAAGGACAGGTGGTGGACGTGGCCGGTCTCGACGCGGCGCAGGGGCAGAAAGGTCTTCCGCCTCTCGTCGGGGGCCAGGCCGATGATCAGGCGGCCGTCGGCCAGGGCCACCGCCCAGAGCCTGGCGTCCTGGCTGACGGCCAGGGCCGTGGCCCCGGAGTCCAGGCCCGCGATCTCCGCCCGCCAGTCTGTGTCGAAGAGGGGGTGGAAGGTCAGGCCGTCCTGATGGGCGGAGACCAGATAGCGGTTGAAGGGGTCGGCGGCGTAGGCGGACAGGATTTTGGGAGGGGCGCCGGGAGCCGACATGGGCAGCGTCCTGACCGGACCCGTCGCCTTGTCGACGGGCAGGCGGTACTCGAGGAAGCCGTCGGTGACGGACAAAAGGCGGCAGTTGGGGGTCAGGGCCATGGCCGTCAGGGGGCGGTCGGAGAGCTTGCGGACCAAAAGGGGCGTCCCCTTGTCGAGGTAGCCGTGCCCCGTGTCCCACATCTTCAGCTCGCCGTCGTCCCCGGCGGTGTAGAGCCTGCGCCCGTCGGGACGGAAGCGGGCCGCCCGCCCGGAGCCCGAGTGCGCCCGGGCCTGCCCCGCCCCGGCCCCGGTCAGGGGGTTGAAGAGCCAGAGGTGCCCGTCGTCGGTCAGGGCGGCGGCGATGGCCGCCCCCCTGGACACGGCCAGAGCCTTGGGGTCGGCGGAGAGCCTGACCTCGGTCGTGCCCGGGGCCCCGCCGGCCGGGTCTTTGACCAGGCGCAGGACGCGCTTGTCGGCCAGCATGAGGACGCCCTCGCCGTACTCGGCCACCCCGCCGGTCAGGGTTTCGGAAACGAGCTTCTCCTCCAGGACGTCCTTGAGCTCCTCCCGGGCGAAGTCGCGGAAGACGGAGCGCCAGAGGGCGTCCAGCTCCTTGGAGCGCGAGGCCAGCGGCAGGCGCCTGGCCTCCTTCAGGACCGTCAGGGCGTTGTCCTTCTGCCCGCTCTCCAGCAGATCGGCGGCGTTCTTCAAGAGAGGCGGCAGCAGCCTCTCCGCCGCCGACTCGTCGGGCTTGGCGGCGATCATGGAGAGCCTCGGGTGGGCAGCCCCGGACCTCTCCACCTGGGAGGGCGAGCGGCGCATGCGGTCGAGGATCTCCCGAAGCCTCCTGGCCTCGTAGGCCATGGCGGGCCCGGAGAAGCCGTCCAGGGCGGCGGAGGCCTCGCTCCAGAGCCCCAGGTCCAGATAGGCCCCGGAGAGGGCCAGCGGCAGCTCGGGGACGGACTTGCCGGAGGCCAGGCGCAGCAGGTCGTCCAGCTGCCCCCGGAAGGCCTCGGCGGAGAGGGTCTTGTTGTGGAAGCGTCGCAGGGCCAGGTTGTAGAAGGCCCAGAGATGCCCCGGCTCCTCCTTCAAGGCCTGGCGCCAGAGCTTCTCGGCCTCGTCGGGGCGCCCCAGATCCAGCAAGGAGACCGCCCGGTTGTTGAGGTTGTCGGCGGAGTCGGGGGTGGTGAAGGGCTTGGGCCGGGGGTAGTCGGCCATGACCAGGCGGCCGTAAATTTCAATGAGCGCCTTGGCGTAGTCCGAGGCTTTCTGATATCTGACGCTTTGGTCGGCGTTCAAAGCCCGGCGCAGAAAATCCATGACCGGCCCGGGGACGGGGGTGACGGGCTTCTGGGAGGCCACGTACTGGTCCAGGGCGACACCCACGGAGCCGCCGTGCTCCCAGGGCCTGCGCCCCAAAAATAATTCAAGCACGGTCAGCGACAGGGCCCACAAGTCGAAGCCGGCCGAGGGCCTGCCCTTTTCCGAGGCCTCCGGGGACATGTACTGCGGGGTCCCGAAGCCGCCCTGCCCGGGGTCCGGGGTCGGGGCCTTCTTTTGCGACCCGGAGCCCTGCTGGTCGCCCGGCCACAAAGAGGCGCTGTCCGAGGGCACGCCGGTGTCCCTGGCCGCGCGGGCCAGACCGAAGTCCGTCACCAGCAGCCGCCCGGTGTCCTCCTCCAGAAGCAGGTTCTGGGGCTTGATGTCCAGGTGCAGGACGCCGCGGCCGTGGGCGTACTCGAGACCCCAGGCGGCCTGGACGGCCAGGTCGAGGGCCCGGGCCGTCCTCTGGGTCTCGTCGCCCTGAAAGAGGCCCTGGCCGCCGGCCAGCCCGGAGTCCAGCAGGGCCTTGACCGAGCCCCCGGAGATGTACTCCATGAATATCGACGGCACGCCCATCAGCGGGCGCACGTAATGGCAGGTGACCACGTGGGGGTGCAGGCCCAGGGCCACCCAGGTCTCGGCCTCGTTTTTTAGAGACTGGAAATACTTGGGCTCCATGATGTTGCGGTAGGGAAGCTTCAAAGCCAGCTCCCGCTGCCACTCCTGGTGCCGCACCTTGAAGACCTGGCCCAGCCCGCCCCGGCCCAGGATCTCCTGGACCACGTAGACGCCCAGGACCACCTGCCCCACCCGGAGGTCCAGCCCCTTCTCCCAGACCCGCCCGGCCAGCCTGTTCAACTCGGCCGTGGTGTCCAGCCAGCGGGTGTCCGTCGCGGAGGAGCGGGGCAGCAGATGGAAGTTCTGGCCGCACTTCACGCAGATCGAGCGGTGCCCCAGGTTCTCGGCGTTCAGCCTGTAACCCGTGCCGCACTTGGGGCAGACGGCGGCTCCCAGCGATCCGCGCGATGAGGTCGAGCCTTCGGTCATCAAAATCCAGCCCAAAACGCCCGGCCGTCCGCGGGCGGCGAAAGCCGGGGAGAAAAACAGCAAGGTGGAAAAAAGTCGGGAAAGTAAAACATCAAAGACGAAAAAACACCGGCGGACGACGGCCGGGCAAAGTCCGGCGGGCAAGGGTTAAAAAAAAACGCGCGGGCCGGGGAGGGCCGGCCGGGCCCGGACCGCCCCCCGAGTCAGGGGATCAGCCCGTCGCGGCGGGCGGCGGCCACCAGGCTGTTCTTGAGGCTCAGGGCCGTCTGGTGCTTGATGGCGGGGTTGTCGACCAGGGCCTCGTCGACGGCCAGGGCCAGGTGGCTGGGCAGCTGGCGCCCCCGCTTTAAAATGGGGACGGGCGGCTTGTTGAGGACCACCCGCCAGGGGTCCTCGTCCTCGGGAAAGTCCCGGGGGTACTCGCCGGTCAGGAGCTTGTAGATGGTGGCGGCGGCGGCCCAGACGTCCACCTCGGGCCCGGCGTGCTTGAAGTTCAGGACCTGCTGGCGGGGCATGGTCGCGGGCGATCCCGCCACGGACCCGGTGCGGGTGTTGCTGTAGCTGTCGGCGGTGTTGTAAAGCTTGCCCACGCCGATGTCGGCGATCTTGGGGGTCGTCCCGTCGGGCCCGCCCAGAAAAATGTTGGTGGGCTTCAAATCCCGGTGGACCAGCCCCCGGGACTCGGTGGCCTGGTCGCTCTCGCCGCGGATGGCGGCCAGCTTGACGTTGTGGATGTAGTTGAGGCCGTCCAGCACGGGGAGGACGACGTCCAGGGCCTCGTTGGGCGAGAGGACGCCCTCGGGGGCGGCCAGGCGCTTCTCCTCGCTGTTGCCGCCGGAGCAGTACTCCATCAGGTAGAAGTAGGCCCCGCCGTAATAGCCGAAACTGTGGAGCTTGGTGACGTTGTCGTGCTTGAGGGCGCGGCCGATGGCCACCTCCCGCAGAAAGCTCTTCCGGGCCCACTCGTTTTCGGAGATGGCCGGGGACATGACCTTGAGGGCCATGAGCACCTTGTTGTCCTTGCGCTCGGCCAGAAAGACGGCCGAGGTGGAGCCCCGGCCCAGGGTCTTGGTGATGCGCAGGCCCTTCAGGGGGTCCAGGGTGCGGATGCGGCGGTTGAGGCCGGATTTGAGGAGCTTCAGCGAGGCCAGGGGGTTGGGGCGGCACTCCTGGCAGAGGACGTCGGCGTACTTGGCCAGGGGGACGGGGTCGTGGAGTTTTCCGCAGGCGGGGCACAGGGGGGCCACCTCGACCATGGTCACCGGCTGCCCGCCCTGGTCCAGGACCGAGTCGTCCACCAGGCCCACCCGGAAGCTGAAGGCCCCGGCCAGGGTGACGATGTCCCCGTCGGCCAGCTTGACCCCGAAGCCGCTGACGGCCACGCCCTGCACCCGGTCGTCCTCCCGCCTGCTGACCAGATGCCCGTTTAAAAACGTCCCGTTGAGGCTGCCCAGGTCCCGCAGATAGGCCCGGTTGCGGCTGAGCTCGATCACGCAGTGGTAGCCGGAGATGGTCTGGTACTCGGCGGCGTCCGGCAGGCGCAGGCTGGAGCTCGGCCCCCGGCCGATGACCACGGCCCTGGGCCCGACGAACTCCCAGACCTGCAGCTGCCCGAAGTCGGAGGACAGGATGAGCCGCAGGGCCGAGGCCTGCTGCCGGTCGCCCTGGCTGCTGGCGCCCGTCCTGGCGCGGGCGGAGGAGGATATGCTGGAGGTGATGATGGGTATGGACATTTAACGGCTTAACAACAATGGGGGACGATCGCGGAAGCCGGGGGGTCGGACGCCGGCCGGCCGGAACAGGGCCGCGGTTTTGGCTCCGGCCTTTAATTCGGCAAGATTCCAAATCCTTGAGGGGATCATTATAACCTGATTATGGGAAGATGTCTAGTTACAGGGGAGTTAAACTAATTTAGAAAAAATTTTAACTTATTGAAATAATAAAGAACATATTTAGATTTCACAACCGTCTAAAGGCCTATAGATTTCATAACAAGCGCTGTTGTTGATATTTTCCATCCACAACGAGCTGACAACGGCAAATTGGACGCCGGGCTTGATAATAATCATGGGACGACCATCCTGCGGGCAGCTTGATCAATATCAGACCCGGCGGCTACAATATCACACTTTTCGTTTGATTTTGAGCATTTTCTTCCATGTCCTCACAGGCGCGACCGTCATGACCAAGCCGCCGCGGGGGGCCGTCATGAGGCGGCGGACCAGCCCGCCCCCCGTCGCCGTCGTCACAGCGGCCGTCGTCATCGGGGCCGTCGTCATCGCCGCGGGCTCCCTCGGGGAAGCCTAATTTTTTAACGAGACGGAAAAAAAGTCGACCGCCCGCCAAAGGCGCCGACGGGCGCGAGAGAAAATTATGTCCCGGCCGTCGCATAAAATTGAACGCACACCTCTAAAAAGACAAAATTAACTCCGCCATTCAATAATTTGCGTCCGGTCCGATTATTGACCGGTGGAGGCCGCGAGGCTAAAATGTAGGCGTCGGCAGCCGGGCCCGAACCCGGCCCCGCCCGCCGTTTTCACTCCCGACGCCCCGTCCGACCAAAGCCAACGGAGAATTCTCATGCCCGTCAAGAAGGTAGTCCTGGCCTCCCTGCTGCTGCTGCTTTTTGTTTGGAACCCCTCCCTGGCGGCCCGGCCGGCCGACCCCGCCCCGCCCGACTCCCAGCCCGCCGACTCCCAGGCCGCCGGCGGCCAGGCGACGGCGGGCGCCCCCCCGGCGACGGACGGGCCCGCCCGCGAGAACGTCGACGAGACGCTGCCCGACGCCTCGACCCTGCTCCTCAAGGAGGACGAGCTGACGGCGGTGGCCCTGGAGCGGGCCAACAACCTCCTGGAGACCTACGACGCCGAGAAGACGCATCTGGCCGTCGACCCCCTCCAGACGGACAGCTCGTTCGCGACCATGCAGCAGGACATCACCGGACTTTTGGCGGATTTCTCGCAGCTGCAGTGGACCTACGCCTCGTTTCGGGGACACCCGGCCGAGCAGCAGGACTGCCTCAGCCAGATGGAGACCTTCAAGACCAGGCTGGCCGCCCAGATCGACCCCCTGACGGTGCAGCTGATCAGCATCGGCCAGTACATGGCCGACCTCAACAACTCGCTGACGATATTGAAGGCCTTGAAAAGCTCCAGGCTCGACGTGGCCGAGGCCGAGAGCAAGCTGCAAAGCGAGATCGCCGTCCTGGAGAGCTCGGACAAGATCGTCAGGGACGCCATCGACGCCGGGAGCAAGGCCCTGGCCACGGCCGACGCCGCCATCGAGAACATCTCCAAGGACGTGCCCGGTCTCTGGGAGAGCTACTATTTCAAAAGCTCCGGCCTGACCGGGGTCACCCAGACGGCGGCCGACCTCAAGTACTGGTACAGGTTTCTGCCCAAGCGCCTGGCCTTCATGATCCCCGTGACCCCCGAGGAGCGCGAGGTCGCCCTGGTCTACTTCGTGGTCACCGTGACCCTCATGCTCCTGGCGGGCTCTTTGATCCTGCGCGGCCAGGCCAAAATCCCGGCCGAGTTCAGGGCCCTGGCCATCAAGATTTTAAAGGGCCCCTGGATCTGGCTGACGGCGGGCCTGGCCTTCCTGATCCCGGGGCTGACCAGCCAGAGCGGCAACCACGGCCTCCTGGTCATGCTGGGCATCCTGATCGTCATCAGGACCATGGGCGAGCTGGCCTGGCGCCTGCGGCTGACCACCAACCCCGACCTCCAGGACGATCGCTCGCCCCTGCGCCGCTTCTTCATCCCGGCTGCGGCCGGGGTGATCCTGCTGTTCGCCGACCTGCCGGCGGGGCTGGTCTCCGTGGTCTGGCCGCTCTCGATGATCGTCTTTTTGTTCTACCTGAGGCGCCTGGAGGCCAGGAAGCTGGCCGGCCTCTCGTCCCTGCCGGAGCAGATCGCCTACGGGAGCGGCGTCTACTTCGCCGTCGCCTCGCTTCTGGTCTCTTTTTTCGGGCTCTCGAGGCTCTCGATCCTGATTTTCATGGCCCTCTTCGCCCTCGCCAACATCCTCATCCTGGGGAGCGCCCTGGTCATCCTCTCCGGCAAGGCCAGCAAAATGGTCTTCGACCCCGAGGAGAAGCCCTTCAAGTTCGCCCTGCTCAACTCCCTGGCCCTGCCGCTCTCGTTCATGCTCTCCATGGTCTCGGCCCTGCCCTGGTTCATGGCCGTGCCGGGCTACCGCTATCTGCTGGACAGGTTCGTTCTCAGCAACTTCAGCATCGGCCAGGCCTCCTTCAGCTTCTCGCGCCTCGTCATGCTGGTGGTCCTGTTCCTGCTGTTTAGGTCCCTGCGGGGGCTGGCCTCGACGTCGCTGACGCACATGGCCGACAAGTTCTCGAACCTGAGGGTCGGCTTCATCCCCTCGATCCAGACCCTTTTAAGCTATTTGATCTGGTGCGTCTTCGCCCTGATCGCCATGAGCTTTTTGGGCATCAACATCACCACCCTTGCCGTGGCGGCCACCGGCCTGGGCGTCGGCATCGGCCTGGGCCTCCAGAACATGATCCACAATCTGGTCAGCGGCCTGGTCCTCATCCTGGGCGGCAACGTGCAGATCGACAACTGGGTGGAGGTCGGGGGCGTCTCCGGCAAGGTGGTCGGCATGAACATCCGCTGCACCGTCATCGAGACCCTCGAGAACGCCCTCCTTTACATCCCCAACTCCCAGCTGATCGACGGCCAGTTCTCCAACTGGACCAGAAACGGCCCCGCGATCAATCGCAAGCTGACCTTCCGGACCGTCTACGGCACCGACATCGACCAGGCCAGAAGCGTCATGCTCGAGGCCGTCTCGGGGATCCCCCACGTGGCCGTCGACCCGGCCACCGCCGTCGCCGTGACCGACCTCTCGGAAAACTGCGTGATACTGACCCTGTCCGTGGCCATCGACGACATCGACTTCGGCACCAGCTCGCAGTCCAAGCTCCGCGAGGAGATCTACCGCAAGTTCAACGAGAACGGCATCGGCTTCTACGTCGGCAGCAGCCTGGACGTCAGCCTGACGGAGCAGACGCCCGCGGCGAAGCCGGAGGCCGCCCCCGGGGCCGCGGCGACGACCAGAAAGAACGAGGGGCAGGCCTCCTAGCCGGGGGCGTGGCCGGCGGGTCGGGCCAATCGGACCGGCGCCCGCGGAGGAGTTTGAAAACGCGCGCCTTCTATCTGGACCAGCTTTTTGTCCAAAAGGGCAAGGCCTCACGCAAAGGTCTTCGCGAAGCCTTTGACATAATATCTTTTTTCCTGCCGAGTCCCCAGGATTTGATCGGGGACGCTTTGTCCTCCATATTTCAAGATTTTTTTTACCGCCGCCGCCCTGGTCATTTGGTCGTTTTCGCTTTTGCTGAACAAATATTATCAAATCAAGAAAGCCAGCAGCCTTGGCGACGACACCGCCCCGCGGGCGGGCCGGACTATTGACAACCGCCTTAGTTATCTTTCCCGATGGGGCCTTCTGGCGGCCTTTCTGACTTTTTTCGGCCGGGGAAAGCAAGTCAAAATCGACCCGGCCAAACTCGCCGATCCCAACAAGCAAATAAAAGAGATCCATCTGTTCGGAATGCGGGCCAACACCGTCTTGGCCGGGGCAAGTTTGATCTTTTGTCTGGTTTTCGACAACATGATTTTAGTCTTCTTTTTTAGCACCCTATTTATGGCAAACTTGCAAATCAGCCTCTTCGGCCTGCTGCCCGTACCCGATCTGGACGGCTACGCGATGTTTTCCAAGAACTTCACTCAGAAAACTAAAGACAATCTCACCAAATACAAAGTGTCTCTTATTATTCTCGCACTGTTCGTCCTGAGTCTTCTTTTCCATGCCGTCTTCGACTAAATAGTTGTCGTTGGCCGTCCCCAAAAAAGAGCCCCGACTTTTTTCAATTTTTATCCCGCGAAAACGTCCGTCCCGGCCCGTTGGAAATAATTGTTCGGGCGTCGGAAAAAAACCGCCGTCTCTCACATTAAAGCCCCCGCCGGACCAATTTGGGGAATTCAAACCGCCGGCTCCCCCCGCTCCTAAAAAAAGCCGGCCCCGCGGGCGGATGCGGCCCGCCGCCGATCCGAGGATCGGGGGGCGCCCGTCTGAAATTTACGGGGCCGGCAGGCCTCGAACCTGGGAAAGCCGGCCGTTTTCAAACGCCCCCGACCCCGCCGACCTTGGCGGGGCGCCGCCCCGGGTTGAGGCTGACAGGGGAGAAATCGGAATAAAATTTCCGCGACCGCCCGAATCCGAGCCGGGCCCGACCCGGCCGACCGAATATGCCCTAACCTCGTCGGCCGGGGACCGGTCCCGGCGCGCCCTGCCGGAGACAGACCCCGGCGCGCCCGTCCGAAAACCGACCACGACGGCGCCTGGCCTGGCTTCGAAGAAGAGCCTCCCGGCCGGACAAACGCGTCTGAAAATGTCTATTTTCCCTCTTGATTATCCGCCGGAAGTAAGCTATAGTGCCCTTTGGTTTTCAACAGCGCCGCTTTCGCGCAACCGCCCTCCCCCGCCCGCTGGTCGCACCCATCTTGTCTCAACGCCCGGATGGTGGAATTGGTAGACACGACGGACTTAAAATCCGTTGACTTTTAAGTCTTGAGGGTTCAAGTCCCTCTCCGGGTACCACCCTGCTTGAATTATCATAATTTTAGTTATCATAACTCTTAAAAACAAAGAATTTTAGAGTTCTTTCTAGTAAGATATCAATTACTTCATCCCGATAC
>JAISET010000275.1 GCA_031264015.1 Deltaproteobacteria bacterium | reverse complement strand
AAAAAACCCGGGCCGCCGCCCGAAACCCGCCTCCCCCGTAAATTCACCAAATCCCCACCGCAAATCCACGGAACTTCGCGGTTTCTCCATCGCGACTCCACAATTTTCGACTATCCTGCGACCGTCATCATCGGGGGGGAGGCCCCCGCGTAATAATTCGGCGGCGGACGGGCCGCGACAATGCCAGGCGGGCCGCCGCCCGCCATAAGGAGACCGACATGAGCGACTTTTTCACCATCATAGGGGCCCTGATTCTCCTGGCTCTTTTCTTCGTCCTCGTCTTTCTGGGGACCCACATCTGGAAAAAGACGGGCCTGCCGGGCCCGGGCTCCTTTTTCAAGACCAGGCCCGGGGGCCGCCCCGGTCCGGCCGCCGGCCTCTCCCCCGGCTGGGCGCAGCTGGTCAGGCTGGCCTTCGTGGCGGCGCTGACCCTGGTCATGCTGGCGCCCCTGAACATGATCCTGGACCTGGTCATGGAGCGGGAGCACAGGCAGAGGAACGCGGTCTGGCGGATCCAGAACGAGTGGGCCGACGGCCAGACCTTCCGGGGGCCCCTGCTGCTGGTGCCGGTGACCTACTCCTGGCAGGTGGCCGAGAACGTGACCGTCCTCACCGGGCAGAGGCCGGCGGCCGCCGACTCCGCCCGGGGGGACGACGGCGCCCTCCAGCCGACGGCCGGCGTCATCAACACCGTCTACAAGGAGCGGACCGCGACCAGGCTGGTCATGATCGCCCCCAAGACCCTGGACATCCAGGGGACCATGAGCACCGAGACCAGAAGACTGGGCATCTACGAGGCCGCGGTCTACTCGGCGTCCCTCGAGGTCGGAGGGCGCTTCGTCCTGCCGTCGACGGAGGATCTGGCCCGGCTCGAGGACAACAAGAAGGTTGCCCGCGTCGACTGGGCCGCGGCCAGGATCATCGCCTCGGTCAGCGACCAGCGCGGCCTCAAGGCGGTCCGCGGCCTGGTGGTCGACGGGGTCCCCGCCGAGGCCGGGCCCAGCGGCGACCTGGGGCCCGGGGTGCCGGCGGGCTTCGCGGCCGCGGTGGACCTGACCGGCAAGACCTCGGCCGAGTTCGCCTTCTCGGTCTTGTTCAACGGCAGCGGGTCGGTCCACTTCAACCCCATGGGCGAGGCCACCACCGTGTCCCTGGAGTCCTCCTGGCCGCATCCGGGCTTCGGGGGCAGCAGCCTCCCCGACGCGCGGGAGATCTCGGCGGAAGGGTTTAAGGCGAGCTGGATCATCCCCAGCCTGGCCCACTCCTACCCGCCCCTGGAGCTGGCCCCGCTCAGGGGCTCCGGCTCCGGCGACTCCGAGGGCGGCGAGGACGACGGCTACGTCGTGGGGGTGACCCTGGTCACGCCGGCGGACTCCTACGCGCTCATCGAGCGGGCCGTCAAGTTCGGCTGCCTCTTCGTGGCCCTGACCTTTTTGGTGATCGTCCTAAGCGAGCTGAAAAACGGCCGCGACGGCGGCGGCGGGCGCCCCAGGGACTACAAGCTGCACCCCCTCCAGTACGGGGTGGTGGGCCTGGCCCTGGCTTTGTTCTACCTGACCCTGCTGTCGCTCTCCGAGCACGTCCGCTTCGGCCCCGCCTACCTGGTCTCGGCCGCCGTCATCGTCCTGATGATCGGGGCCTACGCCTACGGGGCCACCAGGCGGGCCGACCGGGCGGGAATCGTCGGCGGCATGACCGCATTTTTGTACGGAATTCTCTATCTGATCCTCATCCAGGAGGACTACGCCCTGCTCTCCGGGACGGCCCTGCTGACCGCCGCCCTGGTCTCGCTGATGGTGCTGACCAGAAAGGTCAACCAGACGAGCCCCGCCCCCGCGGACGGGGAGGAAAACGAGACCGGCGGCCCCGGCCCCGACGGCGTCCAAGGAAACGCCGACACCCCGAGGACGGTAGAGGGAACGGCCGAAGACGGCCTGCCGGCCAATGAGGAAAACTAACTCGGATTGACAAACCGCGTCGGCCGGCCGCCAAAATTAAACGGGGCGGCCGTCATGACCCGCGGCCGGACTGGCGGGGCGGTCCGGCCGCGGGTTTCCATGGCGGCATGCCGTCGCTTAATCAAGCGTGAGATTTGGCGGGCCCGCCGGCCTTTTCTACTTCCCGTCGGACACTTTTTTTTAAAAACGCCCGACCGGGGCGTTTGAAAAAAGCTTCCGATAAATTTCCATTGGCGTCGTGACTAAATTGCTGACGGCAAATATTTCTTTGAGAACGACAACCTTTCATCCTCGGGCGCGGCGGGCGGCCTTATGAAAGAAAACCCCATGGCGGTCCGTAATTTTTCAGAATTTAAAGCAAACAACTTGTTTTATGCCGACAAGACCAAACTTCTCCATGATATTTTAAGAACGCGGGGATCTTTCTTTCTCCCCCGGCCGCGCCGGCTTCGGAAGAACATTGCCGGCAGGCGCCATGGAAGCCGTCCTCAAAGGGGGGGAAGATCTCTTTGAAGGTTGTCGGACCCATGACTCCAATTATCACCGGGACGACGCGCGCCCGGTCGTTTCCTTTGACGCGCGTTGCCGGGTCGTCAAGCCGGGCGGTCCCGAGGCAAATTTCATCCGCCGCGCAATATTGTAAGTCGTCGTCAGTTACAACTTTAGGCTTTCGTGGACGGCCACGTTGGCCTGCACGCTCATAGGGGACAACAGCATGGTGTTGCTCTGCAAGAGCCCTTTTGTAATGAGCAAGCTCATCAGAAACAAACAGAGGCTTAGTGGTCAGTCTTTCACAAAGATTTCGCACCATAAGACGAGCATCATTGAGTTTGTGCCCAC
>JAISET010000170.1 GCA_031264015.1 Deltaproteobacteria bacterium | reverse complement strand
GGGGAAAAACTACCCTCCAACCGCCCCCGCGCCGCAAATTTGCGGGAGTCGCGGGGCCTCTCAAGGCCGGCTCGTCATTCCTGGATGTCGTCGGCGTCTTCGGGCTTGATCGGCTCCCGGCGGAAAAGTGGTCTTCCAGGCCGGCCCCCTTGTCGCCGACCCGACGCGTCGTCCGGACTCGGGTCTTCGGGCTTCGCCTTGAATTTGTCTTTGCCGGAAGGCCAGTTGGAATTAGAGGAGTTTTGACCCAGCGGAGCCGTCAAATCCCTGATTTTTTTCGCGAGGCTGGCAATTATCTCCTCCGATTCCAAAAGCTGTGACCTAAGTGGCTGGTTTTCCATTTTTAAGTCGTCGTGTCCAGGGCTCGGAGAAATATTATTTTGACCCGCGTTGGGGTCATGTCCAAGCTGAGCAACGTTGCGCTCTTGGTTAGAACCTCTGTTATAGCTCTCCTCACCCTTCAACTTGGACAAAGGGTCAAAAGTCTGTATTTGAGGACCATGAGAAATAGGATTTAAATGAATAATTTTTGGGAGGGGACAGCTAGAGAGTGGCTAAAGATAAGCTTCAGAGGACGTAAAACCTTTTCTTATAGGTTTAATTCGAGGACTCATAATTAAAATTATAGTTCAAAAATTAAATTTGTCAAGCCTTAGCGTTTAATTTTTTCTCTTGCCCTAAAAATTTGACATAGAAGGTGATAAATTAGCCCTGGAGACAGAAATCCTGATGGCAATTTTCATCCCGGGGTAGGTCCCGGACTCTGGTCCAGCCCCAACCCTGGCGGGGGTCACCAGGGACCCCGTGAACGCTCGCGAGGGAACAGCGCAGACGTTTTGGCGCTAAGTGTTGCTTTTGATTCAATTTTGGGTTATAATTTCCCCACCTGGACGAAAAAACTCCTTCGCCGCGCTTTTTCCTTTCACGCCGTTCCGTCATAAATTTGGCGGCCCCGCGCCGGTCCCGGACCGCGGCCCGGGGGGCGGCGGCGGGGCGTCCGAGCCGTCCGCGGCTTTCGCCCGGGCCCGGGCTTTAACTTTTACTTAACCGGACATTGGCTTAAAATTAGAGGCGAGACATGAGCTACGTCACGTCGGTCACCGTGGTCAACAACGAGGGGCGCCCGGTCGCGGCGGAGGTCTTCTGCGGGGGGACGTCCAAGGGCTTCAGCGACCCCGACACCGGGCAGATTCACTTTTCCATGTCCTCCAAGGACTTGTACGCGGTCTCGGCCAGGCGCCAGGGCGCGTCCGCCTCGGGCGAGGTCAGGGGCGGCAAGGCCATAGTGCTGCGGCTGCGCTGACGGGCGCGGCAGGGACGACCGGACGCCCCTCTCCCGAAAAACGACGGCTTCCCAGGCCTCGTCACGTCATTTGTTCGGAGGTTTCCCGTGAAAAAGCCGTCCGTCCCCGGGCCCGCCGCCCCGTTCAACCCGCCGGCCCCGTCCCCAGTTCCGGCGCGAGTCCTGGCGCTGGCTCTGGCCTGCCTGCTCGTCCTGGCCATGCCCGGCGGGGCCCGGGCCCTGCCCGACGACGAGGTGCGGGCCCTTGCCGGGAGCAGCTCCGAATTCAAGGCGGCCGAGGACCGCATCCTGAGGGTCTGGGGAAGCCTGCCGTCCGACATAAAAAGCCGGGTCAGGGCCGAGCAGATCGAGTGGATTAAGACCGTCCGCGACCGGGAGGCCGGGGAGCTCATGTCCGGGGGGATGTCCAAGGCCGAGGCCTACGCCGAGGTCACCAATAAGAAGTCCGACTATTTGGAGAGTCTGACGCGCGGAGGCGGCTCGTCCTCCTCGTCGTCTTCTTCCTCCGCCTCCGCCTCCTCCGCCAATCCGCCCGCCGACCCGGAGCAGTTGAGGAGGACAAAATATCTCGCCCTGATGACGGACGTGAGCAACAAGAAATACGCGGACGCCTTTGACGGCATGACGGAGCTGGCCCGGGGAGGCTTCGCCCCGGCGCAGTACCAGATGTATAATTTCTATTATCACGGCCGGGGCGTCGCCGAGGACAAGCCGCTGGCCAGACAGTGGCTGGCCAGGGCGGCGGAGGGCGGGGACCCCGAGGCCCAGCACATGCTCGCGCAGCGCTACGAAACTGACGACAACGACGTCGAGTCGGCCATGGCCTGGTATAAAAAGGCGGCGGAGGGAGGCAGTTTGAACGCGGGCCTCAGAGTCGGCGCTCATTATATTTTTATTCTGGGCGGCGGGGCGGGCTCCTATTCGGAGCAGCAGGATCATTTCCAGACGGCCAGGAGGTGGCTGCTCCCGTCGGCGCGGGGCGGGAATTCCGGCGCGCAGTTTCTCATGGGCCGGATCTACTTCGAGGGCATGGGGGTGGACGTCGACATGGACGAGGCGCGGCGCTGGTTCACCCTGGCCCTGGACAACGGCGAGGGCGACGCCCGGAAGTACCTGGACAGGATGTAGCCCGGGTGATTAGCGGGCGGCCGTCCCCGGGGCCGGCGGTCCCGGCTCGGCGAGGCGTTTTAAAACTCCGAGGCTCGATGACTTTTCCAACCCCCCGTCCGCCATGACGGTCCCGCGGGTCTTGTCCCGCGGGCGTCTCGTCCGGGCCGGGGGGTTTGTTTTGTCCTGGCCCGGGGTTCATCGCCCCGGGGTCGGGGGGGTTTTTTTTGACCCGGGAGGCCCGGACCAGGGAGACGGCCGGCAGGACGAAAGCCGGGAGGGCGGTTGTCTTCCCAAGGACCGGCCTGTCGCCTATGGAGAGGTCGAGGCCGGCCGCGGCGGCCCCGGTCAGAAGAAGCCCCGCCGCGCCCGCGCCCGCGACCGGCCCGGAGGAGAACAGGCCCCCTCTTTCCCGGGCGTCGCCGGGGTCCGCGGATCCGGGCTCTTTCTTTTTTGAGCGGCGGGCCGGAAAGCGTTTGACGAGACCGCCCGGGAGCAGTGGCGAGCTCAGGCGAACGGGCAGGCGGAGTCCCGCGGCGACGGCCATGATCGGCAGCCTGAGGAGGGTGCCCGGAAGACCCGGGGCCGCCGGGTCGGGCCGCGGGGCCGGGAAGGGGTCGGACGGGGTCGGGCCGGTTTGTTTCGGCGCTCAGAGATACTGGCGCCAGCCGGGGGCCTCGGCCTCGGGGACGCCCAGGGCGGCCAGGAGGGCGACGAGATCGGAGACGTGGCGGGCGACGGAGCCGCGGTAGGCCCGCTCCAGTTCCGCCTCTTTTTCCCTGGCCCGCGGACTCAGGGCGGCGACCGTTCGCCGGGCGGCGTCCAGGCGGGCGCGGGTTCCGGCCAGGGCGAGCTCCAGGCGCCGGCGGGCGGCCTCGTCCGGCCGGCCGTCTTTTTCCAGGGCGTCCGTCATGGCCCCGATGTTTTTGACGACTCTTCGCAGGAGGTCGAGCTCGAGCCCTGGTCTTCGCCCGCGGGCCAGGTCGAGGGCCGCCAGGAGGACAGCCCCGCCCTTGAAGCTTGGCGCCGGGCGCCCGAGGGGCGGGAGTTCCGCGGACTCGAGCAGGTCGTCCAGATCCGGGCCGGCCAGGTTCTCGCCCAGCCCCAGGGCCACGATCTTCTGGGCCAGATTGGCGGGGTTCAGGGGCCTTCCGCCGGCCAGGTCCCGGACGAGAGTCCCGACCGGGGCGGGCATGTCCCAGAGGGGGCGGGCCCCTCCGGTTTGGCCCGGGCCCAGAAGCGTCAGGACGCGCTCCCTGAGCCTCGACCAGCGGCGGCCGCCCGCCGCGCTCCGGGGGGGCGCGGCGGCGTCATCCCCGGCGGAGCCGTCATCCCCGGCGGCCCCGGGCCCGGCGGAGTCCCCGGGCCCCGCGGGCGCCGGCGGCAGGCCGCCCAGCCGCTCCCGGAGAGTCTCCAGGTCCCCGGACAAAAGGGGGAGAACCGCGGCCAGCCGCAGGACGGGCTCCATCTTCTTTTCGATTAAAGTGATCAGCGCCCCGTCCATGTAGGAGTGGACGTCGGGGACGTCGAGGTTGAAGACGGGGGTGCGCTCCAGGGAACTGGCAAATTTCTCCCTGAGGCGGCGGACGTGCCAGTCCTCCATGGCGCAGACGATGTCGGCCCAGTCGGCCAGCTGTTTGGAGACGGGCGTCGCGGCCCCCTCCCCGACCCCCGCCGACCTGGCCGCGACGGACTGGCGGCCCCGGTGGACGACCTCCGCGGTCGGGCTGCGGTCGACGTTGGCCGAGCAGACGAAGAGCACTTTCAGGCGGTTTTCGGTCATGGAATCCGCTCTCCCCCGCGGGCCGGCCCGGGCGTCTCCCGGCCGCCTTTCGGCCGCCTTTTGGCCGCCTTTTGGCCGCATGACTTGGCCGCCGTCCGGCCGAATAGTCCGGCCGGGCGGTTTCGCGTCTTGTCGTTTTCGACGCCCGTCGTCCCCCGGTTTCCGGCGGGGGCG
Organism: Deltaproteobacteria bacterium; assembly: GCA_031264015.1. Classification (GTDB taxonomy): domain Bacteria; phylum Desulfobacterota; class Desulfarculia; order Adiutricales; family Adiutricaceae; genus JAIRNQ01. The sequence goes on along the minus strand of JAISET010000170.1, from coordinate 3,141 downwards.
TTTTTAGGCCAAAGCCGGAGTCCGCGCGGGCATGCTCCCGTCAGTTTAAATCAGCCGCCGCCTGATTGCCAATGTCGCCGGGCGTCCTGGCCGCCCTTTAATTTTCGGCCGGGGCGGCCGGTTTGACATCAAGGCCCGCCCTGGCTAGAATCTAGCCAAATTCGGGGGGCGGGGGCGCGGCCCGCCGTCATTTTCCCCGGCCGGCGTCGTCGTCGTCGTCGACCGGAAAATTCGCGGGGCCCGCGCCGGGGTCCCAGGAGAGAGCCAGTGCAAATCGAGGAGGTCAGGGACCTGCCCCTGGCGGGGGCCAAGCTCGTCGTCTACCGCCGCTTTTTGGACGACAGGGGCTATTTCACCGAAACCTACCGCCGGACGGACTTCGACAAGCTGGCGCCCGTCCTGGGGCTCAAGTCCTTCGAGCCGGCCCAGATCAACGAGAGCCGCTCGGCGGCGGGCGTGGTCAGGGGTCTGCACTTCCAGTACGACCCGCCCCAGGGCAAGCTCGTCCGTCTTCTCTACGGCCGCGGGGCCGACCTGTCCCTGGACGTCCGCCGCGGCTCCCCCACTTACGGCAGGATGCTCATGGTCGACATGACCCTGGACCCGAAAAGCGGGCTGGGCCAGTGGATCTGGCTGCCCCCGGGCCTGGCCCACGGCAACTTTTATCTGGAGGACTCGGCCATCGAGTACATCTGCGACGCCCCCTACAACCCCGCGGGCGAGGCCGGCCTGAACCCCCTGGACCCGGGGTTCGACCTGGGCCTCTGCCGCGAGGATCTGCGGGAGTCGTTTCTCAAACTGGCCGCCCGGGGCCCGATCGTCTCCCCCAGGGATCTTCAGGGACTGTCCTGGGCCGACTGGCAGAAGGACCCCAGGGCCCCGCTGATCGTCTGAGACTTCGGTCCGGCGGGCCTGGCGGGGGGAAGAAATCTGGTTTTTTTCCACCGGGGCTCCCGGGCGTGTTTTTGGGCCGCGGACGGTCGTCGGGGGAGTCTTGGAGACGTCCGGGCCGCACGACATTATTTTCCCATGTGTCCAAAGTCCCGGGCGGGCGACGGGGGCGCTTTTTGAAGATACTTCTGCAGCGGGTCAGGGAGGCCAAAGCCAGCGTCTCCGGGTCGGTCGTCGGCTCGGTGGGACGCGGCTACCTGGCCTTGGTCGGGGCGGCCGGCGGGGACGACAAGCCGACGGCCGACTGGCTGGCGGAGAAAACGCTGGGGCTGCGGGTCTTCGAGGACGAGGACGGCAGGATGAACAAGTCCCTGGAGGACGTCGGCGGCTCCATTTTATTGGTCAGCCAGTTCACCCTCCTGGCCGACTGCCGCAGGGGCAGAAGACCCAGCTTCGCCGGGGCCGCCGGGCCGGAGCTGGCCAAATCCCTCTACGAATACCTGGGGGAGACGCTGGCCAGAAGGGTCCCCGTCGCCTACGGACGCTTCGGCGCCCACATGGAGGTCTCCCTGGTCAACGACGGCCCGGTGACCGTCATGCTGGAGAGAAGCCCGGAGGGGGGCTCCGGGCAATAAAAACGTCGCGGCCAAACCGGGTCCGCGACGCGCCTTTTCTGATGTTTGTTGTCTTTCGTCGCCTTCTCCATCACTATTCCTCCGCTTTCTCTTCTTCGTCTTCTTCGTCTTCGTCATCTTCTTCTTCGTCAAAAAACCAAAAAAAACCGGCCCGGGCGGCTTTCGGGGCGGCCCGGACCGATTGTCGGCGGCGGGAGGCTGGCGGTGTCTTCGGGCCGGGCGCGGGCTGGGACCCGCCTCCCCGCTTACATCTGCATGCGCAGAACTTCCTGATAGGCGTTCAACACCTTGTTTCTGACCTGCATGAGCATCTTGAAGGACGTCTCCGCCTTGCTCATGGAGATCAAAGTCTCGTGAATGTTGCCGTTGCGGCCGGTGGCCAGCTCCTCCATGGCCGTCTTGGCCTGGTGCTGCATGTCGTTGGTGTTGGCCACGGTCGCCTTGAGGTGGTCGACGAAGCCGGGCCTGGCGTCCTTGGAGTGCTTGACGGCCGTCAGGAGCACGTCCTGGGTGCCGCCCATGCCCACGGGGAAAACTGACCTCATAATCGTCTCCTTGGCGTTAAATTTATTTTTATGCCCCGCCTCCCGGGCCCGCGTCGGTTTTTTGGCCGGCCGGGCGGGGGGAGGTCATTTTTTTGACCGGGCGGGAGGGTCCCGGTCAGCGGAGCAGGTCCAGGGACTTCAGGGCCATGTTCTGGGCGGCGGTGGCGGCGGTGATGTTGGCCTCGTAGCTGCGCTTGGCCGAGATCATGTCCACCATCTCCTGGACGACGTTGATGTTGGGGTTTAAGACGTAGCCGAACTCGTCGGCGTCCGGATGGCTGGGGTCGAAGACCAGCCGGAAGTCCCGGCGGTCCTCCATGATCTCGCGCACCTGGACGTCCTGGAGCTCGCTTTCCAGCCTGGGCCGCAGGCCCCTGGAGCCGCTGAAGTAGGGCGCCGTCTCGAAGATGGGCACCTTGCGCCGGTAGGGGCCGCCGTCGGGGGTCCGGGTGGTGTTGATGTGGCTGAGGTTCATGGCCACCATGTTCATGCGCTGCCGCTGACTGGTCAGGCCCGACTGGCTGAGATCCATTGAGTTGAGGAAGTCCATGGTCGTCCGTTACCTCCCGCCACCCTCGCCGATGGCGTATTTCAGATTGTCAAATTCCTTGGCCAGCATCTGCACGGTCGTGTTGTAGACCAGCTGGTTCTTGGTCAGCAGGGTCATCTCCTGGTCGATGTCGAGATTGTCGTCGTCGTACTCGTTCCAGCCGTAGGGGGAGCGGCGCACGGCCCTGGCGGCCCTGGCGAAGGCCGTGGTCTCGTCGTTCGAGGGGATGTGCCTGGCGTTGGTGGTCTTCATCTTAAGCTCGTTCAAGCCGCCGCCCAGGTTCTGGGCCAGGACCTTCTCGAAGTCCAGATGCTTGGCCCTGAAGCCGGGGGTGTCCATGTTGGCCAGGTTGTTGGAGCTCATGTTGTGACGGTCGAGCCTCAGGCCCAGGCTGCCGCTCATGACGTTGAACTGGCTGGAGAAAAGATTTTTGTTCAGGTCGTTCATCCCTTGCCTCCGGCCCGCCGTCAAATCGACGGCCGGGCTGACACAAGGAAAGCAATTAGCGGGCCAACTTTTA
>JAISET010000263.1 GCA_031264015.1 Deltaproteobacteria bacterium | reverse complement strand
GTTGGTTGGTTGATTGCTTGAGAAGTTAGCTGGCGTTTAGTCGTTTGTCGCTTTAGTCGTCTTTGTTTTCTTCCGGACCGGGCCCGAGGCCTCCCGGTCCCCCGACGGACGGGGGGGCGGAGGGGCGGGCGGAGGTCCATTTTTTCCGACCATTGTCTCGGAGTTTTTGGTGTTTTCATGAAAAAGCCACCTCAACCGGCGCCCGGTCGCGGGGGGAAGCCCCCGGCCAAAAAAGGCGCGTTGGTTCCGGCGGGCGGCGAAAAAGCCGCCTCCGCCAAACCCGGCCGGGCGGCGGCCGCCGGCCCTCGCACCGGCGCGCGGATTATTTGCGACTTTCTGGAGTCCGCCGGCGTCGGCGTCGTCTTCGGCTACCCCGGGGGGGCGGTCATCCCCCTCTACGACGCCCTCTACGACTCCAAGCTCAGGCACGTTTTGGCCAGGCACGAGCAGGGGGCCGTCCACGCGGCCGACGGTTACGCCCGCTCCACCGGCAGGCCCGGCGTGGTCTTCGCCACCAGCGGCCCCGGGGCCACCAACCTGGTCACGGGCCTGGCCACCGCCCACATGGACTCGGTGCCGCTTCTGGCCATCACCGGCCAGGTGCCCACCACGTCCCTGGGCAGCGACAGCTTCCAGGAGGCGGACATCTACGGGATCACCATCCCCGTCACCAAGTACAACTACCTGGTCAAGGACCCCCTGGCGCTCCCGGGCATCCTCGACGAGGCCTACCGCCTGGCGGCCCACGGCAGGCCCGGGCCGGTGCTGGTGGACGTGCCCAAGGACGTGACCACGGCCCTGATCGACCCGGCCCTGGCCGTCCCCGACCCGGTGCCCCTGGACCTCTCGCCCCCGCCCGAGCCCGACCCCAAGTCGGTCGACGCCCTGGTGGAGGCCATCGGCCTGTGCCGCAGGCCCGTTCTGTTTCTGGGCGGCGGCGCCGCCGTGGCCGGGGTCGAGGAGGCGGTCCTGAGCCTGGTCGAGCGGGCCGACATGGCCGTCATCACCAGCCTGCAGGCCAAGGGCGTCTTTCCCGACGACCACCCCATGAGCCTGGGACTCCCCGGCATGCACGGCTCCAAGTACGCCAACCTGGCCATCAGCGAGAGCGACCTGATCCTGGGCCTGGGGGTGCGCTTCGACGACCGGGTGGTCGGCAACGTCAGACGCTTCGCCCCCCTGGCCAGGATCGTCCACGTGGACATCGACCCGGCCGAGATCGGCAAGCGCCTGCCCGTCGACGTGGCGGTGGTGGGGGATCTGGGGCGCGTCCTCCCGCTGGCCCTGGCCAAAATAAGCGGCAGGCCCAGGCCCCAGTGGCGCAGGCGCGTGGCCGAGCTGAAAAAACTGCATCCCATGGCCGTGCCCCCGGCCGCGGGCGAGATCAAACCGCAGGCGGCCATCGCGGCCCTCTCCCGGCAGTGCCGGGGGGAGGCGGTCCTGGTCACCGACGTCGGCCAGCACCAGATGTGGGCGGCCCAGTATTTCCAGGCGGGGAGGTCCCGCCGCTTTCTTTCTTCCGGCGGGCTGGGGACCATGGGCTTCGGTCTCCCGGCGGCCATAGGGGCGCAGGTGGCCCATCCCGGTAGGACGGTCTGTCTCGTCACCGGGGACGGCAGCATTCAGATGAACATCCAGGAGCTGGCCACCCTGCGGCAGTACGACCTGCCCGTGAAAATCATGCTGATCAACAACGGCTGCCTGGGCATGGTCCGGCAGTGGCAGCAGTTCTTCTTCAAGAAGCGCTACTCCCAGACCGTCTTCGAGTTCAACCCCGACTTCACCGCCCTGGCCCGCGTCTACGGGCTCTGGGCCGAGCGGGTGGAGGATCAGGGCGAGGTCGAGGGGGCCGTGGCGGCTCTTCTGGCCTCCGATGGCCCGGCCTTGCTGGAGGTCAAGGTGCCCCTGGAGGAGAACGTCCTGCCGATGATCCCGGCCGGCATGGGCCAGACTGATTTTTACGAGGCCGAGGGCTGAGCCCCGTTTCCGGGGGGGACGGGGCTCCCCGCCCCCCGGCGCCCGAATGACTCAAGGCCCCTTTTTCGGACCGGCGTCCGCGCCCCTCGTCAAGACGGGCGCTGGGGCCCCGCGCGACCGCGCGGGGACGCGGGCGTCGTCCTCCGGGGGCCGTCGGAAGAAAGTTTGAAAGAAATCATGAAAAAGATACTGTCCATTCTGGTCCGCAACCGGCCCGGCGTCCTCTCGCACGTGGCCGGCCTGGTGACCAGACGAGGCTACAACGTGGAGTCCATAGCGGCCGGGCCGACGGAAAACCCGGCCGTGACCCGCATAACCCTGGTCGTCTCCGGCGACGAGCCCGTCCTCGAGCAGGTGGCCAAGCAGGTGCGCAAGCTGGTGGACGTCTTCCACGTCCAGGACCTGACCAACGACGAGGCGGTCTCCGGCGAGCTGGCCCTGATCACCGTCAAGGCCGACGCCGGCGAGCGGGGCCAGGTCCTCAACATCGTCAGCCTTTTGTCGCTCTCCGTCACCGACGTCAGCGACGAGTACCTGACCGTCATGGCGGCCGGCACCTCCCTGACCGTGGACATGGCCGTGACCAGCCTCAAGGCCCACGGCATCCTGGCCATGGCCCGCACCGGCGTGGTGGCCCTGCCGAGGCGGCGCGACCCCCGGGTTCCCAACGGCAAAAAGTGACCCCCTCCCCGGCGGGACGGGGAGGGGCGGCGGCCGTCTCGCCGCGGTCGCCGCCGGCCCGCCCCGCCGGGGTCTTTATATTATCAAACGCCTTAATATCGGGACTTTGTCAATTTTTTCCGGCGTCCGCCCAGGGACGGCCGTCATTTCAAGGAGCGGAACCCATGAGCCCCTCGGGAACGGACAAGCAGGCCCGCCGGCCGGGCGGGGGCGGCGGGGCCCCGGAGGACTCCGGCCGCGGGGGGGAGCCCCTGGTGGTCGAGGCCGCCTCCGGGCGCCAGGCCACCGTGGTCAGGACCACCAAGGAGACCGACATCGAGCTCTTCCTGGACCTCGACGGGCACGTCTCCACCGGCCAGGTCATCGAGTTTGACAGAAAGCGGCTGGGCTTTTTCGGGCACATGCTGGACTCCTTCGTCACCTACGCCGGCCTCGACTTCGACCTCAGGCTGAAAATGGACGCCCACGTGGACATGCACCACGGGGTGGAGGACGTCGGCCTGGTCCTGGGCCGGGCGATCAGCGACGCCCTGGGGGACTTCTCCGGCCACAACCGCTTCGGCTGGGCCCTGGCGCCCATGGACGACTCCCTGGCCGAGGCCGCCCTTGACGCCTGCCGCAGGCCCTACCTCTCTTTCCATGTCGACTGGCCGCAGCCCAGGACCGGGGACTTCGAGCTCTGCCTGGTCGAGGAGTTCTTCCGCGCCCTGGCCCAGTCGGCCGGCTGGACCCTGCATCTGACCGGGCGCCGCGGCAACAACAGCCACCACCTGGCCGAGGCCCTCTTCAAGGCCGCCGGACTGGCGGCCAGGACCGCCCTGGGCAGACGGCCGGCCGGCTCCGGGGCCGGGCCCCTCTCCACCAAGGGGACGCTCTAGGTGATTCTGATACCGGCCATAGACCTTAAGGACGGGCAGTGCGTGCGCCTCTTCAAGGGCCGCTTCGAGGAGAAGACCGTCTACGGCTCCGACCCGGCCGCCATGGCCGAGAGGTGGGCCGAGGCCGGGGCGGGGCTCATCCACCTGGTGGACCTCGACGGCT
>JAISET010000152.1 GCA_031264015.1 Deltaproteobacteria bacterium | reverse complement strand
GGAAAGCCGGTCGGCCCTAAAAACACTGGCGGACGAAAGAGGCATGGGCGGTGACGGGGGGGGCAAACGACTAATATTTACTTCTTAAACTAATAGTTTTAATTTAGGCAAAGTCTCTGGAATATTCCATTTAATAATAACTTATGAAGTGCAACCTGTAAATTTATTAAAATAATATATTATCAAATTAAAATTTAATTTTAATAATAATTAAATATAAATACTATTCTCATACATTGTTTTACAGCAATTTATCAGTCACCGCCCCCCGCCTCGACCGGAACCCGTCAGACGGACAAAATTAAAACCCGCCGACCCCGGCTCCCCGACTGAAGAACTGTTCGGCCGGTCCGGCGGCGGCGGACACCATCCCCCTCTTCCGCGCCCAGAGGCTGAGGCTTTTCGGAAGACGGAAGACGGAAGACGGAAGACGGAGGGCGGAGGGCGAAGGGCGAAGGGCGAAGGGCGAAGGGCGAAAGACCGCGGCTGGCGAGCTTTCCTTGTCGGAGGCCTCGGCGCTTGGCGACCTGGAGCATAAGCGGGAGCGTCTTTTTCCAAACCCAAAATCAGCGCAAAAAAAAGCCGCCGAACATGGGGGACTTGCCACAAACATTCCGGCCATATGTCCGACGACATAATCTTGAGGCCGCCCGCCGTCCGCCGCGCCGCGCCGACAGCGAATCGGCCGAAGTCGGCGGCGGAATAAAAATTTACTTCTTCTTTGTCGGAACGTCTTTCAGCGCGGCGACTTCAGACTCTTCCAGCTTGGTCACGGATGCGATCATTTTAACAGGAAAGTCCATCGCAAGCATACTGGCGGCTATTTCCAGGGCTTTTTTTCTACTCCCTTTGGCTTCCCCTCTGGCTTCCCCTCTGGCTTCCCCTCTGACTTCCCCTTCAGCAACGCCGCTTTGCCTTTCAGCAAGCAAAAGCAGGTCGCGGACTTGTAAAACCGAGCTAATTTTAGCAGTTATAGTCATACGATGATTCTCCCGAAACGCATGGTCAATGTCATCACTTTCAATTCTGAAAAACATGCCAATGATCATTGCAAAAAAGTAGTAGTCTTCTTCATAGACATCTGAATCGACAGATTTTTTGAATCTCGTTTTCAAAATGTCCAGCATCTCCAAATAATATTTTACACGATTTTCAGGCTCTGTGCCAGCCTCCAACTTCTTTTTTGCAGCTATGATAAACAGGGTAAAGTTATTGGGTATTTCCATAAGGTCTTCATAAGAATAAGTATTAATATTATAATAAAAAGGTTTAAAAAAGTGGTCAATGAATTGACTATTTAAATTATAAGCGCCTTCATCAGTTTTATCACCTGTTAAAATAGCAATAGTAATAACAAGTGAAGATTTAGCTATATTTGATGCCCTATCATATACCTGAAGCATTCTATAACCCATATTATAATCAATACTATGTTGTTGTTCAAATAATATCATCACTGACTGGTAAATTCCTACTGGCTTTTTAAATTTTACATCAATACAAGCATCCACAATCCTTTTGCCGACACTACTTGTGGCATTATGGGCAAGAAACTCTGTTTGCCCGTTCCTCGCTGTTGAAAAGTCAAGCTGACTCGTAAAATCGTAAGGGAAAAAAAACTTGACCGCCAAGGTTAGGTACAGCTGAATAGCACTCTTCCAGAGAGTGTCGTACCATTGACTCGAAGACACTTTTTCGGTGCCGCTATCTGCGTTAACACCTTCTCCCGTATTGTCTAAAAAAATTTGGCTCATTTGCTGTCACTCTCAAAATTAACCAAGCCGGCCTGACTGGGGTTAGTCGACGCTGCCGCCGCTTGATTTTCTGCTGAATCCTGCCGGAAACTTCCCGGGCAAAAATCAGAAAAAGCCCGGGTTTGAAAAAACTTTCGACCTTCAGTTAAGGGTGGCGGATATCATGTTCCTGAAAAAAACTAATTGGCCCGGTCCTACCGCCAGCTTCAAATCTTCCGTTCGGCGGACCCCGGCTGTCGACGACTCCGAGGAGCATAAAACAAGCCGCTCGACGAGCGAAAACTTTCAACCACGTCCTATTTTTATTATTGTACCAGATTCAGCGATGATGTCAAGCTTTTTTTACACAATGTCCAAAAAACTGAAGTGATAATAGATACTATTTGAGTAAATTCTTTTACAATTCACATTTTTGCCTTCGTTGAAAAATCAGCAAAATAATTTATTTTTCCAAGAAATGTCAATTTATTTTTTTGTTCAGGCAAATAAAAAAAGGCACATTCATTTATAATCTCTCATTAAATGCCTTATTCTTTGTCGTTACAACAAAAGGTCCATTTTCATTCTATTAAAAGAAAAAAAAGCCTTAAATTTCTTCAGGTTATTTTTCAATTTGTCCCAGGCCAAATAATGGCAGGCGTCAAACCGCGCCAGGGACGGTGAAAAATAATTGTTGCCGACAAAAATAACGGTCGGTCTGACAAAATAATATTAAAACCCCCGCCACACCCGACCGCGTCCGCTCTAGACAGCCTTATTGTCGACGGGCCGAACGCCCGGCTAGTCGAGCCTGAAAGAGACGGGCGCGGTCAGATTAGTTTCTCCAGGTTCAGCTCGGGCGGGATCGGGGGGAAAGGGGAGCAGCGCGGACCAGGGCCAGGACATCCTCGTACGGAACGCCGCGACCGAAGCTCGAGACTGTCCCGGCCCCCGGCCCGAGGCAGCGATGGTGAAACTGACCGAGGCCGCGCCGCCCGGGCCCCTGGAAACAGCCTCATAAGGGCACTTTTTGAAGAGGTTCGGAATCTGACTGACCCGGGCCTTGCAAGCCTCCAGGCAGTCCGGGTTGCCGCGGTCGGGAGGGGATGACCGGCGGGGGGGAGACAGCGGGCCCGACAGGAGGAGCGGGCGGGCCCGACCGGGGCGGAGGGGAGGGAAAAAGCCGGGGGAAGGGACGAAGAGCGAAAATGCGTCCCCCGGTGTTTTTAGAGCCGGAAAACGGGCGTCCGGCCCTAAAAACACTGACGGACGAAAGAGACCGAGGCGGCGGGAAGGGACCAAATATCCGGCGGCCATGACGGCGGGTAATTCCGCCTCAGGGCCGCCCCCGGGGGACCGGCCGTTAATTGTTGACCGAGGCCGCGGCCGCTATGTTGCTGCAGGTGGTGTATCTCAATTCGGCGGCGGCGGCCAGGCGGTCCCGGCCTTTCCGCAGGTGCCGGTATCTGTCTGGCTTGTACATGAAGCCGCCTTTTCTGTTCGCCTCGGCGACCCTCTCCCCGGCGTCGGCGCCCTCCTCAACGACAGTGTCGCTTGGTTTGGCCGTTCTGCCGGAGCCCACCGAGGAGTACCTGTCGGGCTTGTACATGAAGCCGCCCCGCCTGTTCGACTCGGCGGCCCTCCCCCCGGCGTCGGCGCCCTCCTCCCCGACGGTGTCGGCTGGTTTGACCGTTCTGCCGGAGCCCACCGAGGAGTACCTTTTGGGCTTGTACATGAAGCCGCCCCGCGAGCCCGCCGTCTTGGGGTCGGCGGAGGCCAGGGAGACGATCCCCTCGGAGGCGGAGACGGCCGCCACCAGGTACCGCCCCTCGACGACCTGGCCCGCGACTATCCGGGCGCAGTCGGCCAGGTCGTTTTGGCCGGCGGCGGCGGACGCCTCCTTGGAGGTGGCGTAAACCGGGGCCGCCAGCCCCCAGGCGAGGGAGCTGGTGAAAAAAATGGCAAAGTTGGAGACTAAAAATAGGAACGTTAAAGAAAAGACAAATTTTTTAACATTTGACATTAAAGTTCTCCTAAAAAGATCAGTTGCGAGTCAATAGTTAGATAAAATATTTTTTATAGGTAAAATTCATCTACCTATAACTAATATTTACTCCTAAACTAACAGTTTTAATTTAGGCAAAGTCTCTGGAATATTCTATTTAATAATAACTTATGACGTGCTAACTGTCAATTTGTGAAAATAATTTATTGACAAATTGAAATTAAACTTCAACACTTAATTGACAATAAAAGCTGCACTTAATGCATAGTTTTACAATAATTTATCCCTCCCCGTCGTCGGCCCGACCAAAAAGATCGCTTCCGACCGCCGCGCCGGACATGCCGGCAGCGGAGGAGGGGGGGGGGGATTTGGACAGTGTCGAATTCGTCGAGGGGAGGACGAAAAATCAGCCGGAACGGGCATGGCGGCGGAGCGGGCGGACGAGGCGGACCAACGGAGACCTGTTCGCGGCCAGCCGCCATGGCCGGGTTCGGTGGAAAAAGCGCGGGATGTTTGGAAATGAATTTCGGCTGTTAAGAGACGGAGGTCCGCGGACGGCGCGGTTTTCCTTTCCAAAGCCCCGGCCCGGGCGGCAGGAGGCCGGCAGGCGGGAGGGCGGACTGGAACGGATGCGGGGGCGTCTATCCCTGAAACCAAAATCAAAGCTCGTTTAAAAAAAACCGCCGAACATACGACGACTGCCTGGAGCAGTCCAACCATACGTCCGACGGCATAATCAGAAGGCCATTCCTCAGAGACATGCCGCCTTATGGCCAACAGTGACGCGTCCCGCAAAAAAGTCAAAAAAGAAGGCTGAAGCCAACCGGCCAAATTTATCGTCACACCGTCCCGGCGACAACAAGACCGGAGTTGACCGCGGGATAAAATTTATTCCGCCATTTCCAGGCCAGCTTTCAGATTCGCGCCCTCGTCTTTTTCCAGTTTGGTTAAAGCGGCAATCTTTTTTACAGAGAACTTCGCGCCAATGAGCAGGCTGTTAGCCATTTCAAGGTTTTTTTTCTTCCCCCCCCCGGCTTCCCCCCCGGGCTCCCCTTCAGCAAAGCCGGCAGACCTTTCAACAATTAATCGTTGCCGATCAATTTCGTCGGGGAACTCCTTGTAATAATTTTCGGTTGTCGCCATATTAAACTCATTCCGAATTTCCTCTTCGATGTCATTGTCATACATCCTGAAAAACAAGCCGATAGGGGATGCAAACTTGAAGCAATGTCTTTCGAAGCGACCGGAACCACCAATTTCTGGGAATCTCACCTGAAGATGAGCCAACATCTCATAACAGCATTCCACACGTTTCTCAGGTTTTTCACCAGTCCCCGACTTTTTTTGCGGCCAAGATGAATATGGCAAAAGGATTAGGGTCATTTATTAACTCTTCCTCAAAAGACGACGTTCGCGCCGACGGCGCGACACCCCCTGGAACCGGGCCAAAACTCCTCGCAAAAAAATACGGCCGGAGCTCAAATCAACAGATGATCGCCGGCGCGCATATGGCCGGTCGCGGACCGGCGGGCTTTGGACAAGAGGGAAGCCCGGGCTAGTTCAGCCTGAAAGTGACGGGCACGGTCAGGTTTAGTTTTTCCAGGTTCAGCTCCGGCGGGATCGGGGGGAAGGGGGAGCAGCGGCGGACCAGGGCCAGGACCTCCTCGTCCAGAACGCCGTGCCCGGAGCTCGAGACTATCCTGGCGCCTGTCCCCCGGCCCGAGGAGCCGATGGTGAAACTGACTTCGGCCGTGCCGCCCAGGCCCCTGGAGACAGCCTCGTAGGGGTACTTTTTGAAGCGGTTGAGAATCTGGCTGACCAGGGCCTTGTAGGCCTCCAGGCGGTCCGGGTTGCCGCGGCCGACGCCGTCGCCGGAGCCGCCCGCCCCGGGGCCGGGGGAGGCCGGGCCCGCCCGGGCGCCCGGCCGCGCGGCCGGGGGCGCCTCCCGTCTTTCCGGCGGGCGTCTCGGGGGTTTTTCCGCCGCCGGCGCGGGCACCGGCTCAGGAAGAACGAGGGGCGCCGCCTCGGGGGACGAGCTCTCCAAGACGCCGGGGGGCGGCTCCGGGACTTCCTCGGGCTCGGGCTCGGGCGGGACCGGCTCGTCCGTCCCGGCGGGCGACTCCGCGGCCGCGGCGGGCGGGTCCCGCGGGTCGTCGAGGCCGGGCGACCCGCCGTCCGGGTCGAAGAGGGAAAAATCCACCGCGGCCAGGCGGCTCCATTGTTCCGGGGGCGCGGGGGGCCCGGGCCGGACGATCAGCCCGAGGGCCGCCAGGTGCAGGGCGAGCGAGAGGGCCAGGGACTCGAGAAAGACATTTTTGAGGCTCGGCTCTCCTTGCATGGCGCCTTTTCCTGTCCGCGGCCCGGCCGGCC
>JAISET010000149.1 GCA_031264015.1 Deltaproteobacteria bacterium | reverse complement strand
CCTGTCCAGGCGAGACCAGCCCAACCGACCCAAAAACAAAAAGATAATAATTTAGCGTAGTTAGTATTTGAGAGGGTGACGCCCTCCGAGCCAAATTTGCTCCCCCCTCCTGCATGCGGTCCAAAAATTTCTCCGGCGACCAAAAATTTTAAACTGTCGAAAAATAGCCCTTGCATAATAACATCTTTTGTGGCGTTTTTAAAATATTCCTACTCTGTCTGCACTTTTAATGATAGTTGCCCATGATAGATTTGTACCATATATCAGCTCTGCTATTTTAATAAACAACAATTTAATTGGTGTTAGATGATTTTATTGGTCAAATTAATGTTTAAGGCATATAATTTTACTAAACATAAAAATTGGAATTGCCACTAGCTACTTTTCCCCTTGCTTTTTTGGCGGGGCCGGTTTATAGTGCCTTGTCTTGAATTTTGTCCGGCCCGCTTTTTCGGGCCCTTCCCTTCCGCTGCGGAGTTTCAGCCATGACCGCCGTGTCGTCCTTCCCAGACGTCTTTCAATCGGCCGCGGGCGCCCTGTCGGGTCAGCCCCAGGACGGCCTGTTGCTTAGCCGCGTCACCGGTGCGTCCGGTCGGGGAGGGTGCGTCTAGCCGCTGGCGGCGGGAACATCATCTTTGGCCGGGTTTTCCCGGCTTTTTTTATGCCTTGTTTTGGTTTTTGGCGTCTTGTCTCGCTTTCGCACGCCTTGTTATAGTTTTTGGCGCCTTGTTTTCCGACTTTCGTTTCCTGGGCGGCCGTCGTTTCGCGGCGCGCCCGTCTTTCCACCCCGGGGCGCGCGGCCGGCTTTTTTCGCCGCCCCCGCCCCCGCGAGCCGGCCGGGACGGCCGGGACGGCCCGCCGCGGCCGCCCGCCGCCGCCAGTTTTTTTTCGGAGGATTTTTATGTTCGACCCAGACAGAGTCTACATTTTCGACACCACCCTGAGGGACGGGGAGCAGGCCGCGGGCGTCAACCTCAACGTGGCGGAGAAGCTGCAGATAGCCAGACAGTTGGAAAAAATGCGCGTGGACGTCGTCGAGGCGGGCTTCCCGGCGGCCAGCCCCGGGGACTTCAACTGCGTGCAGAGCGTGGCCCGGGAGCTCAGGAGGACCACCGTCTGCGGCCTGGCCCGCACCAGGGAGGGCGACATCAGGGCGGCGGCCCAGGCCCTGGCCCCGGCCGAGAACGCGCGCCTCCACGTCTTTCTGGCCACCAGCCCCATCCACATGGAGTATAAGCTGAAGATGACGCCCGCCGAGGTCTTGACGGAGATCCGCTCCGGGGTCGGCCTGGCCCGCTCTTTCGTGAGCGAGGTGGAGTTCTCGGCCGAGGACGCCAGCCGCTCGGACTTGGAGTTTTTGATCAAGGCCTTCAAAATAGCCGTCGAGAGCGGGGCGACCATCCTCAACATCCCCGACACCGTCGGCTACGCCGCGCCCGACGAGTTTTATAAGTTCTGCAAGGCCGTCATCGAGGGCGTCGGGGCCCCCGGGGGGGTCATCTACTCCGTCCACGCCCACGACGACCTGGGCCTGTCCACCGCCAACTCGCTGGCCGCCGTCCGGGCCGGGGTCAGGCAGGTGGAGGGCACCGTCAACGGCATGGGCGAGCGGGGCGGCAACTGCGCCCTGGAGGAGGTGGTCATGGCCCTCAGGACCAGGGCCGACCACTTCCGCCTGGCCACCAACGTCGAGACCCGGCGCCTCTACCCGGTCAGCCGTCTGGTCTCCAGGCTCTCCGGGGTGGTCGTCCCCCCCAACAAGGCCGTGGTCGGGGCCAACGCCTTCGCCCACGAGGCGGGCGTCCACCAGCACGGCGTCCTGGCCAAAAGGGAGACCTACGAGATCATGAGGGCCGAGGACGTCGGCTGCACCCCGGCGGTCATGGTCCTGGGCAAGCACTCCGGCCGCCACGCCTTCAAGGACCGCCTGGAGTCGCTGGGCTACCACCTCGACGACGTCCAGGTGACCAAGGCCTTCGAGATATTTAAAAAGCTCTGCGACGAGAAGAAGGAGGCCACCGACGGCGACATCGAGGCCATCGTCGCCGACGAGATCTTCTCCGTGCGGCCCGAGGCCCACTACGAGCTGCGCGACTACACCGTCTTCGTCGGCCCCGGCATGACCACCGCCGCCATCGTCATGGCCCGGGACGGCGTGGAGCTCAGGGACGCCGCCACCGGCAACGGCCCCGTGGACGCCGCCTACTCGGCCGTCAAACGGATCATCGGCCTGGAGCCCAAGCTCGACTCCTTCAAGATCGCCGCCACCTCCGAGCGCTCCAACGCCATGGGCGAGGCCATGGTCGTGCTCTCCCACAACGGCCTCAAGGCCCAGGGCACCGGCGCCTCCACCGACGTCATCAAGGCCTCCGTGCGCGCCTACGTCAACGCCGTCAACCGTCTCTACAGCGTGGCCGCCGTCAAGGAGGTCAGGCTGGGCGACGGCGGCGCCCCCGACGCCCCGGCCGGAGGCGCCCCCGCCGGCCCCGGGCCCGACCCCGCCGCCCCCGCCGGGGGACAGGCGGCCGCCCGGCGGAACGACCAGCGGAAACCCCGGCCGGACGGCCGCGAAAACCCCGGGAAAAACGGCCGCCAAAACGAGCCGCCCGAGGAATAGACCGACGGACGACGCCCGGCCGGCCCTCCCGAAGGGCGCCGGCCGGAGCCCGCCCGCGGGCCGGCCGGAAGTTTGCCTGAAAGGCGGGCCGGTGCTAAAATGTCACCGCCCGCGGGGCCCGACGACATGGCCGCCGACTGATTTTTTTGAGGACGAGGGCGGCGTCAGACTGATTTTTTCGAGGACGAAGGCGGCGTCAGACGGATTTTTTCTAGAACGCGGGCGGCGCCGCGCCCCGTCTGACGGCGGGCGTCGTCGTCGCGGCGGGGCGTTTTTAGAGGCGCGCCGGAGGTCTCCCGGTTTGCCCGGGCGCCGGAACTATTTTTCCGGGCGCCGGAACTATTTTTGAGGACGGGGACTTATGCTGGTTTCGTTCCGGTGGCTGGGCAAGTACATCGACCTGACGGGGATCACCCCCCAGGCTCTCGCGGGCAGGCTGACCATG
>JAISET010000133.1 GCA_031264015.1 Deltaproteobacteria bacterium | reverse complement strand
TGGAAGCCAGCATTTTTAAGAGTTTTTTTTAAACGCCTCCTGTGGGGCAGGGTCGCTCTTAGGGCGGCCGGTGTCCGGCTCCGTCTTGCGCCACCCATTTCTTTCCAGCATTCTATATGATGCGGGCAAAGGTATGTCATGACCGGCTAATTCTGGCGGCTGATTATGGATTGGAGTCACGTCGATTAATTCTCCAGCCGGAGACTGGTCAGGGAATTTGTCCAAAACTCCGCCTCCTCTTCCGGCGTCATGAGTTGGTTCCGTCTCCCGCCGCGGTTCTCAGTCGTTTCGCGGAATTCAGTACCCGCCGTCCCTTCAATCAGGCGCCTGTCACTGTTGACAGTCATTGTGGAGATTCCTGGAAGTTCGGCTGCCTGCCCGACTGTCATGCCTGGCGTCGCCGGGAGAGTGACGGACAGCCCTCTCCTGGTGTCGGAAGATGAGCGAGACTGATTGACAGAGTCTTGAGCCAAGCCAATTACCTCGGGTGATGGGGAATAAATCCGCGCCATTGGACCGCCTCCATGGCGCATTATACGTTACTAACTTTTTGAATGCCAATTATAATTAAGAGACATCCGACGTTTTTTTTGCCGGAAAAAATTTCGAGCAGCCTCGCTTAAGGCGTCTATATTCAGAAACTGGAGAGAAAAAGGGTTCGCCGGCCAAGTCAGCAAACTTCCGACGTTTCCTGGTCCGGAAAAACAGCCCCTTTCCGCCAGGATAAATCCCGGGCCTGAAAAATGAAAAATAAAATTGACAAGGGACAAGGATCTTGCTAAAATACATCTATACGAATTTATCTATATCACTCGGCCAGACAAATAATCTTTTTTCCCCGGAAACCGTTTTTTATATGTAAAAGCCTATCTTCCGGGCCTCTTTAACAAGGAGAAAGCATGAGAAAGAACTTCACGCGCCTGTTCGGCGTGGCCGCGGCGACCCTGGCCATCCTGGCCATGACGGCGATCTCGGCGGCGGCCACCGAACTGGACCACTGGCCCCCCGAGGCCAGGGACCAGCTGATGAGAATGATCAAGGCCAACGCCAACAAGGGCGAGTTCGCCGTCTTCGACATGGACAACACCAGCTACCGCTACGACCTTGAGGAATCCCTGCTGCCCTTCATGGAGATGAAGGGATACATCACCCGCCAGAAGATGGACCCCTCCCTGAAGCTCATCCCCTTCAAGGATGTCAGGGGCTACAAGGAGACCCTGCAGAGCTACTATTGGCGCATGTGCGAGATCGACGACCTGGTCTGCTACCCCTGGGTGGCCCAGATCTTCTCGGGCTTCACCCTGGCCCAGCTGAAGAGCTACGTCGACGAGCTGCTCGCCTACGGGGAGCCCGTGCCCATCAAGTACTGGAGCGGCGAGGAGATCAAGACCGGCACGGTCAACCCCCCCAAGATCTTCACCGGCATGAACGAGCTCTACAACGTCCTGATGGAGAACGGCATCGAGGTCTACGTCATCTCGGCCGCCTCCGAGGAGCTGGTCCGCATGGTGGCCGCCGACCCGAAATACGGCTACAACGCCAAGCCCGAGAACGTCTTCGGCATCAACATGATGCTGAAAAACCGTCAGACCGGCGAGCTGAGCAACTCCAGGTTCCAGATCAAGGCGGGGACCTACAACCAGGAGGCCAACCAGAAGTTGGAGCTGACCCCCTATCTGGTCAACCCGATGACCTGGTTTGAAGGCAAATACGCCACCATAGTCGGCTGGATCAACCAGTTCAGAGGCCCCGTCCTGGCGGCCGGCGACACCCCTTATTCCGACGGCTACATGATGATCAACGGCGTGGACGTCGGCAAGAAGGGCGTCAGGGTCTGGGTCAACCGCCGCGACGCCTACACCGAGAGAGTCCTGGAGTGGTCCAAGAAGGCCGCAGCCGAGCAGAAGGCGCTGGGGCAGAAGCCCACCGCCGACAAGAACTGGATCGTCGTCAAGCCCGAGGACATCCAGTAGCGAGCGATCCCGACCTGGATTTTTGATCCCCCCGGCCCTTTTTCCGGGTCCGGCCTCATGCCGACGTCATGAGGCCGGACCCGTTTTTTTTCTTAGGGAGAGAGGCACTCCAAAAAACTCACCCGAGCCGTAAAAAAGTGCTAAAATTACTCGCCCGGACGGCCCCCTGATTTGGCGGGGCTCCCCGGGACGGGGAATCCCCCGTTTGAACGCCCGGCCGCCATATTCCCAAAAAATACCCCCGGCTTTATGCAAGCCGCCACGTCCATCCCCGGCCATAGGAGAAAAGATGCCCCGGACCGGCCAGAGCCCAGCGGAGCGGGACCAGAACTCGGAACGCGGCCGGAACGGCGAGACCCGCCGCCTCTGGCTGATGCGAGTCCCCGTCCCGCAGGAGGTCGCCCCCGAGCTCCTGGCGCGGCTGCTGGCGGCAAAACCGCTCTGGGACGCCTACATCACCCCCGACGGCCTGTCGGTCCTCCGCGACGCCGGCGACCTGCCGGAGGAGCCGGACGACTTTGACGACGCGGACGGTCCGGACCGGTCGGAAACGACTGACGACCATGACGGGACAGACTGGCCGGACGAGCCCGAGCCAGACGGCCCCGACGGCGGGAGGCGTCAAAAGGGAAAAAGAGGCCGAAAAAAAGCCCGGGCCCCCGAGGAGACCGCGGCGGCAGACATAACCTCCCCCTCCGGAGGCGGCCCCCTGGAGCTCTCCGTCGTCAGGGACATCCTGGCCCTGATCTCCCGCGGCCGCCACGCCGAATGCAAGATAAAGCTCCACTGGAGGCCTGGCGAAATCGCCCCCCACCCCGTCCTGAAATCGGCGGGGCCTTGGATGGTGGCGGAGTCGCCGCCCGGGGACGGCGCCCCGGCTCCGCTTGGCGCCGGCCTGTCGCCGGAACCGACCGGCCCCCCGGCCGGGGCTCCCGAAGACCCCGGACCGCCCGGGCCGAACGAACCGGCGGCACCGGCCGAAGCCTGGGAGCCTGAAAAGGCCTGGCCGGAGGCGCCTGGCGACGAAACAAATATTAATCCCGCCGCCGGCGGGCCCGCCGACCAATGCCCCGAGGCCGGCCAAGACGACAACGAGGGAGGCGCCGACTCCGAACCCGCGGAAGCCTCCGCCGGCTTGGCGGAGGAAAAAGGCGAGAAAGACGGGGTGAGGGAAGCCGGGACGACCGAAGGGGAGACGGCGGAAAAGTCGGAAATTATTGCAGGCGGGCCGGCTGAAGGAGCGGGGATAAACGAAGACGGGGCGACTGAAAAAACTGAGCCGGCTGATCGGACGACGGAAGGAGCGGAGTCAAATTATGCGGATGAGAGAGGACCAACGGAGGACAAAGAGACCCCCGGGACGAGCGGCGCGGCCGGCCGGTCGATTCTCCCTCCCCCGCCCGTCCAAGACTTTCAGGACTACAGCCCGGTCCGGCCGGTCAGGCCGCCCGTCCTGGTCTGCCCGGCCCCGAACCCCAGCCCCAGGCTGAAGGCCTGGCTGGATTTGGCCGCCTCCGCCCTGACCAATTATCTGACCCCGCCTCCGGGGGCGCCCAGGACCAAGGGGGCCAAAACCCTGATTTTTGACGAGGACCCGGCGCTTCTGGCCGCAGTCTCCCTGTCGGCGGGCGCCGGCGAGGTGACGGCGGTCTGCTCCCCTGGTCCGCGGGCGGGCTTCGCCATGAGGACGGCCGGGAAAAACGGCTTCGGCGGCCGTCTGACCGTCCTGCAGGCGGGCCTCCCGCCCTGGCCCCAGAAAACCACCCTCCCCTGGGTCGGATATTTCGACCTGATCGTCATCAACTATTCCCCCTACCTGACCATCAAGTTCATGAGGGCCGCCTCGAGCTGGCTGGCCGCCCCCAATAGCCGCCTGGTCGTCTCCGGGCTGCATGTCGGGCAGCAGACCTCCCTGGTGATCAAGGCCGCCTCCCGGGTCGGCATGAGCCTTTTGGAAACCTCCACCTCCGAGCAGTGGACGGTCATGAGCCTCCTGCGACGCCGGGTCTCGGAATTCCCGGTCTGGGAGTGGAGCCCCGGCGACCTGCTGTCCAACCTGAGCGAGGACGAGCAGGAGGCCCTGGCCGAGGCCGACAGACTGGACGGGCGGCGACCCTCCAGGGCGGGCGCCCTGGACCTGAGCGACCTGGCCGAGGACACCTACGAGGAGCTCGAGGACGACGGCACGGACGGCCTCGGCGCGGATGCTCAGGACAGGGAGCTGCGGAGCACCCTCGACAACGTCTTCTACGCCGACAACGACCCCGACTTCCCCCTCGCCGCCTCCGACCGGACCGGTTATGAGACGTTCCTCCAGGGGACCGACGCCGACGCCTCCCTTCCCCCCGGGGAGGATGAAGACGAGCCGCCCCGCGCCGCTCGGGACGACCTCGACGACCTCGACTATGACGGCCTCGAGGAGCTATTGGAGGACGTCTCCGAGAAAATCGATGACGACGCCGAACAAACCGACGCCTCCGCCGACGAGGAAAACACCTCCGGGACAGACGCCGGCGAGGAAAACACCTCCGGGACAGACGCCGGCGAGGGACAAGACGAGACGCCCGGGAAAGGCGCCGAGGAAAATGAACCGGCAATTGAGGACCACATATCTGAAGACGACGACGCTGCCGCGGATCAAAAAGACGGGGGCGCGGACGCCGAGAACAGCGAGGGGAATAGTGACGGGGAGGAAAATATAGAAGACGAAGACGGTGACGACGATGTCGATGGTGACGATGTCGATGATGACGACGATGACGACGACGACGGGGAAGACGAGAACGAGGATGGCGATGTCAATATCGATGGTGACGATGTCGACGATGATGACGATGACGGGGAGGACGAGGGGGATATTGGCGACAAGGAAAAGGAATAGTCTCCTTTTTTTCGCTCAAATCACAGGGTTTTTAATCAAAAGACGGCCGTTCTCGGCCGTTTTTGATTTGGGCACCTTTACAGGTGGCGCCGGCCACGTCCCCTGTAAAGATGCCTGAAAAAAACAGCCGGAATTTAGGCGGCTAGAGGTTCATCGGCGGGGTCTTGTCCAGGATTTCGCGGAAATGCTTCAGGCACTCGGGCACGTCGATTTTCTGCGGGCAGACGTCCTTGCACTGCCCGCACTCGACGCAGGCGCTGGGATGACGCTCGGGATCGATGGCGGACATGGCCCTCAGGACGACAAATCCGGGAACGAAACGGGCCTCGTTGTAAAGGGTGAGCATGGTCGGAATGTCGATGTCCTTCGGGCACTCCGGGCAGCAGTAGCGGCAGGCGGTGCAGGGGATCATGTCGACCAGCTCGCCCACGATGCTCTCGTAAAGCTCCTTCTCGTTTGGTTTCAGGGGATCGGGGGCTTTGAAGGTCTCGATGTTGTCGACGACCTGCTCCATGGTGGTCATGCCGCTCAAGACGACGCCGAGGGCGGGCAGGGTCTCGAGCCATCTGAAGGCCCAGGCGGACACGCTCTCGTTGGGGCGCAGGGCCTTTAATTTGGCGTCGTTGTCCGCGCCGAAGGACGACAGCCGCCCTCCCCTGACCGGCTCCATCACCCAGACGGGAATGCCCCTGGCGGTCAGAAGATCATATTTCCCCTTGGCGTCCTGCAGGAACCAGTCCAGGGAGTTCAGCTGGATCTGGGCGAACTCCATCTCCGAGCCGCAAAAATCCAAAAACCGCTTGATCGTGTCTATCCGGCCGTGAGCGGAAAAACCAAAGTGACGAATGCGGCCGGCCTTTTTCTGCCCCAGGAGATAGTCGACAATGCCCCTCCCCTTGTCCGTGTAGGGGTCGATGTTGGTCTCGGAGACGTTGTGCATCAAGTAGAAGTCAACATAATCCACCCGCAGCTTCCGAAGCTGCTCGTTGAAGGTCTTGGGCGGGTCGTTGATCAGCCTGAGGTCGTAGCCCGGAAACTTGGTGGCCACATGCCAGGTGTTCCGGGGAAAGCGGGACAGGGTCCTGCCGGTGAAGAGCTCCGAGTCCCCGCTGTGATACCCGTAGGCGGTGTCGAAATAGTTGACGCCGTTCTCGTAGGCGTACTCGTTCATCTTCCCGGCCTTGGAGGCGTCGACAGGCCCGCCGAATTGACTGTTGTCCTCCACCAGGACGGGCAGGCGCATGTTGCCGAAACCTAAGGCGGAGAGTTTGAGGTCCTTGAATGTTTTGTAATGCATCAGCACTCCTAAGAATAAACCGGACGGAATCCCGCCGGCCGGTCCGAAAAATAGTCGGCCAAAACAACTAAACAAAAAAACGACGACGATAATCAGAGCGACGAGCCCAGCCGCCCGTCCCCAGGGGCTTTGAGCGACAAACCGCCTCCTCCTTGAGTCTCGGCGCAAAAAACCGCTGGCGGGGGACGGGATCAGTCCGGGCCGCGCGGGGGTGGTCGTCTTTTCATTTCAAGGCCCCTGACGTGCGACGGGCCTCGCTGGATTGGTTTATTATAGCCGGCGGGGGGAATTTGTCAAGAAAAAAAGAGACCCCGCCATGGCGGCGACGTTCGCCCGCCCGCCCGACAACGTCGGCAAAAGAAGTCCCAAAATTAACAAGGCGGCCAAAGATATAATAATTATTCTCGCCCCGGGAATGTCGCCCCAACGTCAGACGAGTCCCGGAAAGCCGCGGTTTGACCGCTCCTCCCGCCCCCGGACTGTTTCTCCGACGGAGCCTCCGACCCGGACGGAGCCCCCGAGGCGCGCAAAAAAAACGACGCTCAAAATAAAACCGGCTCCGAGACGCTGGCCGACGCCTTCGCGCGGGGGCGGCCGTCGTCTCGAAGCCGGGGGTTTTAAAAACATCAAGAGCCGTTCAAATCCAATCAGCTCCCGTCCACCGTCCGCAGACGGCCGCCGGGCGCGCGGCGAGGACGTTGGGGACGACGAGGACGGGAAGGAAGGCGCTTTTTACTGCCCGGACGGTCCGGCGGGCACGAAGCGGACGACCTGCAGCTCGTTGGAGGTGCCCAGGCGTATCATCGGCCCGAAGGTGCCGACGCCCTGGGAGACCAGGAGGGTCATGCCGTCCGTCTCGTAGCGGCCCTTGTACATGGGGAAGCGGCTCTTGATGATGACGGTGCCGGGGAAGACCTGGCCGCCGTGGGTGTGGCCGGCGAGCATGGCGCGGGCCCCGTATTGGGCGACGTATTTCATGCCCACGGGGCTGTGGTGGACCAGGACCACCGGGGGGCCGTCCCTTTTGGCGACCCTGGGCAGCTCCTCCTCCATGTTCAGCCGGTTGACCTGGTGGGAGTCGGCGCTCGTCCTGTCGGCGTTCATGTACTCCATGCCCGCGAACTGGATGCCGTGGGTCTCCACCAGCTCCGAGCGCAGCACCCTGATGCCGGCGGCGGCGACCGCCTTGACGACGTCGTCCACCCCCACGTAGTACTCGTGGTTGCCGGTGGTGAAGTACTGCTCCCCGTCAAGCTCCTTGAACTGGTCGAAGATCTCGTCCCTCAGGGCGATCCTGCCGTCGACCATGTCGCCGTTGTACCAGATGATGTCGGGCTTCTGGGCCTTGACCGCCTCCAAAACCGACTCCAGATAGGCCGCGCCCCTGGCCGGCCCCAGGTGCAGGTCCGGGAGGTGCATGAACTTGACCTCGCCGGTTATGCCGGGGAGGGCGATCTCGTACTCCGTCACCTCGAAGGATCTGGCGCGAACGGCGCCGTACAAGACCAGCAGGAGGCAGAGCGCCAGGCAGCCGACGGCCGCCTTTCCGCCCCCGAAGCTCCCCGTGAAAAACGTCCTCCCCCCTTTCTTCCTTTTGGCAGAGGACAGGAGCCAGCCGGCCAGCCAGACGATCTGGACGACGCGCAGACAAAAGAACAGATAGACGTAGAAAATAAAAAACAGGCCCAGAAAGTCAAAGAGAAAAGCGGCGATCAAAGACGGCCTCGTGTTGAACCCCGTCGCGACCACGGCGAAATAACCGAGCAAAAGAAAAAGAGCCAGCAGCTGGAGCGGCCAGACCTTTTTCTTCGTCCCGATCATTTTGCGGGCGAGCAAGCAGGGGTCGTAGAGAGCCGAGACGACCAAAATCAGCATAATTCCAAGAAACATATCGCCTCACCATGCCGAGCCCGCGGAAAAAATCCGGCGGGGCGAAACGGACCGGACCGACGCGGACCGACCCGAGAATTAAAACTACCGGCGACAAAACAGGCTGGCAGGGAATGAAACAGGCGGACAGGCGCGTCCGGCCGCCCCCCCCGGCGACGGCGGGCGGCCGGGGACGACGCGGCCCTTGTCCCCGACGGATCCCCGGTCCGCGAAGACGCGGACAAGAAGCCGGAAAGACCAAGCCGGACGCCTGACCAAACGCTTAACCAAACATTTGGCCGCGGACGCGGCAAAACACTTGGTTAAAAATTTGGCCGGCCGCCAGTCGGCGCCTCCAGTCTCGACAACCCCCGGCCTCTCCTCCCCTGTCCCATCCTATCCCATCCTATCTTATCCTCCGCTATTCCATCCCATCCCATCTCATCCTCGCCCCGCCTCCCCGCCCCGCCCCGCCGGGCGGACGCCGACGGGGCGGAAAAACGGGCGGGGCGACAAACCGAATGTTGTCCGCGGGGCTGGGGAAACATCCCCGGGCGGCTAATTGTCCGAAGAGGAAGAGGACCAGCCGTCGCCGCCGTCGGCGACCTCCACCAGGTAGTTGACGCCGTTAAAATTGAAGACGACGGGCTTGTCCTGGGCGAGGAGGGCCAGGTCGTCGCCGGGGAGCTCGGCCGCCAGCCTCTCCCACTCGGGGGACATCTGCCTGACGGAATTGAGATTCCTCTGGTCCTCGTCGCTGACGGACCACTCCAGGAGCCGGCCGTTTTTCAGGTAGAAGGCCCGGCCGGCCAGGACTATGGGCGCGAAGAGCTCGCCGTCCCCGACGTACTGGTCGACCGCCCTGAACTCCCTGAGCGTCTCGCTGGTGGGCGCCGCCGCGACGGGCATGGCCAGGTCGGCCTTCTGCTCCCTCTGCATGTTGGCGGCGCTGCCCACCACGACGCCCAAAGCGGAGAGGTTGGACGCGGTCATCTCGATCTGCGCGGGCAAGTCGGGGAGCGGCTCGCCCTCGACGGCCAGAAAGCTCGTGTAGGGGGTCAGGATCCCGTATTTTTTGGAGAGCCCGACCAGCTCCTCCACCAGCTCGGGATTGGGCTTCTCGCCGGCCGCGCGGTCGATCTCGTCGATGATCTGGCCGACGCGCCGCCTGGCCCAGAGCCTGGCCACCATGTCGCCCCCGGGGACCGACTTGGAGGCGAGGACGGTCTCGTAGTCGAAGGAGAGCCTCTCCTCGCCACTGCTGCCGGTCAGGGTGAATTTGGCCTCCCCGGGGCTGGGGTAGCGGCCGGCCACCACCAGCTGGGATCCCCGGAACAAGTCCGGGAGCCTCCCGGGCAGGAGCCGGTTGGTCCGGAGGCTGATTGTCAGGTCCAGATCCACCAGGGCGGGATAGGTCATCTTGTCGAAGAAGGACCCGACCTTCTCCTCGATGTCCTCGGACTCGGAGACGAAGGCGGTGGCGCCCGCCCCCTGCTCGGAGAGCCTGTCCAGCAGGCGGGCGTTGACCTTGTCGCCGACCCCGAAGCAGAACAGCCGCGCGCCCCGGCTCCCGGCGGCCCTCCCGGCCAGCGCGACCAGCTCGAGCTCGTCGGTGACGCCCACGGTGGGCTCGCCGTCGGTCAGAAAGATCAGATAGGCGGGCCCGGAGCCCGTCGCCAGGCCGAAGGCGGTCTCGAGGGCCTCGCCGATGTTGGTGGCGCCGCTCGCGCGCAGGGAGTCGACATAGTCCAGCGCGCTCTTGCGGTTCTCCGGGGTCATGGCCTCCAGCTCCGGGCGCCAGGTTTTGACGCCGCCGGAGAAGTCCACCAGGTTGAAGCTGTCCTCGGGGTTCAAATTCTTCAGGACGAAGGCCAGGGCGCTTTTGGCCTGCTCGAACTGCCTGCCGGTCATGGAGCCGGAGCGGTCGAGCGCGAAGACGACCGTCTTGGGGAGCGGCTTGGCCCAAGCGCCTTCCCGGCCGCCCGAGCCGGGCTCGGCCAGAAAGAGAAAATAGCCGTCGTCATTGGCGTCGGGCTTGTGGCTCAGGATCAGCCCGCCCATGGGCCCGCCGTCCTCGCGGTAATAAAACTGGAAGGCCGGCAGCGGCGCGCCGTTTTCCGCTTTCCAACTGACGGTCGTCGAGTCGGGCTTCCGGTCGACGGCGACGTCGGGAATCGGCGAGTAGAAGCCGCCTGCCTCCGAGCCCGCCACCCTGACAGCGACGTCCTGGAGGCCGATCCTGCGGCCGCTGGTCAGGGCCCCGGCCATGGGGATGTTGAAGTCGACCAGGCCGCCGTCCTTGGGGGCCAGGTAGTCGAAGCTCAAATCCAGGGTGGAGGACTTCCCGGGGGCGATTGGAAAGACCCTGGCCCGGAAGACCCCCTGCCCGGCGAACTCGATCAGGGCCGGGTCCCTGAGCCTGGCGACGATCTCCGTATAAATCTTCAAGGCCTCCTCCCTGGTGTGCACCCGGCCGACCATCTCGCTGCCGTCGGCGACCAGGGTCAGGCCGCTCACCTGCCCGCCCCTGGGCAGCGGGGCCAGGAAGTCCAGCTCCAAAGGAAGCTCCCCCGTGTTGCGGACGGTCTGCCGCAGCACGACCCCGGCCCTCTGCCGGTCGACTTCGACGATCAGCTCCACCTTCTCCACCTCGTAGGAGGCGGGCCGGGGCAGCGGGTCGACCACGGGCATGGGCATGGGCTCTGGCAGCCTGTCGCGGACGACCTGGGCGGTCAGGCCGGACGGAAAGACTAGGACCAGCAATCCCAGCAGCAGGGCGGGCAGCAAGCGCCGGCCGGCGGATCTCAGGTCGGACATGGGTCGCCTCCTTACGCGCGCCCCGACGGACCGCGGCGTTTCCAGACGCGGCGGCTCCGACAGGGCCGGGCTTTTTCAGCTTGTTTTCAGCTTGTTTTCTGTTTTTCCAAATTCGATTTTTGTCGATTTGGTTTTTGTCGTTTTCTATTTTCGGTTTTCTATTTGTCGCCGGCTTGTTTTCTGTTTGGTCGCGGCCGGCGTTCTTATGGTCGTCCGGTCGTCCGCAATTTGTTCGCGGCTTGTTTTCAGCCCGTCCCCCGCCGAAGTAACCGCCGGCGCGATCTCGAGCGGGGAGGGGCCGGGCCCGGGGGACGCCGATAAAAACTTGTCCCCGCCATGATAGTTTAACCGGCGCGCCGTTGGCAAGCGCCTGGGGCCGGGACGCGGAAAGGCGCCTGGGGCTGGGACGCGGAAATGCGCCGGGGGCTGGGTGGCGGGGGCGGGGG
>JAISET010000116.1 GCA_031264015.1 Deltaproteobacteria bacterium | reverse complement strand
GGCCTCGGGGGAGTGGGCGGGGGAGACGGGCAGGCTGATCTCCCGGCGGAAGAAGTCCTCGGCGACGGCCAGCTCGCCTTTCCCCAGGGTCTGGATGTCCCGGTAGCAGCCATGGTGGTGGATGGGTATGAACATGACGCTGGTGCCGACGTTCAGGGCCTTGAGGGCGGGGACGAGCTGGTCCCGGGTGATTTTCAGATTTTCGGGCCTGAGGCGCAGGGGGTAGAGGTGCCAGGCGTGCCCCGCCCCGGGCCTGGTGGCCGGGAGCTCCAAATAGTCCCGCCAGGGGGCGAGGGCCTCGGTCCAGACGGCCGCGTTGCGGGCCCTTTTTTCCTGCAGCTCCCCGAGCCTCTCCATCTGGGCCAGGCCCAGGGCCGCCTGCAGGTCGGTGAAGTTGCATTTGAAGCCCACCTCGGCCACGTCGTAGTCCCAGGTGCCCCGGGGGGCGTAGCGTCCCCAGATCCTGCGGGCGTCGGAGATGCCGTAGGCGGAAAGTCTTCTGGCCCGGTCCAGCAGGGCCGGGTCGGAGGAGGTCAGAAGCCCCCCCTCCCCCGCGGCCACGTTCTTGGTGGCGTAAAAGGAGAAGGCGCACAACGACGGCAGCCCGGAGCAGCTCCCGGGGCGCAGGTCCGGGTGCCCGACGGGCAGGCCGTTCCAGGTCGCGCCTATGGCGTGGGCGGCGTCCTCGAGCATGCCCAGTCGAAACTTTTCGGCTATCTCCCAAAGCCCCGGCAGGTCGACCGGGTGCCCGCCGTAGTGGACGGGGGCCATGGCGGTGACTGTCAGCCCCGTCTCCCGATGGACGGGGCGCCCGTCCGGGCCGACGCGGCATTTGCCGGCCAAGAAGTCCGCGACTTTCCCGGGGTCCAGGTTGCCGGTGTCCGGGGAGACGTCCGCCAGCAGCGGCCTGGCCCCGTTGTAGACGGCCGCGTGGGCCGTGGAGACGAAGGTCAGCGGCGTGGTCAGGACCGCCTGGCCCGGGCCCAGCCCCATGACTTTCAGGCCCAGGTGCAGGGCGGCCGTGCAGGAGGACAGGGCCAGGGCCCCGCTCGTCCCCAGATGACGGGCCATGACCCCCTCGAACTTCTCCGTCCTCGGCCCCGCGGTCAGCCAGCCCGACTCCAGGGCCTCGAGCAGATACCGGGCCTCCAGCTCCCCCACCGAGGGGGGCGAGAAGGGCAGAAACTTGCCCAGGGGCCTCAGGCCCGCCGCCAGTTCGGAGACGTCGCCGGCCCCGGGGGGGGCGGGGCGGTCCCCGCCGGCCTCGGAGGCGGGCGCGGCCGGCCGGGCCGCGGACGAAAGACTATTGGTTTCTGGAGTTGCGCTCATCTCATCCTCGGGCCATGGTCCGGCCGAAGCCGGGTCGACGCCGGGCCGGCTTCGGGCCGGCCGCGCGAGCCTCCGGCGCCGCCGGGGGCGGGGCGAAAGCCGAAAGACCCGCTAGGCGTTGACCCAGCGCCCGTCGAAGGGGTCGGGGGGGTCGCCCCCGAGGATCCTGTCCCGGAGGTCGGCCATGCCCTCCTCCAAAGTCACGCTCGGAACAAACCCCAGGGCCAGCCTGATCTTGGTGAAGTCCACGAAGTAGTCCCTGAGATCCGGGTCCCGGGGGACGATCCCGACGTCCGCCCCCGGGCAGACTTTTTTCAGGAGGACGGCCAGCTCCTTGAACTGGACGTTGTTCTCGTTGGAGCCGACGTTGAAGACCTGCCCGGACACCAGCGGGGCGGGGGCCTTGAGAGTCATGACGAAGGCCCTGGCCGCGTCCCGGACGTGCACGAAGGGCCGCCACTGCTCCCCGGAGAATATTTTCGCCCCGAGCCCCAGGGCGGCGTCCCTGACCAGGCGGTTGACGGCCAGGTCGAAGCGGCTCCTGGGCGCCGCCCCGTAGACCGTGGCCAGGCGCAGGACCGTGGGGATTGTCGCCCGTCCGGCCTGTCCGGCGGGCTCGGGAGCCCGGCCCTTTTCCGTCGGGGACGAGCCCGCCCCCGGGGCCAGGGGCGGAAACAGCGGCGCGGGCGCGGGCCCCGTGAGAATTCTGCCCTCCGCCCTGGCCTTGAGCTCGGCGTACAGAGAGAGCGGGGCCAGGGTCGAGAGCTCGGTCAGGGTCTCCCCCTCCCTCCGGCCGTAGCAGGAGTCTGTGGAGGCGAAGACGAAACGTTTTCCCCCCGCGAACAGGCAGCACTCGTAGGCCGAGAGGGCGGCCAGGTAGTTGGTCTCGAAGGCCGCCGCGGGGTTTTCCAGGCAGGCCTTCTCGCCCACCAGGGCCGCCAGCCAGACGCAGGCGTCGTGCCCGGCGACCAGCCTCGTCAGAAGCCCCGTGTCGCGGCAGTCCCCCGCGGACAGGCCAAGCCCCGGCCTGCCAGCCAGGCCGTCCAGGACCTCCGGGCCGTTTTTCAGGCAGTCCAGGATCGTCACCCCGAACCCCTCCCGGAGCAGAAGATCGCAGAGCACGCAGCCTATGTAGCCCGCGCCCCCGACGACCAGGACGCTTTTGGGGACCGGATCCCCCGGCTGGCGGCCGCTCCCGGCCGGGGGGGGGTTGGGGGCGGGCATGTCGGCACCTCGCGGATTTCCAGGTTCGGGCGGACGGGTTTCGGCGAAACCCGGCGGGCAAAAAACGTTGCGTGCGAAAAAGTTCCGGCGGGACGGTTCCGGGGAGACGGCCCGGCCAAAAAGACCGGGTTGAAAAAGAGAAAAAGCGCGACGGTCGGAAGGGAGGGCGAAAACGTCCGCCGGCCGGTCGGCAAACGGGGCGGAAATCCGACCCGTCCAGGGCGGGATTGCAATTTTTCGGCCAGGCGGGCGACAAAGAGCGCGAAATTTTTTCCCGGATCCCGAAAAAAGCAAAATTAACGGACGGCGGCCGGCCGGAGAGAATAATAATTCGACGGGGAGGCCGCCCGGAGAAAAAAGTCTGACCGCGGCCGGCCTCGCCGGCCCGGAAAAAAAAGGCCCCCGCCCGCCGCCGGGGCCCCCGGGCCCTTTCCGCCGCCGGACGGGCGTAATTTTAACACAGCCGGCCCGGCCCGGGCAAAAAAGGGGCAGGCCGGGGAGTTTAAACGCCCTTGTTAAAAATTTTGCGTGCTCTTGCCAGTTTGCTCGAAACTTGTTAAGATAAATATTACTAATTAACGATAGTTAGTTAAATCGGCTTGTGTGTCGCTGGCGCGGACGTTCCAATATTTTATTGATAATTATTGGTTTAAATTGATAATTGTCACTAAATATGCGTTATGGATTGGCAGGTTTATGGTAGAGTCCAAAGTGTTAATTTAGCTAGTCTTTTAACTCTAGCTGCGCGGATAAAAAAATTATAAAACTGAAATGAAAATTACAAATTTGTATCTTATATTGGTAATTCTATAAATTTGTAACTTTAACATTCAAGGAAAATGCCAAGATGAACGAAAGGTAAGTTTGAAAAGTAAACGAACGCCCGTTAGTCTTGAAAAAAAAGTTTGTTAAAACTTTGATATTGACTTAATAAAGTTAGTTAGAGAGGTATGAAGGAAAAAAAATATCCAAATACCCCAGCAGCTGTTCTGTTGACAAAAAAAACTTTATGTTTGGCAAAAAATGTGCTATTATCCTTTTGAGATTTAAGAGTTTTTTGGCCAGTCTCGCCTCCCGGACTTAGGTCGGCGGGGGGGAAAAATGTCGGGCCGCGGTCCGCGCCCCGGCGTCGGGCGCCGGGAGGCGCCGTCGACCATGCCCGCCGGACGGTTGGCCGCTTAGATTAGTGACTCCTATAGTTAGCCCGAACCCGCCGCCCCCGGGGGACGGCGGAAACCGCCTACCAAACCGGGACGAGACGCGTCCCGGAGAAGCATAGGGCCCGCGGAAAGGCCCGCCGGGTTGAAAAACAATCCGGAAGTCCGCGAGGTTTGTCGAAACGTCGGATAAGGAACAGATTTCCGAGTCTTTTTCTTATGGTTACTCCGCTTTTCTTTTTTTGTCGCAGGAGAGGAAAATGAACGTCGATGGCGAAGCCTTCAAGAAGGCGAGACTAAAGAAGTTACTCAGCCCGCTAAACCTGGCCAGCGAGGCCGGCGTGTCCCCCAACATCATCAAAAACATCGAGAAGGGCAAAACCCCCCGTCTCGATCTCATCCGCAAGGTCATTCTGGCCCTGGGCCTGACCGTCGAAGAGGCCCTGGAGAAGAGGATGATCTCGCACTAAAGTCCCCAGGCCGACTTTTAGGCGCGCCGCCGCGGGACTTCCAGGGTCTTTTGGCGGCGCGCTTTTTTGTCCGCGCCCGGTCTTCCCCGCCCGCCAGTTCGCCCGCCCGCCAGTTCGCCCGCCCCGCTGCTAATTCGTCGTTAATTCTCGACAAATTCTATTTTTTCTTTCGACCGCCCGGCCGGGGTCCTCCCCGCCCGTCCCCGCTTCTTTCGGCCCCCGGAAGTTTTTCCCCGCCGTCCAAGCCCCCGCCCGAGCCCCGCGAATCCGAGTCCCGTCCGTCCCCCCGCCCCGCTTCCCGCCGCCCGTTCCCGCCCGCGGCCCGGGTCCCGACTATGTTATAATCAGGTCGTGAAAACCGCTATTTTCCCAGGGAGGGGCGGCCCGGCCGACGGGGGGGGCGAGCCCAAAATTTTTCAGGTGGCCGTCGACAGCCCGGTCCCGAGCTATTTCTCCTATCTGGCCCCCCCGGGGCTGAACGTTGAGGTGGGCCAGATGGTCAGGGTGCCCCTCGCCCGCAGGGAGGTCCTGGGCTACGTCATGGCCCCGGGCCAGCCCCCGCCCGCGGGAGGCAGGACTTATAAGTTGAGGGAGATCCTGGAGATAGTGGTCCCCGAGCCCCTCTTCAACCGGGAGATGGCCGAGCTGGTGGACTTCGTCTCCGACTATTACTTCTATCCCCCCGGCCTCTGCGTCAAGGAGATCCTGCCCGGAGGCCTCTCCCCCAAACTGAGGACGTGCCTGCGCCTGACCGAGGCGGGGCTGGCGGCGGCGGCCGGTCTCGGCGAGGGGGACGGCGGCGGTCAGGCCCGCCTGAATTCGGGCGTTTTTTCCGAGGCCCTGAAAAGCCCGGGCAAGTCCGGACGCAAGTCCGCCGCCTCGGGCCGGCCCCCCGCCGGGCCCGTGGCGGATCCCGCCTCGGGCCCGGAGGCGCTCCTCGACCTCGACCTCGACGCCATCATCGACGCCGAGTTCGCCGCTTTGGCGGAGGCCGGTTCGGAGGCGGGTCCCGGGGCGGGTTCCGACATGTCCGCGGGCGCCCCCGCGGCCGGCGCCGGCGGGCGGGACGCCGCGCCCGGTTCCCCCGCCGTCTTAAGTCCGAAAAAAACCTCGGAAAAAACCTCTGGAAAACCTTCGCGAAAACCCGCCGGAAAGCCCCGGCCGGCCGGAGGCCCCGATATTCTGGCGAGGCCCGGCCGGCCGGGCGGATCCGGGCCCCCGTGGATGCTGGACGACTACCGGGACGACGAGGCGCCTCCCCCCGGCGGTCCCGAAAGCGCCGGGAGTCCCGACGGTTCCGCGGGCGGGGGGGGCGGCCAGGGCGTCGGCCGCGGCTCGTTTTCGGGCCCGGAGGACGACGGCGGGTCTTATATGGGCGTCCCGCCCCCTTCTTCCTCTTCCTCCTCGTCCCCGCCGCCCCTGTCCGCCATGGAGCTTTTGGGGCTGCTGGCCGGGCGGCATCCCGAGGCCGCGCCCATGACGGAGCTGGCCCCGCATAAAACCCAGGCGCGGCTTCTGGTCTCGGAGGGCCTGGCCGAGGTGGTCCGCAGCCTGGACTCCAGGGGCGCGGGCTTCAGCTACGAGTGGTACCTGAGCCCGGCCGCCGGGGCCAAAACGATCCTGAGCCCGCCTGACAAAAGGGCCCCGGCGAGGCTCGGGCCCAAGGAAAAGATTCTCTGGGATTTAATCAAGGACGCCCCGCCCACCCCCCTGGGACATTTCCGGCAGGTGCTGCCTAAAAACATCCTGGTCCAGGCCAGAAGCCTGGCCGCCAAGGGCCTGGTGGTCATGGAGAGGCGCGAGCGCTTCCGGGACGACCCGGACCGGGCCCTGGAAGTCGCGCCGTCCGGCGTGGAGACCCTGACCCCCGACCAGGAGGCCGCCCTGCGGGAAATCGGCGCCGCCGTGGCCGACAGGGACGGGCGGGGGTTTCTCTTGTTCGGGGTGACCGGCAGCGGCAAGACCGAGGTCTACCTGCGGGCCGCGGCAAGGGCCCTCGACATGGGCCTGGGGGTTTTGTGGCTGGCCCCGGAGATCGCCCTGACCATGGGTCTGGAGGGCCGGGTCCGGGAGCGCTTCCCGAGCCTGCCGGTCTCGGTGCTGCACTCGGCCCTGACCCCCGGGCAGCGCCACGACCACTGGAGGGCCATCCTCCGGGGGGGCCGCCGCCTGGTCATCGGGGCCCGCAGCGCCGTCTTCGCCCCCATGTCGGACGTCGGCCTGGTGGTCGTCGACGAGGAGCACGACTGGGCCTACAAGCAGGACGACGGCCTCAGGTACCACGGCAGAGACTTGGCCGCCTGGCGGGCCGGGAGGGCCGGGGCCGTTTTGATTCTGGGCTCGGCGACGCCGTCGCTCGAGAGCTACCAGCGGGCCAGGGACGGGAAGCTGACCCTGCTGCGCCTGAACGGCCGCCCCGGCTCCTCGGTCATGCCCGAGGTGACCATCGTCGACCGCCGCGGCCAGCGTCCGGGAGGCGCCAGGGACCATCTGGCCCCCCTGGTCCGGGCGCGCCTGAGGGAGACCTTCGAGGCGGGCGAGCAGGCCCTGATGTTCATCAACCGCCGGGGGCTGGCCAACGCCGCCATGTGCTTCAGCTGCGGCCAGACGCTAAAGTGCCCCCACTGCAGCCTCTCTCTCACCCTCCACTCGGACCTCGACAAGGGGCTGCGGGTCCTGGACGACGACGGGGACGACGGCTGGGGCTCGGGCCCCTACTCCGGCGACTACCATCCCGACGGGCGCTCTCAAATCCCACCCCCGGCCGGCGGGCCCGTCCCCGCCCCGGACGGGACGGGCGGGGCGGGCGTCGAAAGCGACGCGGCCGGCGGTCCGGCCCCGGGCGGCGGGAGCCTGGAGATCGGCCCCGAGAACCTGCTCGTCTGCCACGGCTGCGGGCACAGGGCCAGGCCGCCCAAGCTCTGCCCGGCCTGCAAGTCGAGGCTGTTCCGCTATCTGGGGGTGGGGACGGAGAGTTTGCAGCGGGAGATTGAAAAAAGCTTCGGCAAAAAAGGCCTGCGCCTGGACACCGACAGCGCCAGGGCCAGGGGGGGGCTGAAGACGATTCTGGACGGCTTCGCCAGGGGGGAGGCCGACTTTCTGGTGGGCACCCAGATGGCCGCCAAGGGCCACGACTTTTCCAACCTGACCCTGGTGGGGGTGGTGGACGCCGATCTGGGCCTCAACGTCGCCGACTTCCGGGCGGCCGAGCGGACCTACCAGCTGCTAAGCCAGGTCTCCGGGCGGGCGGGGCGCCGGGAGAGGCCGGGCCGGGTCTACATCCAGACCCGCAACCCCGGGCACTACTCCATGACCTCGGCCCGGGACCACGACTACGAGGCCTTCTACGAAAACGAGATCGCCGTCCGCCGGGAGTTCGGCTACCCGCCCTTCGCCAGGATGGCCCTCGTCAGGATCTCCGGCCCCGACGAGGCCCAAGTCGCCGCCGAGGCCGAGAAGGCCGCCGAGGCCGGGCGGGCCGTCGTCGGGGACGCCGACCCGGAGCTTTTGGAGATCTACGGCCCGGCCCCCTGCCCCATGACCAGGCTCAGGGAAAAATACCGCCACCAGATGATGCTCAGAAGCGTCAGCGCCGCCGAGCGCCACCGGGTCCTGCGCGCCTGGATCCCGGGGCTGCGCAAAAAGCTCCCGGCGGAGCTGGTCCTGACCGTCGACGTCGACCCCTACAGCCTTTTGTAGGGGGC
>JAISET010000046.1 GCA_031264015.1 Deltaproteobacteria bacterium | reverse complement strand
TGTCCGTCGGCCGCCCGCCCGCCGGTCATTTGGGGAACAAGACGACCTTGCCGGCCAGCTCCCCGCCGGAAAAGACGGCCAGCGAGACGGCGATGCCCGGCATGACGACCCTCTGCGGCAGGTTCGACGGGAAGGGCCGCCCGCCCAGGGTGAAGCCGGGGTTGTCGAGGGGGAGGCCGGACTCCAGGGTCACTTCTCTGACCGTCACCTCGGTTCCGGGGGCCAGGCCCCAGCGCTGGCCCAGCGACAGCGTCTTCGACTCGCCGCCGGCCGAGAGGGAGACGCTTTTGAGTTTCAGGCCGGCTATCTCGAGAAAAGCCGCGGCCAGCAGCGCGGGCCCCCGCTCCGCCCCCAGCTGGTAGACGAGCCCGCCGCCCCCCGCCTTGGCGAACCTGGGGATCATGTCAGTGGAGGTGTCGGCCGTCGTCCCCTTGTCGTTGCCGGTGGTGTCCCCGGCCCGGCCCACGAAGCCCCGCAGGTTCATGACGACATCCCGGGGGAGAGGCGTCGGGCACTCGATGTCGACCAGCCCCACCCGGGCGCCCCTTCTCACCCGCAGGGTCTCGCCCACGGCCAGAACGGTCCTGACCCCGTCCACCTCGAGAACGAAGCCGCTGACGCCGTTGACGGAGGCCCGGGGAGGCGCCGCCTGGCCGGCCGCCGTCGTTCCCGCGCCCGGTTCCGCGCCCGTCCCGGAGGAGAGGCCCGCGGCCGCGCCGGCGCCGGCTCCCGCCCCGGCCGATGCCCCGGCCGATACCGAGGCCGAGGCCGCGGCGGCTGTTTCCGTCGGTTCCGCCGGGCCCGCGAGGGAGACGGCCCCGGGGTCCGGGAGGAAGCCCGCCCCGGCGCCCGCCGCGGAGGCCTGGCCGGAGGCCGGAAGGAGCCTGGGCGAGGCCCCCTCGGAGCCGGGGGGCAGCAGGGCCAGGCTGATCCGCCCGAAGGTCTGGTTGTCGCGGCGGGCGATGACGGTGGTGGGGGCGTCGATGACCAGGGGCAGGCGGATGTCGTTGAGGGAGCCCAGGCCGACGACGTCCACCGAGAGGCCGCGGTCGTAGTTGGCGCCCACGTGGACCACCTCGATGACGTCGCCGGGGGCCACGGCCAGGGTCTGCCCGTCGGCCACGGCCACGGGCAGAAGACCGTTGACCGAGATGACCAGATACTGCAGGACGGCCTGGTTGAGGCGGATGCGGGGCTGCTCCGGGATCACCCCGTAGATCTCCATGAAGGCGTTGACGGCCAGGTTGTGCTGGAGGATCTTCATCTCCAAAGAGGGGAGCTGCTTGGAGGTCTCGATGCCGAAGGCGGGGATGTTCAGCCGGGTCAGGGCGTAGTAGGTGGCCGACTTGCGCTGCTCCTTGTGCCTGGAGGTCTCCTCCAGGGTGTCGTGGTTGGAGAAGCTGAACTTGTACTGCTTTTCCTGGATGTCCCGGTTGATGATCTCGACGGCCCGGCGCGCGTCCCGGCCCAGATTGATCTGGCGCCCGCTGGCGGCGTCGCTGAAGACCTCGGCGTCGGCGA
Source organism: Deltaproteobacteria bacterium (assembly GCA_031264015.1). Taxonomy (GTDB): domain Bacteria; phylum Desulfobacterota; class Desulfarculia; order Adiutricales; family Adiutricaceae; genus JAIRNQ01. Next base: position 5,287 of record JAISET010000046.1, on the reverse strand, counting down.
TGATGCACTGGCCGTAGCGGGCCGGGTTGGCCATGTCGCTTTCCCAGACCGGGCGGAAAAATCCCGAGCCGTCGTGCAGGTTTAAAAAGACGTCGCTCTCGGCCATCAGGTTTTTGATGATCTCGATCCGCCCGCGGTCGGGGTCCGTCTCCTGGACCTCGGCGAACTTGCGGTTCATGTCCCCGGCCGAGCCCCGGTCGAACTCGATGATGGACTTGAAGTTGGCCCGGGGGATGACGATCAGGTTCCCGCGCTTTAAGGCCATGTCCGCGTAGAGGTCGGCCGAGAGGAAGCCCCCGGGCTCGTCCCCCTGGATGCCCCCCAGGACCATGATGGTCGGGCCCTCGTGGCGGCCGTAGATTTTGTAGATCTCCAGCTCGTCGGGGGTGCCCTGGAAATAGACGATGTGCTGCCTGTCCGACTGTCCCCGGGCCCCGCCGGGGGCCGCGGCCATGACCAGCAGAATGGTCGTCAGGAGCGCCAGGACGGCCGGCATGGCCGCGGTTTTCCGGCCGCCCCCGGTTTTCCGGCCGCCCCCGCCCATCAGTTGTCCTCGATGAGGATTTTCTTGCGGTAGACCAGCTCGCGGGAGTCCTCCTCCCAGGCGACGACCTCGGCGTTGACGATCTTGGAGCCGGGGGGCACCTGGCCCCTGGCCCGTATCAGCTTGGAGGCCACGATGTTGTATTTGACGCCGATCGTCCAGCCCTCCTCGGGTTTCTCCATGTCGAAAGGCGGCGCCGGCACCAGGGAGACGGCCCCCCCGGCGTCCCGCACGGCCAGAATGACGTTGACGCGTCCCTTCTCCCGGCGCCCGCTCTCGCCGCTTTGGCGCAGCAGAAACGTCACCTGCCCCCCGGGGGAGACCTCGAAGTCGTCGATGTCGAGGGAGGCGGTCTCCCCGGGCATGGGCAGCCGGTCGGACCAGGCCTTCCAGGCGGCCTGCAGGGAGGCCTGCTCCCGGGCGTCCCCGGCGGGCGCCTCGTCCGCCGCGCCTCCGTTCCCCGTCCCGGCGTCGCCCGCGGCCGGTGCGCCGGGGGCCTCCGCCGGGGAGTCACCCGGGGAGTCGCCCGCGGCCGCCGGGGCCGCCGTCCCGTCTTCCGCGTCGTTGTTTTCCCCCGCCCCGCCCGCGGCGGCGGCCGGGACCGAGGCGGCCCCGTCGTCCGGGGCGGTGTCGGGGACGCCCGCCAGGCCCGCCCCGTCGTCGCCGCTCTCCGACATGACGATGGCCCGGTCCAGCAGCTCCAGTATCCGCCTGGCCTCCTCGGGGGCGACGTCCACGGCGCGGGCGTAGTCCCTGAGCTGGTTGAGCCTGGACTCGTCCTCCAGCCTGGCGCTTAAAAACTCGTTTTGGTTGCTCAGGCCGGCCACCAGATGGGCGGCCAGGGCCAGGGCGCCCAGGGCCAGGGCCGCCAGGAGGCCCACGATCCACAGGAAGGCGCGGGAGATGTTGAACGGCCGGGTGCTGCCGTCGGACTTGAGGATCATGACGTGCAGCCCCCGGGGGCCCTGGTCGTGCCTGGCGTGGGTTTTAAGCTGGCTTTGGTTGGGGAATTCCGGCAATTTCACTCCGTTTCAAGTTTACCTGGCTTGAAAAGATTCCGAAACGATGCGCCACCCGCCGTCGCGGGCCGCGAGCACCAGGGTCTTCTCGCCCGAGTCCGAGAGCCTGTCGCTTTTGTAAGACTGCAGAAACCTGACTTCGGCCCGGCCGCCCGAGACCTCCACCCTGACGTCGGAGGCCGCCACCTCTATCCCCGCGGCCTCCTCGATTCTTCGGCCCCGGTAGCGCTTGAAGGCGCCCAGGCGCAGGTTCATGTCCTTGAAGACAAAGTCCGGGTCGTAGAGGGCGAAGTAGCCGTCGACGTCCCTGGCCGCCCAGGAGGCCAGCCAGGCCGCCAGCAGCTCCTCGGCCGCCTCCCCGGTCAGGCCCGCGGGAACGGAAGCCCCCGGCCCGGCCGCGGCCCGCGCCGCCGGGGGGGCCGGGGAGGAGGGCGGGACGCCGCCGCCGGAAGTCTCCGAACCCGCCGGGGCGGGCGTCCCGGCGGGGGGGGGCCCCGCGGTCCTCGGGGCCGCCGTCGTCCCGCCGGACCCGGACGGGGAGGCCTGGGCGCCGCCGCCCTCCCCCGGCCTGTCCAGGGCCAGGTCGAAGCCGTCCGGGCCGGAGCTGCCGCGGCCGGCGGCGGGGCCCGGGCCGCCGGGGGCTTCCCCGGCCGTCGGGGGGGCCGCGGCCTCGGCGGGCAGCCTCAGGCCGGCCACCAGGGCGCCGGCGCTCTCGTCGGCCGGAGGCGTCTGACCGGCCGGGGCGCCCCCGGGGGGCGCCGGAACAACGGTCGCCGGGCCGGCCGGGGCCGCCGGCTCCACCGAGCCGGCGCCGGCGGAGGCCACCAGGACGGGGGCGCCGCCCTCCGTCGCCCCGGCGGCAACCGTCGCGGAGGGCTCGGAGGCCGCGGTCCCGGTCGCCGGGGCGGTCGTCCCGCCGTCGCCGGCCATGTCGGAGGACTCGATGTCGGCGGACTCGATGCCGGCGGACTCAATGTCGGCGGAGTCGATGTCGGCGGAGTCGATGTCGGCGGAGCCAGCGTCGGACGGTTCCGTCGGCGCCGCCGCCCCGGCGGGCTCCGTCCCCCCCGCCCGGGCGGCCAGGACCGTCCGGGCCGGGGCCTCGTAGGTGCCCTGCTCGATGGCGGCGCGCAGGGACTCGTCGGCGGCGGCCTGGGCCTCGGACTGGCCGCCGGCCCTGGGCTCCCTGTTGTCGGCCAGCAGGACGGAGGCCGTGGGCAGGGCCACGCCGGCGGAGGCGATGGCCACCGGGGCGGAGACCTCGGCCACGGCCAGGGGCGGGGTGGTCAGGGCGGCGTGTTTCTCGGAGGCGGTCAGGCGCTTGTCGGGCTGGGGGCCGGGGGCCGGGCCGTACTCCTCGGCCACGATGCGCCAGCCGCCGATCCCGCCCCGCAGGTAGAGCCTCTTGGAGCCCACGGTGTGGAAGCGGGAGTCGCCCTTATAGTCCTGGATGAAGGAGGCGACCACGGTGTCGCGGTGCCTGAAGACACGCAGGCCGCTGACGCCGATCTCGATTTTGTCGTAGCCGGCGGCCACCCGGGCCTTGCGGTCCATCCAGCCCTGGTAGGAGAGCTCGTCGGTGTTGTAAAAGAGGGAGGGGTCGTAGAAGCCCCGGTAGGCGGCCAGGTCCTCGTCCGCCCAGCTGGCCCGCCAGGCCTCGACGAAGGCGGCTATGTCCCGGGCCTCCTCCCTGAGGAGGTCGGAGTTGGCGAAGGTCAGCTCGTCGTAGACCAGCACCGGGGTGTCCTGCAGAAATATCTCGTCCTCGAGCCCGGCCAGGTCGTGGTTCAGCAGCTCGATGCAGCCGTTGGAGTCGTAGTCCACCAGGGGCTTGTTGACGCCGTGGGTCCAGATGCCGTCCCCGCCCCGGCCCGTCTTGCGGTCCCAGAAGTTCGGGTAGTCCATGGGGTAGGCCAGGATCCCGTAAATGTCCGGCAGCTCCGAGGGCAGGAGCTTCTGCCGAAAGATATAGAAGCCCTCGGGGGTCTTCTTGTCGCCCCGGACCAGCTTGTCCCCCGGGACCATGCCGGTGGAGCAGGGCAGCACCTTCTCCAGCCAGACGGCCCCGCCCTCGTCGTGCCGGTAGATCATCAAAAGCTGCCGGGCCTTGTCCACCACGAGGATGAGGCCCGCCTTGCCGCCGGGGTCGACGATGGCGTTGGGGAGGATGGGGTCGGTCTCGGCGGCCCGGGACGCGGCGGGCGGACAGACCAGGGCCAGGGCCATCGCCAGGGCCAGGGCCAGACGGAGGGCCGGGCGGAGGGCCGGGGCGGGGAGTCCGGGGGCCCGCCCGGGAGGCGTTCGGCCGGGCGGGCCCCCGCCCCCGACGGAGGGCGGTCCGGTCAAGGCCTGGCCCCCGCGGGGGCGTCGGGCAGGGGCCGGCCGGGGTCGCCGGCGGGGACGAGCCTCAGCTCGCGGCCGCCGGAGGGACGCTCGACGATCAGGACGGGGTCCCGGTCCCAGCCGCCGGGGAAAGAGAGGGCCACGACTTTCTCCCAGGGGTTGAAGACCGGGAAGTAGTCCGAAAGGAACGTCTCCTTCTGGAGAGTCCCGGCCGCGGCGCGGGACTTGAGGGCCCCCTCCGTCCGCACGGCGAACCTGAAGCGCCCGTTCTTGACCAGGTCGTCGTCTTTGAGGTCCCTGGCGTAGACGCCCACCAGGACCACCAGCCGCCCGGCCTCGAGCCAGGCGTCCAGCGCCTCGGAGAACCTGGCGTCCCCGGCCCACATGGCTCTGGCCCTGGCCAGAAGCGGGTCGGTCAGGGGCAGGGCCCTGATCGTCAGCGGCAGGACGTCGCCCCGGTCGGTCAGGTCGTAGAGGCTGTCATAGACGGAGACGCCCCGCGCGTACTCCACCCACTCCCGGCGTTTTTCCTCCAGGGCCCGGCGCCCCGGGTCCAGGGGGCCGGAGGAGCAGGCCGCGGAAGCCCAGGCCAGCGCCAGGGCCAGGGAGGAAAGAAGAAGCGGGCGGACGATGTCTCTGAGGAGGGTCATGAAAAAAGCCCGGGCCTAAAGATAGGCTGAATTTGAGTTATTGTACAAATTATCGCGTCTTTATACAAGCGGCCGCGCCGGGCCTCCGCGGGGTTCCGGAGGCCCCGGCCCCCGCCCTCCAAAAAGCCGCGCGCCGGGGGGCGGGGCGGGAGGAAGGGTGTCTGACGGCTGGTCGGGAGAAACAATTGGTCGGTTACTTTTATAAATTCCGGCAATGATTTGTTTAGAAAAGGTGATAACAACGATGTTTGTTAAGCTAAAAAGGACGCAAATTAAATAAAAATGATTTGACCGTCAGGCAGGGCGGGACAACGGAAATTTGGCCGTTAGACACGTTAAAATTTACCACAAGGGGCCTCCACTGTCCACACGCCGCCGGGACGGCGCCCCTGACGGCGGCCCCGGCCGGGGGGGCCGGAGGAGGGTCTCGGGGACGGGTCCGGCGGGATGTTTCCCGGGGGGCCGGCGGCGCTTCCGGACACGGCTTGTCTTGCCGGAAGTTTATCTTGTTGGAAAGCGACGTCCTCACGCGGACTTATGACTGAAAAACCAGGAGCGGGCAGCCGGCTTTTCGAGCCGGAGGAGGGGGGGCCGGGCCGGGGCCGCGGAGGTGGCCGACGAACGGTAATTGATCTGAAAAGATTAGTGTTGACGGAGATTTGTCGAAGTTGAAAAACAAAAGGCCCCGGACGGGGGACATCCGGCTGGAAAACGCGTTCCCGACGCGGACT
>JAISET010000224.1 GCA_031264015.1 Deltaproteobacteria bacterium | reverse complement strand
AGGGAGCCCCGGAGGCCGGTTTCAGCCAAAAGGGGGCGGCCGGAGCAGGAAGACCAGTTTCAGTCAAAAGAGAACGGTCGGAGACCGGGGAGGCAGGCCTCGGGAAGAAAGGGGGCGTTCGGAGACCCGGAGGATCAGTTTCGGGAAGAAAGAGGGCGGCCGAGGACTTGGGAGGCAGGTTTCGGGCGACGGGGGTTGACGGGGGCCGAAAAAGACGATTTCGGGAGACGAGGATTGACGGGGACCGGAGTGGACGTTTTCGGGCGACGGCGGGGGTCGGGGGGGACCTGGAGAGGCCGGTTTCAGGACGAGGGGACGGCGACGAACAAATCCCGCGTCCATGTGTATTTTTTATCCGCAAACCGACGTCGGGGCGGGGGTTGTCTCGCGGGGGTCGAAACTTTGTCTAAATTTGGAGGCAAGGCAAATTAAATTTTAAAGAGGCAGTGGAAAGGGAGACTCGAGTAATAAATTTACAAGTTGAAAACAAAATTATGACATAAAATAAGAGACTCCAGTTTTTACGGTAACCAAAATTCCACATATTATGAAGTTAATGGTCAGGAAAAAGAGGGCTCGCCATCAACTTTTCGGGTTGAGCGTCCATAAATTGGATGTCTTTTGGCAGGAAAATCTGGAGCGAACCGGGAGGAAAAGGCGGGGGAAAACAGCCGGAAGGCGGGGGCACTTCCGACCGCGGCCGTTCGGGCCGCGGTCGGATTAGTGTCTAGTTGCGTAGGTACACCGAAGAATTTAAGGGAGGATGGTCTGACGATGCGAGCCGAGTGGCCGCATCGGGTGGGAAGGGAAATTATGCCCGGGTCGGTCGACCGACGGGACATAAAGAGCGCAAACTAACAAGTTTGGCCCTTAAAATTCTTGCAAAAAACATGCCGAAAACACCAGACGTCTTCGGCATTCAGTTCATCTGAATTGCTTGAACATAGCATGCAGGTCCATGGACCCGACCGCCAGATCCACCAAACTTACTGCCTCTCGGGCTAGATTTGGGCGAATTAAGGCGAGAAAATTATAATTTCTGTCGCGCTGGCTACAATCAAGACCAACCTTCCGTCGGAAATCCTCCCGTCAACACCGGGAGTGATCCTTTGAGATTCGGTCTTGCGACTTTTTCCAAAAAAGTCGCCGCGCCTCAACGAGGAAAGATTATATACGATATTTTCAAAACCATGTCAAGCATTTTTTTTGATTTTTTTTCGCCCGGCCGATATTTTTCTCGGAGCCGCCCGCGAAGAGGGTTTCCGGGGGGCAGGACGGGAACGCCCGGGGCTCCGATCTGAATTCCGCCCGGAAAAAAACGACTTTTTCCCCTCCCGGCGGGTCGTTCCCCATACCGGCATGGGCGGGCGGTTTCCAGGAAGGGGGCCCGATTCCCCAGGAGCGGGGCCTGGTCCTTGGACGGGGACGGGGACGGGGACGGGGACGGGGGCGGGGGCGGGGGCGGGGGCGGGGGAGCCCGGGGCGCCGGGGCCGTCAGACGACCGGGCGCAGGATCCCGTCGACCATCTTCAGGCGGCTGGTGGTGCAGCGGGCCAGGAACTCCTGGTCGTGGCTGACGATGACGGCGGGCAGATTCAGCTTCTCGAGGACGGCCTCCAGCCTGGAGACGGCGGAGTCGTCCAAAAAGGTGGTGGGCTCGTCCAGGATGAGGATCTCGGGGCTCAGGGCCAGGGCCGTGCCCAGGGCGACGAGCTTCTTCTCGCCGCCGGAGAGGTCGTAGGTGATCCTGGGGCCGAAGTCGCCGAGACCCAGGGAGCCCAGGACCTCGGCCACTATCCGGGCGGCCTCGGCCTTGGTGCGGCCCAGGTTCAGGGGGCCGAAGGCGATGTCGTCGGCCACCGTGGGACAGAAGAGCTGGTCGTTGGCGTCCTGGAAGACGAAGCCCAGCTTGGGGCGGACCGCTTTGAAGTCGGACTCCTTCCGGCAGTTCCGGCCCAGGATCTCCACCGTGCCGCTCTTGGGCTTGACGAGGCCCATGATGACGGAGAGCAGGGTGGTCTTGCCGCTCCCGTTGGAGCCGACTATGCCCAGCCGGGTCTCCTTGTCGGCCGCGAGGCTCAGGCCCTTCAGGACCTCCGGCCGGCCGGGGTAGTTGAAGCGCAGGTCGGTGATCTTAATGATGGGTTCTGGAGAGGACATCGAGGAGCACCACGGCCGCGGCCAAAAGAAGAAAAATGATAAAAAAGACGACGTCGCGCCGCTTGAGCCCGCGCTCCAGGTCGAAGTAGAAGCGGCCCTTGTAGCCCCGGCAGAGCATGGCGGCGTGGACCCGCTCGCCGCGGTCGAGGCCCCGGACTAACAAGACGCCCGCCAGGTTGGCGTAGCTTCTCAGGCAGTGGAGGCTCGAGGTGGCCTTGAAGCCCCTGACCTTCATGGCCCAGACCAGCCGCTCGAACTCGTCTTTGATGACCGAGACGTATCTGGTCATCAGGGCCAGCATGGCGGCCAGCTTCTCCGGGGCGCCCATGGCCCTGGCCGCCGTCATCAGCTCGAAGACCGAGGCGGTGGTGGTCACGGCCATGGCCCCGGCGGTGATGCCCAGGGCCTTGAGGCTTAACAAACCGGACAGACGAACGCCCTCCTTGGTCAGGACCAGGGGGCCCAGACTGGCCAGGGGCTCGCCGGGCATGGAGAAGGAGAAGGGGAGGACCAGCCAGACGAAGACCAAAAAGACGTTGACGGCCAGCACCCGGGCGAGGAAGCTCCAGGGCCTGGGGGGCCCGGCCAGGACGACCAGCAGCGCCGAGCCGACGATGCCCGCCCCGGCGGCCTCGTAGGTGTCGACCAGAGCCAGCAGGACCGACCAGACGACCATGACCAGGAGCTTGATCCTGGAGTCGACGCCCGCCAGAAACCCCGACCCGACCTCGCGCGCGATGTGACCCATAAGCCGCCCCCAAATAATTTTCGCCGTCGGCCGGAAACAACGAGACGCCGGCCGACCGCCCGAAACAACGACGAAAGAACCGTCCCCGCGAGACGAAAGAACCGTCCGCGCAAACGGAAAGACGCCGCCCCCCGCCGTCTCCCGAAACTGTCAGGCCCGCCAAAATCGAGGCCCATCATATCAAAACGGCCGTCGGCTAGCCAACGCGCGGGCCGGACCATGAAGCCGCGCCGCCCGGCCCCGCCGCGGGGAGGACAGGCGCCCGAAGCCGACGGCCGGTCCTTTTTATGCCGCCCGAGGGTCGGCGGCCGGCGGAGACCGCCCGCAGTCCGCGGACAGACCTGGGCGGGAGCGACGGGGATGATCGGATAACATATTTTAGCATGTTTTAGCCTGAATTCGATTTTCTTCGGCTGTCTTTTTCCCGCCTTGTCGATTGGCCGACCCGCCCCGCCACCCCGTTCGCCCCGTCCCCCGCCGGTTCCCCCGCCCCGCCCCGCCGGCCCCGGGGCCCCCGGTCCGGCCTGGACTTTGCCGGGGGAGGTCTGTAAAATTAGTCTTTCCCAGGCCCCGCCGCCGCTGGTTCGGCCTAATAAACGCCGGGCGAGTCTTGTCCCGCCCGGCCTCCTCGAGAGTCGCGTGACCGTCCTCATCACCCTAGCCGCCTTCCTCCTGGACAGCCTGCTCGGCGATCCGCAAAGCTGGCCGCACCCGGTGCGCTGGATCGGCAGGCTCGTCTTGTTCCTGGAGGACCTGTCCTTCAAGGCCCTGGCCGTCCCGGGGGGCCGGGACCGCCTGCATCTATTGGCGGGGGTCGTCCTGGGCGTCCTGGTGGTGGCGGTCAGCGGCGGGGCCGTCTGGCTGAGCCTGGCCGCCCTGGAGAAGATCTCCTTCTTTTTGTGGCTTTTATGGGCCCTGTACCTGTGCTTCGCCTCGTTCTGCTTCAGGGACCTCGTCAACCACGCGGGCCGGGTGGAGAAAGCCCTGTCCGCCGGCGACCTGGGCGAGGCCAGGCAGGCGCTCTCCTGGATCGTCGGCCGGGACACCGGGAGCCTGGACGACCAGGCCGTCAGAAGGGCCCTGGTGGAGACCATGGCCGAGAACTTCTCCGACGGGGTGGTGGCCCCTCTCCTATATCTGGCCCTGGGGGGCCCGGTGCTGGCCTTCTGCTACAAGGCCGTCAACACCCTGGACTCCATGGTCGGCTACAAAAACGAGCGGTTTCTCTATCTGGGTCGCTTCTCGGCCAGGCTGGACGACCTGGTCAACTACGTCCCCGCGAGGCTCTCGGCCCTGCTGCTGGTCCTGGGGGCCAGGCTCTCCGGGCTCGACTGGAGACGGGCCCTGACCATCTGGCGCCGGGACGGCGGGCGCCACTCCAGCCCCAACTCCGGCCAGACCGAGGCCGCCGCCGCCGGGGCCCTGGGCGTGAGGCTGGGGGGAGCCTCCTCCTACGGGGGCGCCCTCGTCGACAAGCCCGAGATCGGAGCCGAGCTGGGGGAGACCACCGCCGGGTCCGTCAGGGACTGCGTCAGGCTGGTCAGACGGTCGCTCCATGCCGCCCTGCTGCTGGCCTTCCTCGTCCAGGCGGTCATCCTCCACTTCGCCGGCCCGTTCCCCTGGGGCTGGGGCCTCGACTACGAGTGAGACGGGGCGCGGGGATCCTTTAAACCGGCCCGTCAGACGGCCGCCGCCAAGTCCCCGATTATCGGCGGGATTTCTGCCGGCGTCTATAAGTCCCTGATTATCGGCGTGGTTTTCAGCCGGCTTTTTTAAGTCCGCGCGCCCCGGGAGTTTTTCAGCCGGGGGTTTTTCGCCGGTTTTTCCCCCGCCGGGCCCCCGGCCCGGCCTTTGTTCGCGCCGGTCGTCCGGCCTTTTTTCCAAGCCGGGGGCGGGGCCGTTTTTTTCAGGCCCGCTCATCCCCGGCAGTTTTCCAACCAGGTGTCCATGTCCAGTGAAACACACGGCGGGAACGTCCTCCGGGCGGCCAGAAGGCTGGGCGTCCCCGTCGGTCAGATAACAGACTTCTCCGCCAACATCAACCCCCTGGGGCAGCCCCCGGGCCTCAGGGAGGCGGTGGTCGACGCCCTGGCCGCGACCGTCCACTACCCCGAGATCAACGCCGAGTCCCTGGCGGAGGCCATAGCCCTGCGGGCGGGGATCCCGGTCGAGCTTGTCCTGCCGGGCTCGGGCACCTCGCCGCTCATCTATCTCCTGGCCCGGGTGGTGAGGGCCGAGAGACCCCTGGTGGTCGCCCCGGCCTTCTCGGAGTATTACTCGGCCCTGCGGCAGGCGGGGAGCCTCGTCCTCGACGCCTTCTGCCGCCCGGAGGACGACTTCCGGCCGACCATGGCCACGGTGGACGCCGTCCTGGCGGAGAAGCCGGACCTGGTCTTTCTCTGCAGCCCCGCCAACCCCACGGGCGTCCTGGCCGGGGAGGACATCGTCGGGCGCCTGCTCTCGGAGAGCGGGAGACTGGGTTTTCTGCTGGTTCTGGACGAGGCCTTCATGGACTTCTGCCTGGCCGGCCGCTCCCGGGAAAGTCAGGTCCCCGACCACCCGAACCTCGTGGTCCTCAAGTCGCTCACCAAGCTCTTCGCCGTCCCGGGCCTGAGGCTCGGGTATCTGGCCGCGGGCGACCCCGGCCTCATGAAAAAGCTGCGCGCGGCCTCCGAGCCCTGGGCCGTCAACAGCCTGGCCCAGGCCGCCGGCTTGTTTTTGCTCAAGCAGGACGAGTTCGTCAAAAAGACCCCGGCGGCCGCGGCGGCGTTGAGAAAAGAGCTGACGGGCGTTCTCGAGCCCTACTTCGAGCTGGTCCCCTCGGACGCCAACTTCGCGGCCGGCAGACCCAGGCGGGGCGACAAGGACGACATCGTCTCCCGGCTGGCCGCCAAAGGGATCCTGCTGCGGGACCTCGACAACTTCCACGGCATGCCCCCGGGCCACGTCAGAATAGCCGCGAGACCGTCGGGGGAGATCGCCGTTCTAAAAAAAGCCCTGGAAGAATTGCTGCCTTAAAGTGAAAATCCCGGGAAGAGACGACGGTTCGGCCTGGAAGCCGCCAGACGAAACAAAGACTGACGGCGTCCGGAACGACGCGGCAGTTTGGAAAAATCGGCGGGCCGGAAACGAAATGACGACCGGCAGCCATCCCGCCCCGAGTGAGAACGCCCTCCAACCGCGGGCCGGTCCCCCGCTATTTGTCCCCCGGCGTCCGCCGCCAGGCGTCCGCCGCCGGCCTTTGCCGACCGGACCCGCCCAGTGATGGTGCATGCGATGCCCGAACTGCCGGAAGTTGAGACCATGGCCCGGGACCTTGACGTCCTGACGGCCGGAACCACGGTCAGGGCCCTGCTGGTGGCCCACGAGCCGATGGTGCGCCCTGGGCCCGAAGAGTTCGCCAAAATTATTTTAAACAAAAAGATCGAGCGGGTTGGCCGCCTGGGCAAATGGATCCGCTTCCGCCTCTCCTCGGGGGCGGAGATGTTCGTGCACCCCAGGATGACGGGCCAGTTCGTCCGGGGCGAGTGGCCGGGGACCCTGGACGGGCCCTGGCCGCCCCACGCCAGGGTGGCCTTCAAGCTTTCGGGAGACGGCGGCGACCTCACCGTCTTCTACCGGGACATCCGCAAGTTCGGGCGGGTGCTGGCTTTCGAGCAAAAGGACGTCGCCGCCTTCACGGAGTCCCTGGGCCTGGGCCCGGACCCCCTGGAGACGAGTCGCGAGCAGTTCCTGGAGATCCTCGCCGCCCGCAAGAACAAGCTCAAATCCGTCCTCCTGGACCAGCGCGTCCTGGCGGGCCTCGGGAACATCTACGCCGACGAGTCGCTGTTCGCCGCCAAAATACATCCGCTGAGGCCGGCCTCGGACCTGGCCCCCCGCGAGGCCGGAACCCTTTTAAAAGAGATCGTGCGGATCCTCGAGCTGGCCATCCAAAACCGGGGCTCCACGGTCAGCAACTACCAAAGCCTCTCCGAGCCGGGCGGCTACCAGCTGAACCACCAGGTCTACGGCAAGGCGGGGCGGCCCTGCCCCGTCTGCGGCGGGACCCTCCTGCGGACCGTCGTCTCCGGCCGCTCCACCGTCTACTGCCCCGGCTGCCAGCCGGCCGGGGACAAGGAGCGGGAGGCGAGGGACCGGGAAGCGCTGGCCCTGGCGCCCAAGTCGGCGAAGACCGAGGAAAAGACGCCGAAGGCTCCGCGGGCCAGGCAGGACCGGCCGGCCGCGACTGCCCCCGAAGCCTCGAGGACGCCGAAGCCCCCGGCCGACGCCGAAACCTCGAAGACGCCAAAGTCCCGGGGCGCCGCAAAAGCCCCGGGGACGATGAAAAAAGTTCCCGGACGTTAAACGGGGGAGGTCGCCGGACCGCCCGGCGAGACAAAAACACAAATCTATCCGGATCAACGAGAAATCATAACCCAAGTTTAATTTATTGGATGTGATTGTTAATGATTTGCAGCAATTACAGTTTAAAGCGCTCTAAGGCACTTTTTTCTAATTATCTATTATCATGTTATTTTTATTACTTTCCAATCGCCTATGTGTTAACATTTTGCTCGACATAAACATTCATGAAATGATCCCATCTCAATGGATGGAAGCATGGTCACTTTCATAGGAAAAACAACCAGAAAGCTAACCCTAACCAGCCATAAATGGAGTAGACTAACAGAAGTTAATGTTAAATGATCAGTATAGTCACGGAATAGACAGTAGCCAAAGCAGTATGCGACTTGGAAAAAGAAAACATCAAGCCATCCGTCAACAACGTGAGGAACAAGATCGGCGGCTGATCAAACACCAAAATACTCCCCATATTGAGAGAGTATTTAAAGAGCAAATCACCAGGACTACCTCCGATAACTCCCGAATGGTCGATAAAGATCATGAAGTTACGGGACGAATTCAGCGCTGACCGCTCAATCAGGACAGTTTCGACCTGCAAGAGTCAGTTAGCACTTGCGGAAACCAACCAGCTTCAACTGATTGAAAGCGAAAAAAAAATAGGAGGAGAAAGCCAACTCCCTCAATCAGGAGATTGAAACGCTCAGGAACACTGTTGCAGAATTAAACTCCAAGAATTTAGTCCTCACCGAAAGCCTTGACGCCGCCAAGGCAAAAATTAAAAAGTTTCACCAAAAGGCCCGACCGCACGTGAAGAACTGATGACACTCCAAATCTGGAAAGGAGACTTCGAAGCAACTCAGGCCGAACTCGTCAAGACTAAAGACGAAGCCTTGCAGGCCATACAAAGAGCGGCTCATTTGACTGGCCTAATGGAATTGCCTGGAATAAGGAAGACGTTTTTAATTTGTCTTGTTCGACATCCCGTAACGCTCGAATAATGACCACTCTGCTTTGGGATGCATTTTAAAATTCAGCGGAGGAAGACTGAATGAAACGTCATGAAAAAATAGAGCGGCTGCTGAATGCGCCAGAGGGCGAGCATTACCAGTTCAAAGAATGGAAGACCAAGAATAGTTTTAAAGATGCGCTTAAAATCTGCTGTGCGCTGGCAAATTGCGGCGGCGGGAAGCTCGTCCTTGGCATCTCGGACAAGCGCCAGCGTAAAGTAGTGGGTTCAACCGCATTTTCTCAGCCGGAGCGTACCTGCGCGGATTTAACAGACAAGCTGCGCGTCGGCGTTGATTTTGAGCTTTATGACGATAATGGAAATCGCGTGCTTGCCATAGAAGTTGCGAGCCGCCCTTTGGGTCTGCCGATTCAGGTTGACGGCATTGCTTGGTGGTATGCTGGCGATAGTCTTGTGTCCATGCCGGAAGATGTGCGCCGAAATATTTATGCCGAAAGCGGTTTTGATTTCTCCGCTAAAATTTGCAATGGTTTGACGCTCGACGACCTTGATGAAAACGCTCTAAATGTGTTCCGCCAGACATGGAAGACCAACAGCGGGAACAGCGGAATTCTAACCTTACCTGTAGAGCAGTTGCTCCGAGATTGTGACGCGATTACCGATGAAGGCGTGACATATGCGGCACTGATATTGTTCGGCACTCGCAAGGCGGTGAGGAAACATCTTAGGCGGGCAGAGGTTGTGTTTGAGTACCGCTCATCGGAGGCAGCAGGCCCTGCTGCCCAGCGGGAGGATTTCACCGAGGGTTTCTTCAACTATTTTGACCGAATTTGGGAACTGGTGAACCTGAGAAACGACAAACAGCATTATCAAGACAGGCTGTTTGTGTTCCCGATTAACACTTTCAACGAGAGGGTTGTCCGGGAATCATTGCTGAATGCAGTATCGCACAGAGATTATCAGCTTGCGGGAAGCATATTTGTGCGTCAGCATCGCGAACACCTTGTTGTGGAAAGCCCCGGCGGTTTGCCGAATGGAATAACAGTGGAGAATATTCTTGACAGACAGTCGCCGCGCAACATCTTGATAGCATCAATCTTCCAATTGTGCGGACTTGTGGAGCGTTCGGGCCAGGGAATGAATCTGATTTACGAGTTGGCTGTTCGTGAAGCAAAGCCGCTCCCTAATTTCAGCGGCACGAATGCATATTTCGTAAAGTTGACAATAGGCGGCAAGATACTGGACAAGCGTATGCTATCGTTGATAAAAAGTATCGAAGATGAACATCTGAACGCCATTACAACGGATGATTATATATTGTTGATGAATCTATTTCAAGGAAAAGACTTGGGCGATATTAAACCGGAAAAGTTTGAGCACCTCCTCGAATTGAAGATACTCAAGAGAACAGATGCAGGATTTGAATTTAGGAATGGAGTCATGAGCGTATTGACGGAGATCCTTAACGGAAAATCAAGCGACTGCCAAGCGACTTCGACAGTCGATTGGCAATCGCTTGCCAAGGGCCAAATAAAGAAACAAATTCTTTCGTTTATCTCCAATGAGGATAAAGTCACCTCGTCGCAATTGGCAAAATATACTGGTCTCACGCGGGGGCGTATCCGAACAATCCTGCAAGAGCTTGTGTCCGATGGCGTGATTGCCAAGGTTGGTGACAATCGACACACAAGCTACAGGCTGAAAGGTCATGATGAGTAGTGATAATTTGAAGCGTGTGCCGACCTCTCCTTTCTTTGTTTTATCCCAAGTTTAATTTATTGGACGTGATTGCCAATGATTTCCAGCAATTGCAATGAAAAACACATAAGCCCGCACGCGGCGACGTTAAATCGCCAGCCTGCGCGGACGGGCTAAAAACGCCCAAGCCCGCCATAAGCTCGCCTATGTCGACAAATAAACCGGCCGCCCGCCGATCCTCGAAAATCCTGATTTTTCACATCGGGTAGGAGGCGGGGTCACCCCCGCCGTCCTCCCACACCACCCGGCGTGCCGTTCGACACCAGGCGGTTCGATAGTGACGTAGGTTTACTCCGACTCCCCGTCCTTTTGCAGGGAAAAGACGGCGTTGGGACGGCGGGCGCGGGCCGCGGAGACGTCGCCCCGGAAGTCGGTCAGTTCCAGCAGGGCGGAAATATCGTGGCCGTCATCCTCGTCGGATCCGCCTGAATTTTACCAGACCGGCCGACGGCCGTCTTGAAAGCCGTCATGACGTCCAGACATTCTTTGTTTCTTTTATCTTCGTGAGATCGCCCACGCCCTTTTGCAGCAGGCCTCTCACGACGGAAGCCCTGGCCATCACGGCTTCGAACATTTCCTTCGGGCTGGCTTTCTTGGGGCCCAGCAGCTCCATGGCTCTGTCCATGTAATAATTGCTGTTGGGAGGCGGCAAACTCATGTCTGGCCACTTCAAACATTAGGCGGCCAACTTGGTTCGTCGCCCTTGGCCGCGTCGGCTAAGTCGGAAAGAAGAAAAACTTTCGTTCGGCCTCTCATGAGAACGGCTTTTGACTACCCCCTGGTTTGTTTATGGGCTGAAGCTCTTCTTCGATTTTCAAGTCTTCCGCACGATGAAGCTCGCATGATTCTAAGACATTTTTCTGATTTAACGCCGTCTCAGGCAAACTAGCATGACCGCCGGCGACTTCAGCCACAGTTCTCCCGCGATCGTCTTTAAGCTCCCATTTG
>JAISET010000110.1 GCA_031264015.1 Deltaproteobacteria bacterium | reverse complement strand
CCGGCGGAGATCGTGGAGGAAAGGGGGAGGCGGATGGAGAACACGTGGCGAAGTCGCACGCACCTTGGACGCAGAGCCAAGTTTTGAAAGATCTGGATTGCCGGTACGTCGTCCGAATGACGGACGATCTATGAAACTGTGGGCAATCAGAAACGGGTGTGTTGTATGGAATGTAGACTAGAACGTGTACGACAAGCGGCGATGAAGGATGGGTTGACAAAGTTCACAGCCCTGCACCACCACCTGACGCTGGAACTGTTTAAGGAGAGCTACAGGGCCATAAACCCTGACGCTGTGCCTGGGGCGGATGGCGTGTGGGCAGAAGATTACGCCGAGAGGCTCGACGAGAACATAGGGGAACTTTGGGAGTCAGTGCAGAACGGGACTTATACACCGCTGCCGGGGCTAAGAAGCTACATTCCCAAACAGGACGGGACCAAACGTCCGCTCGGTATTGCGGCGGTTAGAGACAAGATTGTGCAAAGATCGCTGGCCGAGGTGCTGAACCAGATATATGAAGTCGACTTTAAGGAGTTTTATTGTGGTTTTAGGCCGAAAAGAAATGCTCATAATTAACTAGATGCAATATATATTAGTATCACATACCGGTATGTGGAGTATGTCATAGACGCTGATATTAGTAAATACTTTAATTATTCTGATATCAGAATAATTAAAGTTATCCTGATATTTTTATTATTCAGATATTGATTAATATTCCTCAATATATCGCTACTTTTTTATAAAAATTCGGAATAGTATCTATTTCAATCCTGATAATTTAAGGATTATCTCTTCATCATCTTGCCAAATTGGACTAGAATCAGGTGACGTTGAACGGTTCTTATTTGCTTTTTCCATTGCAGCACGTTTCATTTCAAGATCCGCATAAGCGTAAAAACGGGTCGTTTCAACATTAGAATGGCCAAGTTGTTCAGCAATGAGGTTGAGAGGCATACCATTTCGATAATAATATATCGCCCGTGAATGTCTAATCATATGTGGATGAATTTATATAGGAACTTCTGAGGATTTCGAATTGTATGATTAAATATAAATATACATGGACAAATTGTCTTGTCAAAAATTTATAGATTTTCAACGAATTCACTACTTTTGACAAGGATTTTTGGCAAGTTTTAGACAAATTGTCCTGGCAGTTTTAGGACAAAATGACTTGGTGTTAACACTGTAACCTTATTTTGTGTGGGAAATCATTTCCCCGTCATCCCCTCTCCTTAACTTCCGCCAAGGGGAGGGGAGGGGCAGATTTCGCCGGGGGATTGGCTCGGAACCTGATCAGAGCGGGACCTTCCCCCGGGCCTCGAAAAGCCCCGGAAGCCCCGGCGCAGGGTCCCCGAGCCGGGCCGGGAAGAGCGCTCCGGCCCCCGCACCCCGGCCCGGGAGGACTGGGCGGGGCGTCGCAATATATGCCTCGGGAGCCCCGGGAGGGTTCCCGGGTGTCAGTTGGCGACGGGGGGAGCCGGGAGCTGCTCCATGTTGGTCTGGTTGTTGCTTTCCATCATGGGGCCGAAGGTGCCCATCAGGGCGGCGTCCTCGGGATGGAGCTGGCGGTCGAGAACCTGCTTGGCGCCGGCGATGCTGTACTTCTCCTCCTTGAGGAGGGATTTGATCATCAGAACCCTGTCCACGGCCTCCTCGTTGTAGCGACGCTGGCGGCCGGAGGTTCTCAGGGGGTTGAAGTAGCCGCTGAACTCGGTCTCCCAGTACCTTAGCGTGTGGATGGGGACGCTCGTCAATTCAGAGACCTCTCCTATGGTCAGCCAGTCTTTCTTTATGATCATTGTCATAACAGGATCCTCACTAAAACAGATGGTCCGGCACCAAGGGCGCCCTGACCGGAGTATCGCAAGTAGAATGCCAAATATTTGCTCCAGATAAAAGATTGATAATGGACATTTTTTTAGCTTTAGATCGAGTGTCCGGCAAATATTGCCGTCAAAAAACCCGAAGGGAAGCGGGCCGGCCGGCCAAGATTAACCGTCCGGGCCGGGACATATTTTCCCAGACCGCCCGCCAGGCTTTCTTGGAGGTTCCGGAAAGCTTTCCCGGAGGCCCGGCTAGGTTTTCCGGCGGCCGGGTTTTCCCGAGGGGGAGGGATATTTTCCCGGGGGCGGGGGCGAGGTTTTCCTGACGGTCCGGGCGAGGCCGGTCCGACGGCGGCCCGCGCCGTCCCCCGTCCGCCCGGCCCCCGCCGGAACCGCCGCCGCCCGACCCCTCCCTCAGCGGGCCTCCGTCCGGCGGCGCGCGGCCGCGGTTCGGGCGGCGGCCGCCGGCGGGGCTCGTCCGGCTCTGGAAACGCGGCGGTTTTTACTGTATAATCACTTGTCTTACCCCGGGGCCGAAAGCCGGGCGGGCGCTTCCGTCGAAAGATTAGACGCGGGCCGTCCGGGGCGCCTTGTCAGAGGGGCTCTTTTCGAGGGGCGCCTTTTTTGAGGGGCGGCCAAACAAGCATTATTTCGAGGTGGTCATCCATGCCGATGGATTGGGAACAATGGCAGAAGAAACGCCAGAAGCCGACGCCCCCGCGCAAGCCGGAGGGCAACGGCGGAGGCGGCAACGGCAGCGGCGGAGGCGGGCAGGGGCCCAAGCAGGACAGTGTTTTTTCCAAAATGAAAATGCCCGGGGGCCTGCCCCCGTTCTGGATCTTCGGGGTGGTCGTGATCGTCGTCTGGCTGCTCTCCGGGTTCTTCACCGTCGAGCCCTACGAGCGGGGCCTGATCCGGAGGTTCGGGAAATACCACGCCTCGGTGGAGGAGGGCCTCAGGTACCACTGGCCCTGGCCCGTCGAGAGCGTCACCAAGGTTAACTTCACCCAGACCAGGCAGTTCGAGGTCGGGGGCGGCAACTCGGGCAGCAAGGGCCTCGACGAGGCCACCATGCTGACCAACGACGAGAACATCGTCAACATCCAGTTCGTCGTCCAATATAAGGTCGACGACCCCGTGGCCTACGCCTTCCATATCTACGACCCCGACAAGGCCATCAGGGACGCCGCCATCTCCGCCATGCGCGAGGTCATCGGCCGCAACACCATCTACGGGGCCCTGACCGACCAGAGGGCCGCCATCCAGACCGACACCAGGGAGACCCTGCAGGCCATGATGGTCAAGTACGGCACCGGCCTGGTGGTGGACAACGTGGAGCTCCAGGACGTCCACGTGCCCAACGAGGTCATGCAGGCCTTCAAGGACGTCACCTCGGCCAGGGAGGACAGCGAGCGCTTCATCAACGAGGCCCGGGGCTACCGCAACAACAAGCTGCCCGAGGCCGAGGCCAAGGCCTACGCCCTGATCGCCCAGGCCCAGGCCTACAAGGCCGAGAGAATCAACATAGCCAAGGGCGACTCCGCCAGGTTCGTCTCCCTTTTGACCGAATACCGCAAAGCCCCCGAGGTGACCAGACAGAGGCTCATCCTGGAGACCATGGACTCCGTCCTGCCGTCCTCCCAGAAATACCTCCTGACCGGCGGGACCGGCAGGTCGCTTCTACCCCTCCTGGGGCTGGGAGGGGGCCGGACCCCCGTCCCGGCCGGCCAGTGACCGGAAACAACGCGCTCGGGGCGGCATATAATATGAAAAAGAACAGCCTAGGCATCTACATAGTCATCGTCCTGGTCCTGGTCCTGCTCGGCGGCGGCGCCCTGTTCACCGTCGACGAGACCCAGGTGGCCATCGTCCTGCAGTTCGGCGAGCCCGTCGGCGACGTGCGCAAGCCCGGCCTGCACTTCAAAATACCCTTCATCCAGAAGGTGGTGACCATCGACCGCCGCCTGATGGAGTACGACGTGGCCGCGGCCGAGATCTACACCCGCGACAACAAGAACATGGTCGTCGACGCCTACGCCCGCTGGAAGCTGGGCGACAAGGACGAGGACCCGCTGACCTTCTACCAGCGCTTCAAGGGCGACACCAGCTTCTCGGTCGTCGAGGAGGCCAAGCGCCGCCTGGGCGTCATCATCGTGGGCGAGCTCAGAAGGGAGCTCGGCCTCCACGTCATGGCCGACATCATCTCCCAAAACCGCGGGTCCATCATGGAGACGGTCACCGACTCCACCAACCGCAAGCTGGCCGAGGACACCATCGCCGGCCTCGTGGTGGTGGACGTGCGCATCAAGAGGGCCGACCTGCCCCCCGAGAACCAGAAGGCCGTCTACGACCGCATGCGCACCGAGCGCGAGCAGCAGGCCACCAAGTACCGCAGCGAGGGGCGCCGCGACGGCCAGAAGATCATGGCCGAGACCGACCAGGCCGTCCGGGAGACCCTGGCCAACGCCGAGCGCCAGAGCCAGGTCATCCTGGGCGAGGCCGACTCCGAGGCCGCCAACATTTACGCCAGCGCCTACGGGCTCGACCCGGAGTTCTACGCCTTCAAGCGCTCCCTGGACTCCTACCAGACCACCATGCGCGAGTCCAGCACCATCGTTCTCGACTCCCAGTCCACCGACTACCTGAGGTACTTCGGCAGCCAGGAGGCCCGCGGCAAGGACCTGCCCGGCCTGCCCCCGCTGCCTGATCTGACCGAGCTCCAGCAGCTGCTCCGCTCCAACCAGAGCTTCTCCGAGGGCGTTTCCGAGCCGGTGTCCCCGACCCTGCAGCAGTACCCCGAGTCCTCCACCTTCCTCCTGGGCGAGCAGGAGCTGCCCCCGCCCGAGGAGCTGGTCCCGGCCTCCGTCGACCCGGTCCCCTCGCCGGCCCCGGCCGCGCCCCTCCCCGGCGCCGGCGAGGCCGTCCCCGGGAACGCCGATCTGCCCTCGGACGCCGCGCCCGCCCCCGGCGCCGGGGGGAGCCAGGGGGAGGTTTCCCCGCCCCCGGCCGCGGTCCTGGGCCAGTGACCGCCTTGTAGCGACGGAACCCCGGAGCCCGGCCCCCCCGGGCCCATAAGGAGGCCGCATGGCTATCTTCTATCTCGGGCTGGCCTTCCTGGGCGCGGTGGGCCCCTACAGCTTCCTGGGCCAGTTTCTGGTCACCAACGGGCTCGACTTCACCGAGATGGGCGTCCAGCTCTGGGCCAGCCAGATCAGCAGCTATTTCGGCGTCAACATGATTATCTCGGCCCTGGTGACCTTCCTGTTCGTCTTCTCCGAGGGCCGCAAGCTGAAAATGAAGGGGCTCTGGCTGCCGCTTCTGGCCACCTTGCTGGTGGGCGTCTCCTGCGGCCTGCCCCTGTTTCTCTACCTCCGGCGCCTGAACATGGACAGGGCCGTCGCCGCCGACAGCCCCCAGGCCGTGCACGACAAGTCGGTCAGGTAGGCCGGGGCGGGCGGCCATGCGTCCCGGGCCGGGCGGCCATGCGAGTCCGAATCAACCCTTGTCTTTCCGGGAAAATTTCTTGGTGAAAAAGGCCCGGGCCGTCTTATAGCCCTTTTCCCAGTCGCGCTTGTCAAAATTTGTATCCTATATCTAGATATAAATAATAAAATATATAGCTTATGCATATTAAAATCAAGAATAATACCTAATTAAATTTTAAAAAGGTTAAAAATATCTTCCGTTTGACAACTTAATATCATCCTGGTAACAGCCAATGGGGAGAAGAAGTTCGGCAGGGAAAAGCATCAGAAAACAACCGCATAGACCTTGGATTCCGATCGGCTGAAAGAGAGGCTGGCGAGAGAAGCAAATTCTAGCTAGTGCTTGATTATACACTGATATAAAAAATCAAAAAAGGAGCTTTGTGCCCCCTTTTTTTTGCTGAAAATTTGATAGAATGTCTTTGGGCAGTTTTCCGTTTCTTAATGAGACTTAATAAGGCTTAATAAGGCTTAATAAGAAAGGAGATATGCTCATGGCTCAGTTCCTCTTAGATGTCCTGGCTTCAATTATAGCAGGCGTTCTGGTGGCGATCTTTATGCATAAACGCTAAAAGTAGCCCCTAGGAGGGAGCTGAACCCTCCTAGGGGCGAATTGCTTTCGGCATGAAAGGCCGGAGGAGAACTGCCCCACCGGGCCGGGGGGAGTCATCAGCTTCCCTCGGCTCTTTTAATATAATCACCGCGCCGTTTTTTGTCAAGACCCGGCAGTCCGGAATCCCGGGCCGCTTGTTTTTTTCAAAAATTAGTAGTATAACCCTTGAGTCTTCCCTCCGGGTCGACACAAGTCACGGCCCCCCGGCAACAGGGGGCGCAAGGAGCGGGGTTCCATGGCGGAGACAGTAGACGAGATCTGCATTGACTTCGAGGACGAGGGCGAGCTGAAGATCGAGCAGCTCGACAAGGTGGTCCTGACCAAGGGCGCCTGGACGACGATTCTCTTCCGCTACCGGGAGAGGGACGCCAAGAAGGACGCCTGGGGGCCCGCCAAGGCCACCATCAAGCGCTACCAGAAGCACCAGGGCGTCTACAAAAAGCGCGACAGCGTCAACCTGGCCGCCCCGGTGGCCAGGCAGCTCATCGAGACCCTGACCGAGTGGCTCGACGCGGGCCTCCTGGAGACCCCCGAGAAGCCGCCCAAGGGCGAGTGAGCCCGACGGGTAGCGAGCCAGACGGACAGGGCGGGCCCGGGTGAAAGCTCCGCCGGGGTGCGAGCCTCGGAAGGAACGAAGCCTCGGAAGGAACGAAGCCTCGGAAGGAACGAAGCCTCGGAAGGAACGAAGCCTCATGTATGAGTTGAAAGTCACGCATCATTTCGCCGCCGCCCACAACCTCAGGGAATTCCACGGCGCCTGCGAGAACCTCCACGGCCACAACTGGTTCGTCGAGGCCGTGGTCAGGGTGCCCGGCCTGGAAAATAACGGCCTGGCCCTGGACTTCGGGGTCATTAAAAAACGCCTTAAGGAGGTTTTGGAGCTCCTGGACCATAAGTACTTAAACGAGATGCCGGAGTTCGTCAAGACCAACCCCTCCTCCGAGAACATCGCCGTCTTCATCTACGAACGGCTGGCCCCCCATGTGGCCGCCGAGTCCGACGGCCGGGCGATCCTGTATTCGGTCACCGCCTGGGAGAGCGACAACGCCTGCGCCGCGTACATAGCCGACTAGTTCGTGGCCGGCTAGTTTTTTCGCTCGTCCGGTCCGTCCCCGGCTTGTTTTTCCGCCCGCCGCCACTCCCCGCGGCGGGTTTTCCATTTCCGGGGGGCTCCCGGGCCGGCTCCCTCGGCGGGCCCGAAAAAATCCTTGACGGGCGGGGTTTAATTTGGTATGTTAGATTCTTCCGAGACTACGGATTTGGTCTCGGTTCCCACATAGCCAGGGTCGGCGTCATCGTTAGGTCGGAAGACTTGAGGCGCCCCCTGGTCGGCATTCATGCGGCTGGGGGCGCCATCGAAGGCGCTTTTTTTATGGCTATATCCATGGATGGACATCTTGGGCGGCCGTCGCCGTCCTCCAAGAGAGGTCCATTTTCCCATGAATCCCATCAGCCTCAAGCCCAGGGACGCCTTCTCCCCGCTCCAGGTGGCCGGCACCATCCGCGGCGCCTTCGTCGCCGTGGTCGACCCCAGCCCCAACGTGGTCGACCAGATCATCAAAAGCGGCTCCCCCAAGCCCCACGCCACCGTCTCCAACCCCATGGTGGCCGCCGTGGACAGCTACACCCCTCCCCCGGGCCGCAATCTGACCCACTACCTGACCATGGACGTGGACAAGGCGGGCCAGGAGAACACCACCGTCGCCGACGCCCTGCAGCGCTACCTGAACGTCTCGCCCACCAGGAAGCCCGGCGGGGACCCCAAGGACATAGCCTCCAACGACAGCTTCCCCACCCTGATCCTGCAGGAGGACAGCGCCTGGGACGAGGCGATGCCCTACGAGTTCAGCGTCAACGGGGTCCAGGAGCACCAGAGCCAGCCCACCTTCTACGTCCAGGGCGGCCACCTGCGCGTCCGCTTGATCGGCAGGGGGGTGGCCACCGTCTCCACCCCGGCCACCGAGCCCCAGCCCTACCTGCAGGCGGGCCCCCAGGCCGCGGGGGCCTACTACCCCTCGGCCGTCGCCGCCCAGATGGCCATGCGTCGGATGACCGACATGCTCGACCCGGCGGGCGAGTTCCAGACCCAGCCGGCGGGCCCCGACGTCAACCGGGACGTCAACGAGACCCTCACCGAAGTGGCCGAGACCCTGTCCCCCATGAACGCCCGGGACTTCGGCCCCAAGATCTCCGCCTCCGTCCGGGCCGGCATGAACAAGTTCGCCAACATGGGCATCTACAGAAGTTCGCCGCAGCTGTCCCTGACCTCCATGGCCGGGCGGGTCTGACGGTCCGAGTGGTCCGGTTTTTCCGACGGCTGGCGCCGCCGGGACGGTTTTCACAATTCTAAAGACGCCGCCTCCCCGGCGGTAAAAACTGGCCCGCGAGCCCCGCCCGCGGACCGCGCCCGGGTTGTGTCCGGAACCGGACTGACGCGGAGGCGAGGGCGGATAATTTGACGCCTGGTTTGCCGGCTGATGATGATAATGGTGACGATGACGATGGTGGTGGTGTTGACGAGGACGAAGGGATGATGATGATGTCGATGGTGATGGCGAAGACGAAGCGATGATGATTTCGATGGTGATGACGATGACGATGACGAAAGATGTTTATGTCGGCGGGTAGGACATTGGAGGAAAAAACTAATATTAAAGAAATTATCACTACTAAGTACTTCCGAAAAAATTTTTTGGCCCCCCTTTCTCTAACTGGGGGGTGACTCCATGACTAAACCTAATTTATTTTCAATCTTTTTTCTAGTACAGCTTTCAAAGTTTGCATAAAACTGCTTCAATAGGGCATCGACGTCTTTTAATACATGCTGTCTTTTGGGTGAAAATGAGTTAATAATCATTCTAACAAGCCCAATAGTCAGAACTTGTTGGGGTCCAGTAGGATAAATTTTGATTTTTTGGTTGACCATTGGTTTATTCTCTTAAAATCGATGGACTGCCTTAACCAATATTTAAAAGATAACTCCACATCTTTGAAAAAAGTTTTTAGCCAATTATCAAATATTACAATCATGTCAGGCAAAAGTGAGTACCGTTTAACAAAAGCTTTAACCAAAAAGCAAAAACAAATACTCTCAGTTTTTGATTCGGTGGATGATATCGTCGTCAGGATCAAACAAGAAACTTGTATACGCTAATTTCCAGGAAATTTAGGTATTACAAAAATTGAAAATTAATTATGGTGCAAGTCAATGGATTTTTGACGTTGGTAAAAAAAATTGGCGGGCATAAATTTTCTTGAGAATTAATTATGGTGCAAGTCAATCGTCGGCTTCCCACCCTCGTCATGCAAACCTTTGGCCGAGGACACGGCCTCTGGCGAAAGATTTTTAGCAGTGCCCGACGGGGCGCCCTCTTCGAAGAAGAAAGGCGGCCAAGGATCATGGAAGCGCCGCCTCAAGCTTGTGCCGTGGTCGCCCCGGCCTTAAACGCGGCCTCCGGAAGCGAGCGGCTCCGGCCAAAAGTTTAGCCGAAAATCGCCTTGATCCGCCGGGAGTCCTTGTAGGCGGCCATTCCCAGATAGATGAATGATTTGCCCAGATGATCCACGATGGTGTGGTAATTCCTGGCGGTTATGTCGTCCAATGCCCTTTGGGCGGCATGCGCCAAGGTTGTCATAATTTCTTCTTCTTTAACCGAAGACGGGGTCCTTTTCGAATCGGGAGCGGCTTTCATTATAATCTCTTCCGTTTCATCCTCGGAGAGCGTGG
>JAISET010000048.1 GCA_031264015.1 Deltaproteobacteria bacterium | reverse complement strand
AATTTCAAACAAAAAATGAAATTGCCATTGAAATGCTTGAATCAGCATTGGCAAATGGAGTACAAGCATCATGGGTTGGTGCTGACGGAGCCTTTGGCCATGACACGAAGTTTCTGGACTCTACACCTGACAATTTACGTTATTTTGCTTGTGTCCATTCCACAGATACTTTTTATCCATCAATGCCAGAGATGTTTGTTCCAACCAAAAAAGATGGTCCGGGAAGGAAGCCAACTAAACTAATTTTCACAGTGCCGCCTCAAAGTGCAAAAGACATAGTCAATAATAGTGATGTTCCATGGACTCCCGTCGAATATGGAATTGGTTCAAAGGGAGTGATGACGGGAGAAGAAAAGTTAATCCGTGTGCTTGATATTCGAAAAAACAAACCAAATAATTGGGTCTGGTTACATGCCAGAAAGTTGTCTAATGGTGAAATAAAATATGCCATAAGCAACGCTCCTGAGGATACTCCTCTGTCGAAATTTACAGAAGTGGCGACCATGCGGTGGCCGATTGAACAATGTTTTGAGGAATGCAAGTCACAACTTGGCATGTCACAATTTGAAGGGAGATCATGGAAAGGATTTCATCGTCATCTGAATATTGTTTTTGTCGCTCACTTGTTCATACAGATGATGAGGCTTAAGTATAGTGTCAAAGTAGATCAATTAACTGGTCCAGGTAAATTGATATTTAAGGCTATGAACATGAAGGACCCTGAGAATGTACCAGTATTTACAGTTTCTCAAATGTGTAAGCTTGTTGTTTGTAGCCTATCCAAAGAACGCAAAGAGGTTATTAAAGAACTAACCAGAATCGCCTACATAGTCAAGAGTTATGCAATGGCGTTTGTGTCAAAGTGTAAAGAGGTCTACGAAAACATGATACCTATCAAGAATGATTCTTCGTAAATGGTATTTCGAGCCTGGAGGCGGCTCACCAAGGGCCGCTTCTTACCCATTTATTTTTACCGAAGTAGTGATAACATCTTTTAAGGAAAACGAGGACGAATGAAAAAACCCAAAGGAAGAAATTTGCTCGAAAGACTTGAGATTTGCGAGGACGCAGTACTGCGCTTTATAACTAGCGAGCACGTTCCCTTTGCAAATAATGATGTGGAGCGGCCAGTTCGCATGCCAAAGGTGCGTGCCAAGATATCAGGTTGCTTCAAAACGTCTGAGACGGCCCAAGGCTTCTGCAAAATGAGAGGCTGCATAGTTAGCTGCAAGAAGAACGACATATCAGCGTGTGAGTCGATTAAAATGCTCGTCCAAGGTCAAACGCCAGAGTTTATCAAGGCCGGATTATCTTCTGATGTTCGGTAAGCCGCCTAAACATCATGGATCTGCATCTGGACCTGGACCTCGGCCTGGGACTGGACCTCGGCCTAGTTTAAGCTCATTGGGCTAATTGATCTGCCCGCGGCCTCCTTTCTGACCGTTAGTCCCTCCAAACTGGGGGGGCCTGAATAGTTACAAAATTTAAATAATTAATTTTATCAACTTTCCAATTTTATAATAGAAATAAAAAATATAATATATAGTTCTAAATTGTAATTTATACTAATTTGATTGATAATTGATTTAAGTTATAATACAATAAAATTATTAATTTTCTTGAAATATTTCAAGTATCATATTTTATAGACTGATAATGGTTAATTTGTTAATTTTTAAATTATACATCGCCAGTAAAGCTCCAAATTAGCCGCTCGCAAGTCGGCTTTCAAAATGACCGCCAGCCGATTGACCGCCGTCAGTTTGCCGCTCGTTTTTTCTAGGGCGCTTCCCGTCTCCTGGGGACTCGGATACAACGGGCCCCGCCCTGGCGGCCGACAATTCAATCCGCCTGCCCAGCGGTCGATTCCGGGCGGGCGGCTGGTTTTTTTGCTCCTCTTCCTTCAGCCGCTCGTTCCGACCTTGACAACGAGACGCCCAAGACGCCGGGAAAAATATCATGCGACAGCCAGGAGCTTAAAAATAAAAAATTTATCGGTTCTCCGTCCTCTATGTTTGAGCGGCCCCAGGGACGCGCTTGAGAGGCTGACGCTGACGTTTGATCGGGGCCGGGACTCCCCGCCCGGGTTGATTCGGCGGACTGAGTTCCCTCGAGATCGAGCGAGGTCGGCGAGGTCTCGGAACGGTCGGCCGGGGAGGGGCTGGGAAAAAGCCAAAAATCAAAAAATGGGCCAAAATTGGGACCGAAGGTCTCTTCTTTTTGATGTTTTTGACGTTTTCGCCCTGGTTTTGCCAAATTCCCGGATGTTAATCTTGTTTTTCGGGGGCGGCGGGGCTACAATGCTCAGGTAATCCCTGAGGCCCTGGCCAAGGGCTTTTTTATGGTATTTTACGGCTCGTCGCCGGCTTTTGCCCGGGGCGTCCGGCCGCCTGTCCGGCCGCCGGGACCGTCATAAATATTTTTTCGTCGTGGAGACCGCATGTCCAATCCCCCCGTCAACGTGGTGGACCTCTTCCGCCGCCGGACCCGCTCGCCCCTGCGCCCCAGGTCCAGCGATCTGATCCAGGCCATCTTCCCCTCCTTCCGGCGGGTCACCCCCTACTCCGCGGCCCTCATCCTGGGGGAGGTGGAGCAGTGGGGGCGGCACCTGTTCGTGGTCGCCCAGCAGAAGCCCAAGCCCGAGAACCTGAGGACCAAGGAGGACCTGGCCAAGCTCAACCACGGCATGCTGACGGCCGAGGACCACTCCCAGGTGGTCAGGTTTTTGAAGAGGGCCGTCCAGAGGTCCCGCCAGGGGGAGCAGGTCTCCGTCATCACCTTCATCGACACCTACGGGGCGGACATTTCCATGGAGTCGGCCAGGCACTACCAGGCCTTCTTCATCGCCATGCTCATCAGGGATTTTCTGACCGTGCCTCTGCCCACCGTCTCCGTGATCATCGGCGAGGGCGGCAGCGGCGGGGCCCTGGCCATCCAGATGACCGACCGGCGGGCCCAGTTCGACGACGCCCTCTACGCCACCGCGCCCCCGGAGAGCCTGGCCGCCATCATCTTCCGGGACCCCACCAAGGTCAAGGAGGCCCTTCTAATCTCCAAGCCCACGGCCGCGGAGCTTCTGGAGCTGGGCATCATCGACCAGGTCCTGCCCGCCCCCAAGCTGGTCAGCGACGTCGAGGGCTACGCCAGGCCTCTGGCGGCGTTTCTGGAGCGCAACGTCAAGGATCTGGGCAGGCGCAACATCAAGGCCCTCCTGCGGGTGCGCCGCAGCCGGGCCTCGGCCTTCGGGGTCTTCAAGCTGGAGCCCTACAAGAAAAGCAGGCGCTGGACCTCGTTTTTTCGACTGACGCCCCTGCGGCGCAAGGCCGTGCCCACGCCTGACCTGAAGACCTTCAATCTCTCCAACGAGGACATCACCTCCGGGGTGGAGTGGGGCGAGCAGACCGACCCGGCCACCAGGCCCGAGCAGTACGTCAAGTGCGGGGACATGAGCCTCAAGGCGGGCGGCTCCGAGGAGGGCTGCGGGGCGGTCATCAAGGTCTCCGACTTTCTGGCCAACCACTACGTCTGCCCGCAGTGCGGGGCCAGCCGCATCATGGGGGCCATGGGCTGGATCAACTGTCTGGCCGACACCGACAGCTTCCAGGAGATGAGCCGCGACCTGACGGCCCACCACCTGCTGCACCCGTCCCTTTTAACCCCCGAGTATCTGAGCTTCTTGTCCAAGCAGGACCAGCGCTCCCCCTTCCACGAGGCCCTGGTCACCGGGGAGGCCACCGTCTTCGGGAAACCCGTGGCCCTGGCCGTCTGCGAGTTCTATTTCGCCGGCGGCACCATGGGGGTGGTCTTCGGCGAGAAGTTCTTCCGCCTGACCGAGTACGCCCGGAGCAAGAACCTGCCCCTGGTCAGCCTCTGCTGCTCCGGGGGCGCGAGGCTTCTGGAGGGGACGCCCGCCCTCATGCAGATGGTCAAGACCGTCAACTGCGTGACCAGGCTCAAGCGCGAGGGGCTCCCCTTCATCTCGGTGCTGGGCGACCCCTCCACCGGCGGGGCCATCGCCAGCTACGCCGCCCTGGGCGACGTCATCCTGGCCGAGCCCGACGCCCTGGTCATCTTCACCGGGCCCAGGGTCATGGAGGCCAGGGGCTTCTCGGTCAACGAGGAGGACGTGCGCGCCGCCGCCCTGGCCCGCAACTCCCGCCAGATCTACGAGAACATGGAGTTCTACTGCGACATCCGCGGCATCCAGGAGATCGCCGAGCGCCGGGACCTCAAGAACACCATCTTCAAATACCTGGAGTACTACCGCCACTGCCAGCCCGCCTCCAACCGCTACTGGAGCTGAGGCCGGGGCGGGCGTCCGGGGCGCGGAGGAGCGTCCGGGGCGCCCCGATGTTTTTCGCGCCGGGACGGTTTTTCCCCGGACGATTTTTCCTTTGACCGGCTTCGCCGTCAGACCGGACGCCCAGGACGCGCCGGAAGCAGCCGGCACTTTCCGAAACCAGGCGGTCCCGCGGGCGTCATCCCGGCGGGCGGCGGTTTCAGGCCGGCGGGAGACATGAGCCAGGACCTCCTAGACACTCAGAACGCCCAGAACGCCCCGGACGCTCAGAACGACCCGGACGCTCAGAACGACCCGGACGCCAACGCCCCCCGGGACCAGGAGGACGGCACCAGGCCCAGGAATCTGGAGAACTTCCTGGGGCAGGAGGAGCTGAAGAACAAGCTGCGGATCTTTCTGACGGCCGCCAAAAACCGCGGCCAGTGCCTCGACCACGTCCTTCTGCACGGGCACCCCGGCCTGGGCAAGACCACTCTCGCCCAGATTTTAAGCAACGAGATGGGCGCCCCCTTCAGGGCCACCTCGGGCCCGGTCATCGAGCGCAAGGGCGACCTGGCCGCCATCCTCTCCAGCCTCGACCATGGCGACGTCCTCTTCATAGACGAGATCCACCGCCTCAACCCGACCATCGAGGAGTACCTCTATCCCGCCATGGAGGACTTCAAGATCGACTTGGTCCTGGGCCAGGGCCCCGGCGCCAAGTCCCTCAGGATGGGCCTGGCCCGCTTCACCCTGGTCGGCGCCACCACCAGGGCGGGGTCGCTCTCCCCGCCCCTTAGGGACCGCTTCGGCATCCAGCTGCGCCTGGACTACTACCGGCCGGACGAGCTGGCCCTGATCGTCGAGAGGGAGGCGAGGCTCTCCGGCGTCCGGGCCACCCCCGACGGCATTAAGGAGATAGCCTCCCGCAGCCGCGGCACCCCCAGGGTGGCCGGGCGTTTGTTGCGCCGGGTCCGGGATTACGCCGAGGTCAAGGGCGGCGGGGTCATTGATTTGGACATGGCCAGAAAGGGCCTCGTCATGCTCGAGATCGACTCGGCCGGCCTCGACAATTTGGACCGGCGTCTGCTGGACGCCGTCTGCGTCAGGTTTTCCGGCGGGCCCGTGGGCATCGACGCCCTGGCCAGCTCCGTTGGCGAGGAGACGGCCACCATCCTCGAGGTCTACGAGCCCTACCTCATCCAGGAGGGCTTCATCGCCCGCAGCCCCAGGGGCCGGGTGGCCGCCGCCAGGGCCTACCAGCACATGGGATTGGAGCTTCCCCTCCGGCTGCGGCGCGGGGAGCTCTCCTGACCCGCCGCGCGGACGGCCGCCGACGGTCTCAAATGTCGTCGGGCGTCCCCTGACGCGCTCCCGAGACGCGGCGAGCTGGTCGCCAGTCCGGCTTTTCATCTCAAAGTTTCTCTTTTTTCGCCGTCGCCAATTTTATCTCTCGCTGGTTTTTTTTCTTTGTCGCTTTTTTCTTTTTTTCTCTTTTTTCTCCTCGCAATTTCTCCTGTTCTCATTTTCCCGTTTCCTTAATTTCTCCGGCTCTTAATTTCTCCGGCATAGTTTGTCGTCCCGGACCGGCGGGGGGGTCGTCCCCGCCGTCGGCGTCGCTTCGTCAAGTCCCCGGCCGTTGTCGCCCCGGGGCAAGTTTATTTGAAATGACTCGCGCGTCATGACCCTTGTGAAATTTCTCGTCTTTGTTCTCGCCTCGTCCTTTCCGACCCTGCCGCCCGGCGTCTTCGGCGGGCGGGGCGCGGTCGTTCCGCCTTTTGACCGTCAGGCCCTGGCCGGACGCCTACGACGAGCGCGTCAAGGCGGCCAGGATCGAGCGGAACGAGAACGCCCGCCCGGAGCCGGCCAGCCGCGTCGACAGCCTGGCCGACGACGTCGTCGTCTACCCGGGCCTCCCCAACTGGCGGGGGACCGTCCCCATGACCCTGTTCGTCTTCCTGGAGCAAGACGACTTCCCCGGCAGGACCGTCGTCCCCTTCCGCGCCAGCAACGGCGGCGCCATGGGCCGCGGCGAGCGCGACATCGCCTCCCTGGCCCCCGGGGCGCGGGTCCCGCGCGGCCTGCCCGCGAGGGGCTCCGGATCCTCCGGGGCGGCCGACGCCGCGGGGAAATGGCCGGCCGGACTCGATCTGTCCCGACCCCCCCGGCCGTGACGGAAACTTGGCCCGGAACATCATTTGCCCGACAATCAGACCGCGAATCGACTGCGGTCAGACTATGAGCAGACTGCGGACGGACCAATAATTAAATCGCCGGTTGGAAAAAACCAGTCCCCGGACTCGGACCCCGGCCCGGGTCCCGGCGGCGGGAGAAGGCCCGGGTTGGGGCTCATAAAATAAAGGACCCGTCCCGGCGGGGATGATCTCGCCTGGACGGGTCCTGCTGTTCACGGCCTCGGTCCGGGGGGCGCTTCCGCAAGAGGCGGCCTCCAATATTTTGGAGCCTCCCCTCCAGGTCTCCCCGGGCTCCCGGCCTTGGCCTGTGGGCGTTTAGAACTTCTGCTTGATGATGGCCTTGGCCTTCTCGTCGCCGATGTCGGTGACGAAGGCCAGCCCGGTCTCGGCGGCGGTGTCGCGGTTGCAGGCGGCGATGTCGTCGCGGTCGATGGCGGGGATGGTGAACTTCCTGGCCCCGGCCATGAGCTGCTGGAGGCCGGCGGAGAGCTTGTCAAGCATGCCCCACATGGCCACGGCGCCGAAGGGGATCTCCTTCATGGCCTCGGGGCCGACCTTTTTCTGGACGTCGTACCAGCCGGCGAAGATCTCCTCGGCCTTGCCGCCGCGGTCGGAGACGCTCTTGGGCAGCGCGTCCCAGTTGCCGTTGATCTTGGCCTTGTTGGCGGGCTTGAGGACGCCCTCGATGTTGGAGCCCAGGAATCCCGGGATCATCATGGCGCGGCCCATGCAGATGAGTTTGACGAAGGGGGCGCCCAGGGCCAGGCCCTTGAAAATGGCGCTGGAGCGGGCGAAGCCGCCGGCGAAGCTGATGTCGACGACCTTCTGGCCGGTGGTGGCCAGCAGGGAGGCGTACTCGTAGGCCTTGGCGTGCAGCAGGACCGGGGGGACGCCCCAGTGCTCCATCATGTCCCAGGGGCTCATGCCGGTGCCGCCGCCGGCCCCGTCGATGGTCAGAAGATCAAGCTTGGCCTCGCTGGCCAGCCTGATGGACATGGCCAGGGCCTCCATGCCGTAGGCCCCGGTTTTTAAAGAGATGCGCTCGAAGCCCAGGTCACGCAGGGCCTTGACGTTGGCCAGGAAGCTCTCGCGGACCTCCTCCCAGGAGTTGAGGTTGGTGTAGCCGAGGCGGCTGTGACGGGCGAAGCCGCGGATGGCCTTGTTCTTGTAGGCCTCCCGGACCTCGTCCTTGGAGCAGTCGGGGTCGACCAGGTAGCCCCTGGCCTTGAGGAAGTCGGCGTACTCGATTTCCTTGACCTGGATCTCGCCGCCGATGTTCTTGGCCCCCTGGCCCCACTTGAGCTCGATCATGACCTTGTCGCGGTAGCGCTCGGCGATGTATTCGGCCACGCCGTTGCGGGCGTCCTCGACGTTGAGCTGGACGATGGCCACGCCGTAGCCGTCGTAGTAGCGCAGGTAGGACTCCAGGCGGCGGTCCATCTCGGGGCTGACGCTGATGCGGCCGTTGGCGATCTGGCTCTTGCGGTCCACGCCGACCACGTTCTCGCCGATGACGATGGGCACGCCGCAGATGGCGCAGCCGGCGGCCATGGCGTCCCAGTACTTGGCGGCGATGAAGGTCGAGCCCAGGGCGCCGGCCATGAAGGGCATGCGGGAGACGGTCTTCTTGGTGTTGCCGAAGGTGGTCTCCAGGGAGACTTCGGTGAACAGGGCGTCGCCTTGTTTGGCCGAGGGCGGGGCGTCATGGGCGCCGTAGCAGTAGCCCATCACCCTGACGCTGCCGTAGGACACGCCCTCGGGGGCGATGTTGCCGGCCCCGGCGGTGGTGCCGCCGAAATCCCTGGGGTAGAGAAGCTCCCTGCCCTTGAGGCACGAGGTCCAGACCTCGCAGCGCCCGGCGCAGTCGGCCTGGCACAGGGTGCAGAGACCCGACTCGGCCGCGTTTCCTCGATTGGTGATGCCCAGGGCATCGTTTGATTTTGGATAGTTGGTCATGAAAAAAAACTCCTGCTCATGCCGATTGTCGTTAATCCCGGCTTGACGTTGGGAAAGGTCCCCCCGGCTGGCCGCCGGGGCTGGGGAAAAAGTGCGCGCGGAAAAAAAACAAGTGGACAAAATCTATTTTTTGACTATGTATATGCGGAAATAATAGGTAAAAATGGGCGGCCGGGGGCGGGCGGGCCGCGCCGTCGGGGAAAGAACAAGACTGTGTCAAAACCCGGCGGGGCTTTCAATTGCTCCGGCCATGTCGGGGACCGACCCTTAATTTCCAGGGCCTAATTCTATAACATAATTTATAGACATTTTCAAGCTTTTTTTTCACCATCCGTCCCCCGGGCCCCCCCTTTTTCGGCTCCCGCGCCGTCAAACCCGCGCCCGCTCCCGCGTTGACCGCGACGGCTCTTGTTGGTAAAATTTGGCGGCCCCGGCCCCGGGAATTGAGGAGGGAGGATAATTCGGGTGTTTTTCGCTCCGGCCCGCCCAATTTCGACGCCAAATTCTCGCAACATCTCCGATTCCCCGGCCGTTTGGCAGCCGGACAAGTTTCGGACGACTTTTTTCCCGACCAGGGCCGAGGACGCCGCCCTGGCCTCCAGCCCGGCCGCGGATCAAAAACGCCCGCCCGCCCGGCGCCGCCGGGGAGTTTTTCTCGCCCCTCCGGCTATTTATTACTCGCGGCGGTCCTGGTTCGACCGTCCCGGGGCCGGGAAAAAGCCCGGGCGCTTGCGGAAAGCGCTGGCGTCAAATAGACGACATTTAAAATAGTAATTATAGCATAATTTAAATTTAAAGTTAGATTTTAAATTTATAAGTACTATTTTTATATTTAAATTAAAACTATTAAATATATTTGATATTTAAAGATATTTTAAAATTTTTAATATTTTTCTTCGGATCTAAAATAAATTATATGGAAATATGTTATTGCATATAATGCGTTAACGGAAATTATTTCAAGCCGTCCTCGTCTCGGGCTGCGCGGGGGATGCGGCGTATATTTTTTGGCGGGCGGCGGAATGTATTTTTCAACCGCCGGCGGCCGCCAGGAGGAGGGCGACATGTTTTTAGGCTGCCATCTGTCGACGACCAAGGGTTTCAGGGCCATGGGCGAGACGGCGCTGTCCATAGGGGCGGACACCTTTCAGTTCTTCTCCCGCAACCCCCGGGGCGGGTCGGCCAAGGAGGTGGTTCCGGCCGACGTCGCCGCCCTGGCCTCCCTGTTGCAAGAGCGCGGCTTCGGCCCGCTGGTGGCCCACGCGCCCTACACCCTGAACCCCTGCGCCGAGAACGCCAAGACCCGCGACTTCGCCCTCCTGGCCTTGTCCGGGGACCTGAAGAGGCTTCGGGGCCTTCCCGGCACCCTCTACAACCTCCACCCCGGCAGCCACGTCGGCCAGGGGGCCGAGTCCGGCGTCAGGCTCACCGCCGAGCTGATCAACGAGGTCGTGGAGCCCGACGAGCCCGCCAAAATATTATTTGAGACCATGGCCGGCAAGGGGACGGAGATCGGGCGTTCCTTCGGCGAGCTTGCCGGGATCCTGGGCAAGGTCAAACTGGCCGACAAGGCCGGGGTCTGCCTGGACACCTGCCACATTTTCGACGGCGGCTACGACCTGGCCGGGGACCTCGACGGGGTCCTGGCCGCGTTCGACCGGGAGATCGGCCTCGGGCGCCTGCTGGCCGTCCACGTCAACGACAGCAAAAACCCCCGGGAAAGCCGCAAGGACCGCCACGCCCGCATCGGTCTCGGCGAGATCGGGCTGGAGGCCATCGTCAGGGTCATGAGCCACCCGGCCTTAAAACACCTGCCCTTCATTTTGGAGACCCCCTGCGAGCTGGACGGCTACGCCGAGGAGATCAGGCTTCTGCGGGGGCGCCTGGGGGAGGAGGGCCCCTTGGCGAGGTGGCCGGAGGTGGTCCCCGTCGCCGAATTAAAGGCCAGGCTCGCCGCCTCCGGGACCAAGACCAAGGAAGACCAGGGAACCAGGGCCAAAAAGACGGGCGAGGCCCCGGCCAAATCCCGCGCCAAGGGCGGCTCCAAATCCGGCTCCAAAGACGTCGCCAAGGAAAACGCCAAGGTGAAAAAAACTCGCGGCTGACCGGTTTTTTTGACGGGCCCGGAAGTTTGGCCGACCGGGCGAGCAGGTTGTCGAACGCTTAAAAAATAAGGCCGCCCGGAGCCTCGATCTTTCGTGGGTCGAGGAGCTTCCGGGCGGCCTTTGGCCGACATCTCGATGTTTACGCCTGCTGTTCGTTTGTCGCGTTTGTGTCGTCAATGGAAAAATTTCGCGCCGCTTGAAAATGTCGCTTGCTTTACCCTGAAAATTTCAGATTTAATCGCGCCTGTCGTTCGTGTCCGTCGTGTCCGTCTTGTCCGTCTTGTCCGTCTTGTCCGTCTTGTCCGTCTTGTCCGTCTTGTCCGTCGTGTCCGTCTTGTCCGTCTTGTCCGTCTTGTCCGTCGTGTCCGTCTTGTCCGTCTTGTCCGTCGTGTCCGTCGTGTCCGTCGTGTCCGTCGTGTCCGTCGTGATTTTCATGTCTTTGTCGCCATTCTCTTCGTTCATGTTCTTTATCTGGTTTATGCCGTTCTTGTCGTTCTGATGTTCTTGTCGATCCTGTCTTTATCTTTTTTTTCTGCCCTTCTGCTCCCGCATGTCCCTCTCTTCTTTGTCGCTTCATCCATTCTTCGTTTGACGTCTGATTTCCAGACACCATCCAGTTATGGCGACGCTTGGCAGTAGTCAGTTCCCGGCGAAAGTTTCGTTTCTTTTCGTCAGCGTCGGGACGGGTGTCTCAAGTCCGTCCCGGCGTTTCCAGCCTAATTGTTCCCAGGCCAGCGACGACGCCGTTTCCAGTCTGTCCGGCCGGAGGGAACAAATCATATTTTCCTTCTATTTAATGCCGATGACCATTTCCATGACGGTGGTCGTCGTGGCGGCGATGGTCTCCGGGTCCGTTGCGGTGGTAGCCGGCCGGCCTTTTGTCAAAATGCCTTTTGGGGGGCCGGTTGAAATGTCCCCTCGGCTGGTCGGGATAATTGGTGGAAACGTAGACCGGGCCGCCGCGCACCGTCGTCCGGCTTTCCCGGCTGAGGACGACGTTGACTCCGGGCTCCAATTCAACGGATATGCCGACCTGGGTGTTGGTCCTCGAGTCGGCCTTGGCCTTCGGCGTCTGCAGAAACATGGCCGCGGCCAGTACTGCTATAAACACGGCGGTGATTCTGAGTGCTCTCATTTTTTTGACCTCGCAAGTTTGAATCTATAGGCGGTGAAAGTTGGTTCCGCTTATTAATGTTGGGCTCGACTGTCGACTTTACGCGTCTCATGGTTCCGAGCTTGGGTAGCCTCTCCGACTGACAGTAGGTAATGCAAGTATCGTTCCAACTCCGGCCAAAGCCGGATGTCCTCTTTTCAGGCGCTAATTTAGGGCTGTTTCTCTCTTAGGGACCGGACTTCCATTTTTTAACTTTTTTAAGTCCCCTTGCCGCTGAGTAACTGCTACGTGCGTCTGTCTCTTTTTTATTCAGCCATGATTCTCGACGTTGCCGCCGATATTTTACACGTTTCTTGTTCAGGCGATTATTTTGGGTATATTTTAATGTCCGGTCTTCCCGGTTCCGACGATTTGTGTGGGCTTTAATAAATTTCGAGCCTGAAAATATCGGGAGCATTCATAATGTGGCTTCGCCCTTCTTTTCACGACTTTTCTTTTTATCATCACCTTGCCGGCGAAAACGTCCCCCGCGTCAATTAAAGTAACGACGCGGTCTGATTTCGTTCTTCATGAGGTCGCTGATCGAGAATGAGAATAAGGATGAGGGGGAGGAGGATGGGGGGAGGGAATAGAGCCAATTTTTGATGACGGTGGCGGTGGCGGAAGCAGCGGCGACGAGGATGTCGGCCGCGATGATGACGGAGCCGTCGGCGGTTGTTATGAAGACGGCGTCGGCGACAGCGACGGTGGCGGAGGTGGCCGGAGCCGTCTTTTGGAGAGGCTTTCGGTCTAGCCGGGGGAGGGGGCCGGGAGAAGGATAGGACCGTCTTCTCCGTAAGCAGTGTTGCTTACGGAGAAGACGGTGGGGTTTTGAAGGGGATGTGCGGCGGAATTTATTTGGTGGGCCAGAATAAGCGTCGTCTATCGCTTAGGAGGGATTGATAAAGGGCCGGCTGCCTGTTAGTTTGTCCGGAGGCCAAAGCCGTCCGGGCAGCCGGGAGCCTTCAAAGCGGTTCCTGCCCGATCGTGAATTGTCTTTGTTTTGTTTTTCCTTTGCCGTTGTCTCGTCAGTGGTCGGTCTGCTCGAATTTATTCGACGCCTGGGCGTCGGGTCAGGATGAAATTTGTCGGGGCGCCCATGTCTCGCCGGTTTTTGGCCGGCGGCCCTCATGCCGCCGCCGGTTTCGGTCGGCGTCGGTCCCGGGGCGGGCGGGGCCGACGTCGTCATTGAGTCTTACTCTGAGTCTTACTCGTGCCTGCCGTGGCGCCCGCCGTGATTTCCGCGGCCCTGCCGGCCGTTGTCGTACCAGTCGTTCTGGTTATGGCCGCGCCGGCTTGTGTTGTCGTGACGCTGGTTGTAGCCGTAGTAGCGGTTGTTGCCATGGCGGCCGGGGTGGTTGTTGTACCCGTAGCTCGGGCCGTTTTGGTGGCGGCCGCGGTTGTCGTTGTAGCCGTAGTTGTTGTGGCGGCGGCCGTGGCGGCTGCTATAGCCGTAGTCGTTGCCGTAGGGGCTGTTGTGACGGTTGTTGCGGCCGTAGTTCGGTCCGTAGCCGCGGCCTTCGGAGCGGTTGTCGCGGCCGTAGCCGCCGTCCCGCCAGCGGTCCCTGTCGCCTCGGCGGACGCCGTTGTCGGCCCGGCTGTCCTGGCGCCGGTTCCGGTCGAAGCCCTGCCTGTCGTCGGGCCCCCGGTTGTCGTTTTGGAGGACGCCCTCGTTTTGTCCCTGGTCGGGGCGGTTGCCGGGGCCGTTGGAGTTCAGGCTGCCGCCCTGGCTGTCGCCGGAACGTCCGTTGTCGGGGCCCTGGGCGCCGGCCGGAGCCGCGAGCAGCATGGCCAGAATGGCCAGGGAAAAACAAGCGAGCATATGTTTTTTCATCTAAATTACTCCTAGTCGCGCTTTAAATCCCATGAAATAGCTCGGCTTATCCAATAATTGTTTTGACGCCCGCGCCCGCAAGGGAAAGCTTGCCGACGCCGCCTCCGGGGCGGCGCGACTTTGAGGGCGCCCGATAATTCAGTCCTTTTCCCGTCCGGGGGCCGCCGGGTGCCCGGGCCGGGTCGCGCCGGTCCGGGCCGCGGGGTTTTCCCGCGGTGTTCGGGGCGGGGTCGGGGCCTGCTGGTTTTGGTCGGGGAGGTCGGCTCCGCAGCCTTGCGAAGTTATTAGCAATAAGTATGCCAGGGGTCTCGGGGTCGGCCAAGTGGTCTTAGGCGGGGAAGTATTTTCATAAGAAAATTTTATAATTTATTATATTGTTTTAAAATTTATCTTAATTATATGTTCTAATCATTCTTAAGGCGAGACGTTTCCTCCGGCAACTTTTGGCGCGGGGCGTCCGGAGACTGAGTCGGACGCGTTCCGTTTGGTTAGTTTGGGGGCAACCCCTGAATAGAAAAGTGACCTGTCTAGACGGATGGATTGTAATTGTACAAACTAGTTAAAAAGTATCTAATTTTGAAAAAGTTATATAAAGTGTTCTATAATTATGTATAATTACTTCCAGTGTCAGCAAAAGTCCCGCCGCGGGGAGGCAAGGCGGTGTCTTCTCTGAAAAGACTCGGGAGGGGATCGGCAGGGGAGGGGAATGGAATTGAATTGAGTGGAATGGAGGGGAATTGAGTGGAATGGAGTTGAAAGGGAGGGGACGGGCGGCCCCGGCCAAGGAATGGTTCTTCTCCGGCAGGGGCGCCCTCGACTTCCGATGCCGACGCCCGCCGCCCGGCGGTCGCTTTCCGCCGGGAAGACGCCGCGGCGCCGCAGGATGGCCCCGGGCGCGACGGGGCGCCGGTTTTTTCAGGGAACGGTCAAAATTAGGCGGGATTTGTAGTTATTTTTCGGGACCTTGAGGGCGGCGGCGAATGTTGCTATTCTTTTGTTTCCGCCGTCGTCGCCGGGCTGCCTGCCGGCGGCGGGCAACTTGCCCGGGCCGGCGAGTGGAAAAGCTTTGAGATGATAACGACGACGGGAAAGCAAGAAGATAATGACGATGTGAGGACGGGAATTTGGATGGAATAAAAGTGGAAAAAGATGGATAATGGTGGGAAAAATACCAAAAGTAATAATTTCCAACGGTAATTATTGACAAGCGGCGGCAGTCGGACGGTCAGGAGCCCGGGGCGGTTTTTTCAAGGACGGGGGAGGCTCATAAACGGGCCGGGAGGGCTTTTGAGCGCCCCGCCCGGCGGGACGCCCAAAAGTGTTCCGCGCCGACTTTCAGCTCGCCATGACTCCCGGGGACGCGTCCGCGCGGCCGGGGCCGACAAGCTCGCTTCTCTGTCCGCGGCCGCGGCGGTTTCTCTCCTCGGGCTGCTCGGAGCCGCCGCTGGCCGGCTGGGGCCTGGGACTTTCCTGGCGGGGGCTTCGGCTGACGGCGGGCCTGGGCATCTCCTGGCGGGGGCTTTGGCTGGCGGCGGGCTGGGGCCTTTCCTGGCGGGGGCTTTGGCTGGCGGCGGGCCGGGGCCTTTCCTGGCGGCTTTGCTGGGGCCTGGCCTCGGGGGCGGGGCTCGGACGCTGGGCGCGCCCGTCGTTGTTCTGGCGGACCTCGCCGGACCCGCGGCCCGGACGGTCGGGACGGCCGACGGCCGGCTGGGGGCCGGGGTTTCTGTCGGGCGCCTCGCGGACCACCGTGCGGACCACCGTCCTGGGGGGCGGCTGGTGGCTTTCGTTGTTGATGACGACCACCTGGGACGGCTCGTCATAGTCGTAATAGTCGTCGGAGTAGCTGAAGAGGCCCATGAGCCCGACGCACCCCGTGGCCAAAAGGGGGAGGGCGAGGGCGGGGACAAGGAAAAGGGCCAGTGTCTTGATGCTGCGTCTCATGTTGATTCTCCCTGGTCAAGATGTTTGAAACGTGGATTGTGAAACTTTAGTTGATAGTTAAAGTAAAATTCTAATAGTTATATATAATATCATCGAAAAATCATCTAATTTAATGTAAAAACTTCCGATCATATTCAACGATCCTTGAAGCCGCTTTAAAGCCGCTTTTGACAGTCCAGACTTTAGTGGGAACGTCTCTTTGGCTCCGATATCTCAGCCCCTGCTCGAAGTTAAAAAGCAAAAGTCATGCCACTGCAAAATGCAATTATTTGAATTTGTTTGGTTATAATTTATTAATTTAGTCTGAGAAATATAAACATTATGAGTTTTTTAATTAGATTTATGCTGCCGTAGGTTTCCTCTTAGAGCGTCGTTTTTTTAGAGGTCCGAAATGGTCGGATTGGTCCGGCCGGGGCGGCTTCTTTCCGAGCGGCGGGAAATCCGGCGAAGTTTCTTGCCGGGGCGCGTCGTCATTCGCGCCCGTCCCGGCGAGACTCCCCGCCGTCCTTTCCGCGGCTTTGGGGACATGTTGATGCCGAGGCTTTTGGACAGCGGGAACCACGCCGTCTCCCCGGTCCTC
Organism: Deltaproteobacteria bacterium; assembly: GCA_031264015.1. Taxonomy (GTDB): domain Bacteria; phylum Desulfobacterota; class Desulfarculia; order Adiutricales; family Adiutricaceae; genus JAIRNQ01. The sequence continues at coordinate 1,337 of JAISET010000048.1, read as the reverse complement.
CCCTGGATCGTGGCGGTGACCTTCTTCATGCAGGTCCTCGACGGGAGCATCCTCAACAACGCCCTGCCGACCATGGCCGGGGACCTGGGCGTCAGCCCCCTGGACATGCACTCCGTCATCTTCGCCTACCTGCTGACCTCCGCCCTCTTCATCCCCATCAGCGGCTGGCTGGCCGACCGCTACTCCGTCCGGCGGGTCTTCTCGCTGGCCATCCTCCTCTTTACCGCCGGCTCGCTGGCCTGCGCCATGGCGGGCACCCTCGGCCACCTGGTGGCGGCCAGGGTCCTGCAGGGGCTGGGCGGGGCGATGATGGTCCCGGTGGGCCGCCTGGCCATCGTCAAGGTCTACACCCGCCAGGACCTGGTGCGGGCCTTGAGCTTCGTCACTCTCCCCGGGCTCCTGGGCCCGGTCTGCGGGCCCCTGGTGGGCGGCGTCTTCATCGAGTATCTGACCTGGCACTGGATTTTTTTAATCAACATCCCCTTCGGCATGGTCGGCCTGATCTTGTCGAGACTTTACATGCCGGAGCTGCGCGGCGAAGCCCCCGAGCCCTTCGACCTTTTGGGCTTCATGGTCTTCAGCCTGTCCCTGGCCCTCCTGTCCCTGAGCTTCGAGGTGGCCGAGGAGAGCCCCCTCGTTCTGACCCTGGCCCTGCTGGGCGTCGGGCTCCTGATGATGGCCGCCTACTGGACCAAGCTGGCCGGGCGGACGGGGGCGCTGTTTGTCAGCTCGATATTTAAAAAGCCCGGCTTCGTCACCTCCATCTGCTGCAACCTCTGCTCGCGGGTGGGATCCGGGGCCATCCCCTTCATCCTGCCTTTGTTTTTGCAGCTGCTGATGGGGCTCACCCCCCTGCAGGCCGGACTCTTCATGATCCCCCAGGCGGTCGGGTCCCTGGTCGGCAAGAGCTTCGCCCCGTGCCTGTTGTTCAGGCTGGGCTTCCGCCGGTTTCTGCTCTCCAACACCTGCGTCCTGGGTCTCCTGGTCGCCTCCTTCTCGCTGATCACCGTCGACTCCCCCAAGACGTGGCTGACGGCCCTGTTCCTGGTCTTCGGCGCCTTCAACAGCATGCAGTTCACCGCCCTCAACTCGCTCATTTTGATCGACCTCGACCACCGCGAGGCCGGCTCCGGCAACACTCTTCTCTCCGTGGTCATCCAGATCTGCAATAATTCCGGCGTCACCCTCGGCGCGGCCCTGCTGGGCGCCTTCGCCGTCTTTTTCCAGGGGGGGGCGCTCTCCGCCGACGCCCCCAGCGCCCTCATCTTCCACTTTTCCTTCTTCGTGGTGGGCGTGGTCATCCTCTGCGCCGCCCTGGTCGTCCGCCGTCTGGGCCG
>JAISET010000018.1 GCA_031264015.1 Deltaproteobacteria bacterium | reverse complement strand
GAGGCCATGTTCTTGACCTTCAACCATGGCATGATTAGGTACCGATGGTTGGAGACCACATATTTCAAGTACTCTTTCCGCCCCTCTTCGTTCCACCCTATATATGAGTCCCGAACACCGACTCTTAGGGCGGCTCGGTTGAAGCTCAGGGCGGCCAGAGGCCTGTCTTCAGACCAGGCCAGGTACTTGATGTATTGTCCTATCATCGCCTTAAACCCAAGATAGTGATGCTCCTTGATGAGTTCATCCCATAGACATTCATCTTTCGTCTTATTGACCACCGCGAGGGTGATCGGCTGAAGCTCGGCCAGACTGCAGGAAAACGAACCATCCGAGAGCATTGAAGCCCACCTCCCAGTCAAAGGGTCATTAAAAGGCGACGGAAGCCGCCGGGATGCTACTACCAAATTTAATTTCAAATGTCCAACTTTTTTTTTGGAGCAATGATTCAAGTCGGAGGAATAAATTTATGGCCGATATGGAGGGAAAGACCCTGCTCCACCAGACCGGCGACGGCAATGTCACAGTTGACGTTGCCGAGTTGATGGCCGACGATGAGACGCTGATGAGTATGGCTGATTGGCTTGGGGAAACCGACCGCTTTCTGACAAACAACGGCTCTTCAGGAATTCGTGTGGGCGGCCAGAATACAAGCCCATAAGCCATAAGAATGAAGAGACACCCGTCGCGACCATAAATAGCTCTCGGCGGCCAACGGCGCGGCCGGCGGCCTTGAGACCATGGTCCGCAAAAATGGCGCCTTGACACAAATCGTTTTAAGCCGCGGATTTTTATCATCCCGCGGCGGACGCCCGCGGACGACAAACCGCCGGACGCGAACGCCTGGCGAACGCCCCGATGGTCTGCCGCCCCGGCCGAAAAAACGACGCGCCGCGCCCCTAATCGTTCTCTTTTGCGTTTTGTCGCGGCCAGCGGGGGCCGGGAGCCCTCGGAATAAATCCACCTCCCCGCCAAAAATCCGCCCCGGGATAAAAAAATACGCCCGGCTGAAAAAAAACCGCCCCCCATTAAAATTAGACCCTGGCCTATAATTATTAAATTTATCGCATAATTTTAAATTAAAACTTACAAGAACGACAAAAACATCATAATTACATAGATTTGGCCAAAAACCGGCGCCCCGCCTCCGTCCCGAAATCTTGGGGTAAATATCTGGGGGTAAATATTGTTATCACCAAGTCATTTTGTCCTAAAACTGCCAGGACAATTTGTCTAAAACTTGCCAACAATCCTTGTCAAAAGTACTGAATTCGTTGAAAATCTATAAATTTTTGACAAGACAATTTGGTAAGCGTCCGGGCGGCCTCGCCTTGAAGACGGCAGGAAGAAGGTCCCTGCAAGACTGCGGCAAATCGAGGCTCAAGCGACGGGTTCAGACCTGGCTCCGCGGAGCCGTCGCCGGACGCCCGCAAGCCGTGAAGCCCGTGATTGCGAAATGTAAAGGAGGGCGTCGCCGCGCAGCCCGTTTCGATCGCCCGGCCTTTCCGTGCCGGAGCCGTCGCCCGGCGAACGTCCTGCCGGCGGCGCGCGTTCGTTTCGGCGCCCGCCGCCCCGCCCCGCTACGTGAACCGGTCGGGGAGCCGCTCAGCGCCGGACCCGGGCGAGGATGAGAAAGTGACCGCCGCCGCGACGGAGGCGCTTTTCAGTCAGATCAACGGGGGAGCGGCATCCGCTCCGGAGGCGAGGGGCTCAAGAACGTGGCGGCGCCGCTCTGCTCCGGGCCGGCCGGACAGAGCATCGACGGGGGGCTGGGGGCAGACATACAGGATCGGGCCAAGAGCCGACGGGAGGCGGAGAGGCCCGCGACGGGGTTCGGGCGGCCCGCCCTGTAAGGTGACAGTTGGGAGGTCCCTGAAGACCGTAGAAAATAGAGGTCCAAAGCCCTGTGTTCCGGGCAAGGGGCAGCATCCGCCTGCAAGCTCCCAGCATTAAGGAAGGCGCGTCCCTTGAACTTGGTCATGCGGCAACTCTGCCAGGGCCGTTGGCGCCGCCCCCGGAGCCACTTTTCTCGACTGGGAGAGTTTTTGCACCGGACTCATGCATGATCGGTGGGCGCGCATGGCAGGAGGAGGGTCGGAAGGCGGGCATCGCTAAAGCTCAATGCCGGTTCTTAAAATCTCGTTTACGAAGGGATTGTCACTATCCAAGTCAGAGGTCGAGAACCCCAGCGGTTCAATCCCCAATTTGAAACCTCGAGTTAAATGGATAAGTTGCGTTCCGCACTCGAAGATTTCATCGTCCGATAAGCCGTGGAAAAAGAACGCGATATCAACATCGCTCAATTCATGCGCCGTACCCTTGGCGTATGAGCCGAATAGATACGCCCGATCTATCGGCATTACGGCCTTAACCGCGGCGGCGTATTTTCTGGCTTTGGCTCTGACGGCTTCAATGTCTGCAGCCATGCGAATGCCTCCTTGGTCAGGGTAAACAATCTAAACGCTTCAGGTTGCGTTGCCTTTTCGGACATTAATTGTTTATAGTCAGGATACCGTTTGTTAACGGCATATTTTGACAGCTCTGCGAAAAACTCCCTTGCCTGAATCGCATCTTGGTCCGCTAGGACGGCGTAAACATCATCTGGGAGTACCATATACCTAAATAAGGATGATTGCAAGCATAGTAGGCATAGCAATATCCGACATCTTCATTTCGGACAGCGCGCCCTGTGGTCCGGATTATTTCACACTTTTATCCGCTGACCCTCGCGAGAAGGACGGCGCTCATGGTTTTCTGTCCTGGTCCTCCGGGACACGGAGGCCTTGCAGGGACGCGGCTCAGTTGGCGCCTAAATTCCGGGGTAAAAATTTACCCAGGTTTAAATTTTCAGACTGGACCTCTGGTCGCCTAAAAGCACCGCCCTGCATAGGGTTTAGCTATAGCGTCCCCCATCGGCAGTCAGCCGGGGGGCTCGCGGAGGCCCCCCGATCTTGGACAGCCGGCCATTTTTCCAGCCAGGGGGGGGAATTGAGATCGGCATTTTTGACCGATCCGGGGGTCTTTTTTCGTTGCTCCAGGCCCCTGCCCATGTTTTTCTTGGACGGCTGTGCCTTCATATATTATACTATCAAATAAAATTATGATAAAATTATTTAATTCGATGGATAAGACATCTATAAACTATAAATGTAATAGTGACAGTTAAGTGAGGCAAGGTAGGCAACAAATTTTGAATGTAACTTTTGACAAGGATTTTTGGCAGGTTTTAGACAAATTGTCCTGGCAATTTTAAGACAAGATGACTTGGCATTAACATAAATATCTGGGGGAAATATTCGGGGGTCAACACCGGGGAATTTTTTTCTTATTTCTTTTCCCGGCGGCATTATGGGGAGCCCTTGACGGGGGACCCGGAAGGTCTTATTTTTAAGGCGGGGGCGCGGCGGGCGCGGACCGCGCCTTTTTTGCCGCCCGCTTTTTCCAAATCCTACCGGACACGCTTCGGGAGGGACTTTTTCAGGCCGCGGACATTGGCGGCCTTTTAACAGGAGTCGACATGATCAGCATCACCGACGAGGCCCGGGAGCGCTTGGGCAAGTTCCTGACCGACAACAAAGCCAGCCGCCAGATCAGAGTCTTCTACCCGACCTCCGGCTGCGGCGGGGACGGGCAGCTCTCCCTGACCGTGGACGCGCCCAAGGACGAGGATTTCTCCGTGACCATCGGCGACATCGTCTATTGCATCAGCAAGGACCTCCAGGACGTCACCGGGTCAGTCAAGATAGACTTCAAGGACGTCGGCCGCGACTCCGGCTTCGTGGTGGACACGGAAAAGATCCTGCCGCCCTTCGAATCCTCCGACTGCGGGGGCTGCAGCGGCTGCTGCTGACCCCCGGCTTTTTCTTTTTTCCTCTGAAGCGCAGGAGGTTCCGCCGGTGAGCGACTCGCCAGCCATGCCCTTCCCCCGGGCCCTCTGGGACGACCTGGAATCCGTCGACCCGAAAAGGGCCGCCGCCAACGCGGGCGCGACCCACGAGGCGGGCAAAGGATACGTCATCGATTTCCTGGGGGCGCCGTTTGTGGTCGACCCCGACAAAAGGCTGGTCTCGGGCCCGCCGACCCGCACCAGGGCGGACTTTGCCAAGGCCCTGGTCCTGGTGGTCCACCTGGCCCACTGCGGCAGGACCGACCCGCCCGACCCGGCGGGCAGGCTCGTGGGCGTCATGGAGGTCCCGGGCGGGGCCATGTTTTTCCGGGGGCCCCACGTGGTCAGCGCCGCCCCCCTGGAGGCGAGCTACGGGAAGGACCCCAGCGTCCTCGCGGCCCGGGCCCTGGAGCTGGGCGCCCGCAAGCTGGAGCCCTACCTGTTCGCCTGGCGGGTCCTCCCCAAGGTGGACATGGCCCTGATGCTCTACCCCGAGGACGAGGAGTTTCCGGCCAAGGGCAGCTGGCTGGTGGACGCCCACTGCCACTACTACATGCCGCTGGACGCCGTCTGGGGGTGCTTCAACTGCGCGACCAGCGAGCTGCTGCCCCCCGCGGCGGCCAAATAGGCCCGGGCCCCCGGGACCCGCGACAGGCGGTTCCGCCGGAAATTTAGTTCCCGCGTCGCCAACCGACGGCCAAATTGTTGCTTTTTGGCGCGCATGTCCTAGTTTTGGCGGCCTTTAATCCATGACAACCAATCACGTCGCCGGCCGCGCCTGACGGTCGGCGGCCAAGGGCCCTTACCTCCCCTCTTTCAACCACCTTTTTCTTCCGCCGTCTCTTTCCTCCCTTTTTCCGTCTCGGGCCTCTTTCTTCCTGGCGTCCGCCTTTTTCCACGGACCCGGGGCCTCCGCCGCGGCGGCGAGTTTTGGCGACCGCCCAGGCCTTCCCGCCGGGCGGCGGCGAGTTTTGGCGGCCGCCCCGGCCTTCCCGCCGGGCGGCGGCGTCGGCGCCCGACTTCGGACGCCCGGCCGGGGGGCGGCGGGCGCTTTTCGGGTTTTTCGGTTTTTGCGAATTTTCGGGCTCCGCGGACGTTTCCGGGGGGGGGCGGACTGCTGATAGTATAAGCAAGCGATTTTTAAGGATATTTGTATGACGGCATCTTTTGTCGGGCGATCAGACGTCGTCGGACAGGTGGCAAAGACCATAAACAGGTAGCTAAGTCATAGAAAAGTTATTGAGACGCAGGTTAAAGAAGGTGGTAATGAGTTGGCATGTAAATGATCTGAAATTATCATAAAATATAAAAAATGTATTAAAATCAAAATAATATTTCAAAAAACCCTTGTTTTTCCAGTCTTGGATGACTATCTTATAAATTGAGGCCGAGTCCGGGAGGGAGCCGCCCCGCCCCGGGGACACTCGCTCCGGCGCCCCTCCCGGCCGGGAGGGGTTTGTTTTCCCGCCGGACGGCCTCGAGCCACCGGCCGGCCCGAGAAAGGGCTTCGCAGACACGACGGCGCCCGCGGCCATCCCTAGAAAAGGACTTGGTTACATGAAGCGCGTTAACGATCACAAGCACACGATCTCACCCCTCCCGGCCTTCAACCCCGACCTGGACTTTCATCCCGACCTGGACGACGCGGGCTGCGCCGACCTCCCGGAGACTCTGCGCCTTTTGCCCATGGTCGACCTGAACCTCTTTCCCGGCCTGGTCTCCAACATCTGCGTGGAGGACCCGGCGGCCGTCCGGGCCCTGTCCGACGGGGGCGCCGACCCTTGCCTGGCCCTCTTCACCCTGAGGAATATTTCCGTCGACCCCGACAACCTGCTGGTCTCGGACTTCCACCCCGTGGGCGTGGCCGCCAGGATCCTGGCCGTGACCGAGGCCCCGACGCCCGGGGGCCCGCGCCTGAAAGTGGCCGCCCGGGGCCTCTGCCGGCTCTCCATCAGCGAGATGCTGCCCGGCCCGCAGGTGAGGGTCAGCCGCCTGGCCGAGCCCCTGGGCGAGTGCGACGGGAGCGTCAGGCCCCTGGCCCAGGAGGCGGGGCGGCTCTTCGCCGAGGCCGTCAAGCTCATCCCCGGCACCCCGGTCAATTTGTTTAAGATCCAGCGCCTCCTGGACGGGCATCCGGGGGTCCTGGCCGACTTGATCATGGCCTCCCTGCCTTTAAAAACCGACCTCAAGGCCGAGTACATGGGCCTGGACAGCCTCAAGGACCGCTTCCTGCGCCTCCTGGAGCACCTGACTTTGGAGGTGGCCAGCAGAAGGGCGGGCCGGGCCGTCACCGCCAGGATGGAGACCCAGCTGGGCAAGAGATTCAAGGAGCAGCAGCTCAGGGAGCAGATGAGGGCCATCAGGGCCGAGCTGGGCGACGAGGAGGGCGACGACGTCTCGCGGGCCGCGGCCAGGCTCGAGGCGGCCTCCCTGCCCCCCGCCGCCCGCGCCGCCGCCGACCGGGAACTAAGCCGCCTGAGGATCACCCCGCCCCAGAGCGCCGAGCACGCGGGCCTCAGAAACTACCTCGACTGGCTGGCCGAGATGCCCTGGGCCGACTCGGAGACGGCGCCCCCGGACATCGCCAAGGCCAGGGAGACCCTGGAGCGCGACCACCACGGCCTGGACGCCGTCAAAAAGCGCGTCCTGGAGTTCCTGGCCGTGCACAAGCTGACCGGCGGCTTGCAGGCGCCCGTTCTCTGTCTCGCGGGCCCCCCGGGGGTGGGCAAGACCAGCCTGGCCAAGTCCGTGGCCTCCGCCCTGGGCCGCAAGCTCGCCTGCGTCTCGCTGGGCGGCGTCCGCGACGAGGCCGAGATCAGGGGGCACCGCCGCTCGTACCTGGGCTCGGGCCCGGGCCGGATAATCGCCGCCCTGCGCCGCTGCGGCGTCAACAACCCGGTCTTTCTCCTCGACGAGGTCGACAAGATGGGCCGCGGCCCGGCCGGCGACCCGGGGGCGGCCCTGCTGGAGGCGCTCGACCGCGAGCAGAACGAGGGCTTCACCGACCATTTTCTCGAGGTGCCCTTCGACCTCTCCAAGGCGGTCTTCATCCTGACGGCCAACAATCTGGACGACGTCCCCCCGGCCCTCCTGGACCGCCTCGAGGTGGTGGAGATCCCGGGCCACACCCTCGACGAGAAGGTCGAGATCGCCAAAAAGCACCTCTGGCCCAAGGAGCTGGCCAGACACGGCCTGACTCCCGCCGACGCCTCCATAACCTCCGAGACCGTGGAGGCCCTGGTGGGCGGCTACACCTGGGAGGCCGGCTGCCGGGACCTGGCCAGGCGTCTGGGCGCCTTGGCCAGGGAGAGGGCCATGGCCAAGGCCGAGGGCCGGGAAAAGCCCCCGGTCGTCACCCCCGGGGAGGCGGCCCAGGTCCTGGGCCCCCCCAGGCGCCCCGACGGCCGCCGCGAGCAGGAGCCCCAGGTGGGCGTGGTCACGGGCCTGGCCTGGACCGCCTGCGGGGGGGATTTGATGTTCGTGGAGGCCGTGGCCATGCCGGGCCAGGGCCGGTTGTCGCTGACCGGCAGGCTGGGGGAGGTCATGCGGGAGTCGGCCCAGGCGGCCATCTGCCACGTGCGCTCCCGGGCCGGGGACTGGTTCCTGCGGGGCCGCTGGTTCCAGGAAAACGACGTGCACATCCACCTGCCCCACGGCGCCGTGCCCAAGGACGGCCCCTCGGCCGGGGTGGCCCTGGCCACGGCCGTGGTCTCCCTGGTCTCCGGCCAGAAGGTCAGGCCCGAGGTGGCCATGACCGGCGAGATCACGCTCAGAGGCCTGGTGCTCCCGGTGGGCGGTCTCAGGGACAAGCTGCTGGCCGCCGGAAGGGCCGGCCTGACGACGGTTTTGATCCCCGCGGACAACGTCCCCGACCTCCGGGCCCTGGGCCCGAAGGTGACGGCCGGCCTGGAGATCGTCCCCGTCTCCACCCTCGACGAGGTCCTGGAGCGCGCCCTGCTGGCCCCCGAGGGTCTGATCGAGTCGGCGGCCTACAGCCCCGGCGACCCCGGCCCCCGCGAAGGCGCCCGGTCCGCCGGCCCGGGCCTCAGGTCCGCCCGGCGTCCCCCCCGTTGGCCCCGCCCCGAGGAGGAGCCGGACGTACGGACGCCCGGACGGACCGGCCGCCCCCCGCGCCGCCCCGCGGCGACGGCCTCCGCCGACAAGCGGGCCGCCTGAGAAAGAGACGCCGGACATGACGGCCGGGCGGGCGGAGTCATGGCCGGAAGTTCCAATGGAAAGATAATTTTCCACAACCCACGCGGGGTCCCAAGCCCCCGCGCAATCACCGCCGCCCCGGCGCCCATGACGCCCGGCCCCCGGACGGCGACATATATGGCGACCGCTGACGACGGCGTCCGACGACCGCCGACGGTGTCGAACGCGACCGATGATGACGGCGTC
>JAISET010000017.1 GCA_031264015.1 Deltaproteobacteria bacterium | reverse complement strand
CTTAACCCAATTATCGCACATTTTTTGCCTTTTTGGCAACGCATCACCCATTCGACAAATGCTGGCCACAGACCATATATGATGTTTTGAGCCCTTTCCTCATGTATTCGTTGCATATTCCCAGTCATAACTCAAGCAAAACTTCGCTTTGGCTAATTCTCCCACTCTTATTCCTATCGTGCGGTTTCAATCGCTGACCTGCAAATCCAATAACGATATGAGCATACTTTCCTTTGGCTATTTTTTCTACGAGCCGAAAACAGGCGACCAACACTCTATACTCCAATAATAATGCCCAACTTAATCCATTCTCGCCTACATCTCTGTCGATAAATCCGGCGTCTAAGAAACCCAACCATATCAAGAGGGTTTATTATCAACCGAATATGGTTAGCAAGCCAATTCAGGCCAAGTCATCGTCGCGGTAGGGAACACCCTTTCGGATGTCCCCCGCACAGATCCCTGCTTGTTAGGCCGTTTCCTCGGTACTATGGGTCTATCTGACTTCTCCAACCCGTACACGCAAGGTTTATGCTTGTGGCTTGCCTTGCCGTCCTGGCTGGTTCCCTGCCCAGAAGGAGGTTTGGAGATCTCGCTGCTCTCGTCATCAGAATGTCCACCATGCCATGTCTCGGACGCCGCAGGGTCCTTGGCCGTGCGATATCGCCGCCCTCGATGTTGCCTTCCGCTTGATATTACGGCGTCGGCCCCTGTTTGGTTATTTCGTCGCCCAAATGGCTGGCCTTGGTTTCACACGGCAAACGCTTCGCCTTCCCCTCAAGGGACAACTGGACCGTCGGCCAGGATAAAAGGCGTATGGCGTCGTGGTCGGTGCGGGTCGCTACTCCTTACACCGAAAAGACTTGCCCCATTTGGAACGTGTCGTGTTTGACCCCATCAGGGCTGGCTCACCTTCAATCCTGCTGCGGTTTGTGCAGTCGCATCAATGTCAACAACTTAAAGGAACCACCAATACATGATAGTTAAAAAGATAGTAACTATTCAGGTCACTATTTTATAGGAGCCCTGCTCTTAATCCGGGGTGCCTAGATTATACCAGGTCCTGGGTCAGCTTGCCATATTAAAGTAAGCGTTCACGGGGGCCCTGGTTGCCCCTGCCAGGGTTGGGGCTGGACCCGAGTCCAGGACCTACCATGAGATGAAAATTGCCATTACCCTCGGAGAGCTTCGGCATGCCATTGAAATGGGCGGATCATGGGCCGCGGACATGCATCGGCATCTTCTGGATCTCTATTCCGAGGTTGAGGTTCATGGAGGCAAGCTGCCTGTCGCAATTCAAACGCAGGCTGTCAAACGATATAGAGCGATCATAGCCAGAGGCCTATTTGAGACTGGAGGACGAATACTGGCGGGCCTTCCCGGCCAAAAAGGAAAACAAGGACGAATGAAACAACCTGAAGGAAGAAATTTGCTCGAAAGACTTGAGATTTGCGAGGATGCGGTACTGCGCTTTATAACTAGCGAGCAGGTTCCCTTTGCAAATAATGATGCGGAGCGGCCGGTTCGCATGCCAAAAGTGCATGCCAGGATATCAGGTCGCTTCAAAACGTCTGAGATGGCCAGAGGCTTATGCAAAATGAGAGGCTACATAGTTAGCTGCAAGATGAACGACATCTCAGCGTATGAGTCGATTAAAATGGTCGTCCAAGGTCAAACGCCAGAGTTTATCAAGGCCAGATTATCTTCGGATGTCCGGTAAGCCGCCTAAACATCATGGATCTGCATCTGGACCTGGACCTGGACCTCGGCATGGGACTGGACCTCGGCCTAGTTTAAGCTCATTGGGCTAATTGATCTGCCCGTGGCCTCCTTTCTGACCGTTAGCCCCTCCAAACTGGGGGGACCTGAATGGTTACAGCCTTTCAAGAAATAGGCCGATTTCAATATTCATAATTTAACAGGAAAAAATGATCGCAGACCAACCGGCGCGGGGAAAAGTATGACAGACCTGGAAGCGGATGTGAAAATCGCCCGACTATCCGCCGTCCGTCTAATTAAGCCTTCGTTAATTTTGGCGCGGCGCGTCTGTCAGTTGGGAGCCATTTTTCGACTCGTCTTTAAGCGGCGTCCGCCGGATGAAAAGCCGGCGCGCCGACCTCGGATCCAAACCCCCCCGTCCTCGACGTCCCCCGGCTCAGGCGCAGTCGTGCTTGTCCCAGGGCTCCCGGTTCTCCCTTTTCAGCATCTTCTCCAGCCTGCCCAGGGCGGCTTTGAGCTTTTCTATCTGGACCTGCTTGAAATTGGGGTTTTTGAGAGCCCGGTAGAGGACCCGGCCCGCGGGCGACCCCTCCAGAAAAAACTCGCCGACCATGGCCAGGGTGGGCAGGACGTCGGCGGCGGCGGCCGGATCGCGGATGACCCCGGCCTTATTGGCGACCCCGAAGCCGTAAAAGACCAGCCTGTCGGGCGAGACGACGGCCAGGATCGTCCGGCGGTCGCTTTTTTCCAGAAGCTCGAGGAGCCCCGCTTCGAAAACCGGCCTTTCAAGCCGCAGGAGGACAAGGTCCCGGCCGTCTTTCAGGCGCGCCAGGGCGGTCTCGAGGTTCTCGGCCCTGGCGCGTCCGGCGTCCGCGTCGGAGAGCCCCGCGATTTCGCCGTCCCGGTAGTCGCTGAAGACGGCCCCGTTTTTCAGCAGCTCGTCGCAGCCGGGCCCGGAGAACTCCCGTATCTCCGGCACCCTGACCACTATCGTTTTGATGTCGGCCATTATTGTCTGCCTCGCTGTCCGGCGGACCTTGCCCGTCCGCCTGGGAAAAGTGGCCGGAGCCCGTTCGTTTTGTCGGACCCGCCCCGGGCGTCCCGCGCGTCGCCCCCTGGCCATGGCCGGGCCCGGCGCGCCGCCCGCCGGTCCCGGCCGGGCCCGGCCTCGTCGGCCCGGCTCGGCCCGGACGGGGGGGGCTTACTCGAAGTCCTCGAAAATCTGATAGATCACGGCGCCTTCGACGTCGGCGGGGAGCGGGCCGCCGGTGGCCGCGCAGATGGTGGGGACGATGTCGGCCAGCCAGCGGGGGCGGGGGTAGACGTAGTTCTTTCTGACGTTGGGGCCCTTGAAATAGAGGATGTTCCGCAGGGTGCAGGAGCCGGTCGCCCCGGTGGGGAAGCCGTAGCCGTGCTCGGCCATGTACTCGGGCTTCAGGGCGTAGACCACGTCCCCGGACTGGGCGCCCCCCATGCCGAAAACTTTGGCGTCCTCCTTGCGGACGGCCAGCAGCACCGGCCTCCGGCCCGTCTCGGGGTGGCGGTAGTCCAGCAGGGCGTCGATGATCCTGTCCCGCACCGACTCGTAGTCCTCGTCCTTGACTATGCCGCCGGGGTACTTTTCCAGGTTCACGTAGACGAACATGTACTTCTGGGGGACGGCCAGGGATTTGCCGACGTCGAGGACGTAGTCGAAGCCCTCGCTCTCCTCGTAGATGTCCCAGTAGTTGTCGGACTTCTTTTTCTCGTAGGAGCACAGGCCGGCCGCCTTCAGGGCCTCGGCCGTGTTGAGGACGGGGCCGGCCGCCGTGGCCCCGTGGTCGGAGCAGACCACGACCAGCGTCTCCTCGGGGAGGGCGTCCAAAAGTCTCCCCAGGTAGGCGTCCTCGATCTGATAAATCCGTCTCTCGAGATCCCGGCCCCGGGCCCGAACCGCGGGGTCGGGGCTCTCCACGTCGGAGAGGAAGGCGTGGTAGAACCAGTCGATGTTGTGGGCGTGGGAATAAAAGAGGTCGAAGTCCGGGTTGGCGCGCAAAAGACTTGTGGCCGCGTTGGCCAGCCAGTCGGAATGGAAGCCCGCGAGCTCGACCACCGTCTCGGGGTCGATGACGCCTCCGAGCAGCGAGACGAGGCCGATGTCGTTGGCGACGATCCGGCCGCTAAAATCTATGGCCCCGGCCGCCTCCGGGGGGTCGACGAAGCCCGTCCGGCCGGAGACGCCGCTTAAATACAACGTGAACGTCTCGGCGTCGTCCGAGAGCTCCATGAGCTTGGCCCGGAAGACTCCTTTTTCGAGGCGGCCGTCCTCGGCCACCTCGAAGTCGAGCTCGACGGGGTCGCTCCACCGTCCTTTTTCCAGGGTGAAGAAGGCCTTGTCATAGTCCCTCTCGGGACAAAGGGCGAAGCGGTCGACGCCGTCGTCCCCCGAGGCCCAGGCGAGACCGAACCATCGCCGGCTTTTAAGCGGCCAGACGGACTCCCGGAAGCTGACGTCGGCGGCGAACTCGACGAACTCGCCGCCTTTCGGGAGGCTCTCCCAGCCCCGGGCCTTGTCGAAGACCACCCGGAGGCCCTGGGCGAAGACCTCGGTGGACAGGACGCTCTCGGCGGCCAGAAACTCCCGGTGGGCGTTCCCGGGCTCCATGAACCGAAACTCGGCCGGGGACATGCCCTGGCCCATCAGCATGACGCCGTTCTTCATTTTTGAGGGCCAGCTCATGGGGTAGTTGACCACCAGACATTTTTTCCCCGCCCGGTCCCAGCGGTCCCAGACGGTCTCGGCCCGGACTATCGACCCCCCGAAGCCCTGGACCGTTTTCTTGTGCTCCAGGGAGCGGCCCTCCACGTAATAGTAATAGTCCTCGACCCCGTGCGTCCTGGGGTAGGCCCCGGTGGCTATGGTGGCCCAGGAGGGCGGGGTGACCGTGGGCAGGTTGTAGCCCTCGGCAATGGTGCTGCCCTCCCGTTTGAGTCTTAGGAAATTGGGCAGGACGCCCTCCAGGATCAAAGCCTCCAGGCGCGTCGGAATGGCGCAGTCGAAACCCAGGAGGGCCACCTTCTTTGCAGTTGCCATGAGCGGCTCCAAGGCGGCCCGCCTGGGGCGCGGCCGCGGGAAAAAGTAGTCGGGTTCGCAAAATCACGGGACTTTACGTTCGGAATGTCTTGATTATGGAACTTTGTTTTTCGTACGCTCCGAATCTGGGAGCGTCATGTTCCCGCCCGGGACCGACCGGCGGGCGCCGGCCGGAATTTAAATCACGCAGCTGTTGCCCTGGATCATCTCCAGCAGGTCCGCCCGCAGCCCCGGGAACCTGGGGTCGGCCCGGACCTCCTCGAAGTCGCGGTCGTCGGGCTCGCGCAGGGGGTTTTTGAAGTCGGCGAAGATCCGGCCCGGGGAGGCGCTCATGACCACCAGGCGGTTGGCCAGCAGCAGGGCCTCCTGGACGTCGTGGGTGATGAAGAAAAAGCAGCGCCTGGCCTGGCCCCAGATGTCCCGCAGGTGCTTCTGCATCATCTCCCGGGTCAGGGCGTCCAGGGCGCTGAAGGGCTCGTCCAGGAGGACTATTTTCGAGTCCAGGGCCAGCGCCCGGGCGATGGCCACCCTCTGCCGCATCCCCCCGGACATCTCGTGGGGCAGCAGGTCCCGGGAGTTCTCGAGGCTGATGAGTTTCAGGAGCTCCAGGACTCTCTCCCGGCGTTTCTTTTTCTCTCCTCCCAGCATCTTCAGCCCGAACTCGATGTTTTTAAAGGCCGTCAGCCAGGGGAAGAGGTTGGGCGCCTGGAAGACGACGCCCACCCTGGGGTTCGGGCCCAGCTGGGGGGCGCCCCCGACGAGGACCTCGCCCTCCGTGCCCGGCAGATACCCCGCCACCAGGTTCAACAAGGACGTCTTCCCGCAGCCCGAGGGCCCCAGGACGCAGACGAAGTCGCCCGGGAAGATTTTTAAATTGACGTCCTCCAGGACGACGGCCCGCCCCCGGCTGGACTGGAAGCTCAGGCCGACCGAGATCAGCTCCGCCGCCGGGGTCTGGGTCCTTGGCGGGGAGTCCGCCGCGGGCGGGGAGTTCGTCATGGGGGGGCCGAAGCTGGCGCCCGTCCGGGGCGGGGAGGTCCGGCCCGGGGCGGGGCGCTCCTGTTGAAGGTCGGTGACGGAAGCTTCCGGGGTCATATAAGCTCGCTTGTTAGTCGACTTAGTCCGGCGTTGTTCTCGCAAGTCGGAAAACGCCGCCGCGCGCGTTTCCCGGAGTCCCTGGTCCGGTCCGGTCCGAAATTCGGAGTTGGAAATTCGGAGCCCCGAGACCGGGGTGGCGGCCGTCCTACTCGTAGAGCTCGACCAGGATCTTGTCGGGGAAGAAGGACTCCGGCGGCGACGTCCTGATGGCCTTCTCGGCCAGCAGGAAGTCCGCCGTCTGCTTGAGCAGGGCGGCCAGGGCGCCCGGCTTGGCCTTGGTGCCCAGGTATCTGGGGTCTTTCTGCTCGGCGGCGTCCAGGACGACGATCTGGCCGATGACGCTCCTGGTCTCCTCGGGGCTGAGACCCAGCTCGGAGGCGAGGATCCCGACCGTCTCGTCGCCGGCCGCCTTGTACTCCTTGGTCGCCTGGTCCAGGATCTCGATGTAGGCCCGGACCACCTCGGGGTGCTCGGCGTAGAACTTGTCGGCGACCAGCCCGAACTCTCCGGTGATCCCGCCGTTTTGGGCCACCTGGAGGGACGTGACGACGACCTTGCCGCCGTCGTCTATGAGCTTCTGCTGGGCCGGCTGCCAGATGTAGGCCCCGTCGATGTCGCCCCTGGTCCAGGCGGCCAGGACGTCCTGCCCGGTGATGTCGAGGATCTTGACTTCCTTATAGTCGATGCCGTTCTGCTTCAGGGCCTGCAGGAAGCTGAAGTGGGAGGTGGAGCCGAAGGGCGTGGCTATGGTCTTGCCTTTGACGTCCTCAATCGCGTTGATCCCGGACGAGCTTTTGACCACCAGAGCCTCGCTCTCGCCGATGATGTCGTGCAGGTAGTAGATCTTGTAGGGGAGCTCGTTGACGAGGCCCGCCGTCCCGGGAGGGGTGCCGATGGTGCCGATGTCCAGGGAACCCCCGGCGAAGGCGGCGTTGACGTCCCGGCCGACGTCGAACTTTATATACTCGATCTTGCTGTCGGGAAACCGGGCCGCCAGCAGGCCCCGCCCCTTGGCCAGCAGCTCCCCGTTGGGGGACTGGAAGTAGCCGATTCTGATGACCGCGGGGTCGGCGGCGTAAGAAGTCGAGGCCGGCGCGGCCAGGAGGACCGCCGCCAGGAAGGCCGCGGCCAGGGTGATTGTCGAAAGCCTGCTCATGATCTCTCCTCGGTCACCGACAATGGTGACGCTGGTTGCGAACTTGTCGCGGGTTGTCTTTTCAGGTTGAATTAGAATTTGCCCTGTCGGACATAACGTCGCCGATCCGGGCGGAAATTCGCGCCTCATGACTGGCGGGAAAAAAATAGTCGTCGTCGCGCGGACTTAAGCCCGTCTGGAAAAAATTGGTCCGGCGTCGCGCGGGCTCGATTCCGCCGTCCGGCCGGGAGCGTCGGTCGCCGCCGGGACATCGGGCGGACAGCCGCGCCTCCGAGGACAGTCGTGGCGATGTCTTTCCGACTAATTTTTGACGTCCGGCCATGTCGTCGGCCCCGCTCATTTGTCCAGCCACGGCGAGACCCTGGCGATGGTTTTTCTCAGGACCAGGTCCATGGCCAGGGCGATCAGGCCCAGCAGGATGACGCCCACAAAGACGATGTCGTTGCGCATGAACTTGCTGGCGTCCAGGACCAGCCAGCCCAGGCCCGAGACGGCGGCCACCATCTCGGCGGCGACCAGGGTGGCGTAGGCCAGGCCCACGCTGGTCCTGAAGCCAGTCAGGATGTCCGGCAGGCACGAGGGCAGGGTCACGTGGACGAGGAGCTTCCAGCCGCCCGCGCCCAGGGACCTGGCCACCCTGATCCTGTCCGCCGGGATCTTCTGGACGGAGAAAATGATGCCGATTAGAAGCGGCGCGAAGGCGGAGAGAAACAGGAGGGTCACCTTGGACTCGTCCCCGATGCCCAAAAACAGGATCAAAAGCGTGTAGTAGGCCAGGGGGGGCAGGGGGCGGTAGAACTCGATGACCGGGTCGATGACCGCCCGAATCAGCCTCGACGAACCCGCGGCCAGTCCCAGGGGCACCGCTATGGCCAGGGCCGCGGCCAGGGCGACGAACAGGCGCCTCATGCTGACGCCTATGTGGTTCAGCAGACTCGCGTCCTTGTAGCCGTGCCTGCAGAGCTCCCAGAACTCCGACCAGACGTCGAGGGGGGTCGGCAGAAAGGCCGGGTTGACCAGCTTCAGCCCCGAGACGACCGCCCACAGGGCCAGGATGGCGGCCACCGTGCCAAAGGAGACCATGGTGTAGAACAGGGTCCCGGGCTTGGAGCCGGGAGTAGTTTTGCTCTTTGAGGCCATCTATAAACCTATTAAAATCATTTTATTATAGGACGCTGCAATCAATTATCATTATATAATTTTATAAATTTAAGTATAAAAGAATCATAGTTTAAATAATTATGTCATAACGAGCTCATTTGTCCCCCGCCGGCGGGCGGACATAAAAAAAGGAAGGCCGCGGAAATTTCGTCCGCAGCCTTCCTGATAAGAATCGGCTAAGAATCGGCTAAGAATCGGCTAAGAATCAGCGAGAACGGTAAAACTTTTCGACGGCCGGCCATGGGGGCGGGCGCCCGGCAAGTCCGGCGAGTCAGGCGAGGCCCGTCATGCCCGGCGCCGGCCTTTCCCCCGTCAAATAAAAAGTAGCAAATCGTCGGGGGAATGTAAAGAGTTTTTTTTTCTATTGTCAAAAATCAATATTCCTGCTCGGATCTACTGATTTGACAACGGGCGGGTTTATTTTAATTTGACGTCGGGTCAAGATTTTTTAATTTGGCGACGGGCGTCGATT